>CAMDFT010000012.1 GCA_945897795.1 Limnohabitans sp. Rim8 | reverse complement strand
GCAAAGCGAAGCGCCTCTGAGCCCCCGCACAGGGCCCCAGCTCACCTGCCCTCCCCAAGGACTCAAATACACCAGAGCCCCTCACCGAAAGCAAGGGTCAGGCCTTCACGCAATCCGCAAAGTACCGCTTCTTGCCATCGTCGTCCTTGATTTCGACCAAACCATGGATGTCGGTCTCGAAACCCGGGCACTTCTCATTGAACTCGCGTGCGAACTTGAGGTAATCCACTATTTTCTTGTTGAAGACCTCGCCAGGGATCAACAAAGGAATGCCTGGGGGGTAAGGCGTGACCAGACCGACAGTGACACGGCCTTCCAAGTGGTCAATTTCCACCCGCTCGGTCTTGCGTTGTGCAATGTGGGCATAAGCATCTGAAGGGCGCATGGCCGGGGCCAGGTCCGACAAATACATGTCGGTTGTCAAAATGGCAATGTCGTACTTGGCGTACATCTCGTGCACATGCTGACACAAATCGCGCAAGCCCATGCGCTCATAGCGCGGGTGCTTTTGGCAGAACTCCGGCATGATTTTCCACATCGGTTGGTTCTTGGCGTATTCGTCCTTGAACTGCTGCAAAGCCGTGAGCAAAGAGTTCCAGCGGCCCTTGGTGATGCCGATGGTGAACATGATGAAGAAGCTGTAGAGGCCCGTCTTCTCCACCACCACGCCATGCTCGGTCAAGAACTTGCTGACGATGGACGCTGGAATGCCGGTTTTGTCAAACTTGCCATCCAAATCCAAACCCGGTGTCACGATGGTCGACTTGATGGGGTCCAACATGTTAAAGCCGTCGGCCAATTGGTTGCCAAAGCCGTGCCACTTGCTCGATTTTTTGCGTGGATCGTTGCGCAAGATCCAGTCGTCGGCACGGCCAATGCCTTCATCGGCATACTTCTCCGGGCCCCAGACCTTGAACCACCAGTCTTTGCCATACTCGGCGTCGATCTTGCGCATGGCGCGGCGGAAATCCAGCGCTTCGGCAATGCTTTCTTCCACCAGCGCAGTGCCGCCGGGTGGCTCCATCATGGCGGCGGCCACATCGCAGCTGGCAATGATGCTGTACTGCGGACTGGTCGAGGTGTGCATCAGGTACGCCTCGTTAAACAAGTGCCGGTCCAGCTTGGTGTTTTGCGCATCTTGCACCAACACATGGCTGGCTTGGCTGATGCCCGCGAGCAACTTGTGGATGGATTGCGTGGCGTACACCACCGACTCTTTCGGGCGGGCGCGTTTTTTACCCATCGCGTGGTAAGGACCATAAAACGGGTGAAAGGCCGCGTGGGGCAACCAAGCCTCGTCAAAGTGCAAATTCTCGACGTAGCCGTCCAGCATGCTCTTGATGGTTTCGGTGTTGTACAAAACACCGTCATAAGTGGACTGGGTGAGCGTCATCACGCGCGGCTTGACCTTTTTCGGGTCTACACCCTTGAGCAAGGGATTGGCCTTGATCTTGGCCATGATGGCGGCTGGCTCAAACTCACTTTTAGGAATCGGACCGATGATGCCAAAGTGGTTGCGCGTGGGCTTCATGAACACCGGAATGGCCCCGGTCATGATGATCGAATGCAAGATGGATTTGTGGCAATTGCGGTCCACCACCACCACATCGCCCGGAGCCACGGTGTGGTGCCAGACGATCTTGTTGGAGGTGCTGGTGCCGTTGGTCACAAAGAAGCAATGGTCGGCATTGAAGATGCGCGCCGCATTGCGCTCGCTCTCGCCAATGGCGCCGTTGTGGTCCAGCAATTGGCCCAATTCTTCCACCGCGTTGCACACGTCGGCGCGCAACATGTTCTCGCCATAAAACTGGTGGTACATCTGGCCCACGGGGCTTTTCAAAAAGGCCACGCCACCCGAGTGACCGGGGCAGTGCCACGAATAGGAACCGTCTTCGGCGTAGTCGAGCAGTGCTTTGAAAAAAGGCGGTTGGACGCCTTCCAGATAGCTTTTGGCCTCACGAATGATGTGCCGCGCCACAAACTCGGGCGTGTCTTCAAACATGTGAATAAAGCCGTGCAGCTCACGCAAGATGTCGTTGGGCAGATGGCGAGAGGTCTTGGTCTCGCCATAGATGTAGATGGGCACGTCGGCGTTCTTGCGGCGCACTTCGTCAATGAAAGCCCGCAAGTTGATGACGGCCGGGTCCAAGTCTGGCCCTGGCGAAAACTCTTCATCGTCGATGGACAGAATGAAGGCACTGGCACGACTTTGCTGCTGCGCAAACTGCGACAGATCGCCGTAACTGGTGACCCCCAGGACTTCAAGACCTTCGACCACGATGGCGTCAGCCAAAGCACGGATACCCAAGCCCGAAGTATTTTCAGAGCGGTAATCTTCGTCAATGATGACGATGGGGAAACGAAATTTCATGGGCTGATGGGGCTGTGCGCCAAAGAAAGGTCAAAGGGATTTGAAACTGTGGCGAAGTTTAAGGACAAAAAGCCCCTGTTGAGCGACACAGATCAGAAATTGGCAAAAAACCCCTGAGACTGCATGCTGCCGGCAAAGCAGAAGAAATGCTGGGGGCCTGCGAAAAGCAGTTTTCCCACTGGTACAATCAAAGGCTTCGGAGCGGTGGATGAGTGGTTTAAGTCGCACGCCTGGAAAGCGTGTGTGGGTTAATAGCCCACCGCGGGTTCGAATCCCGCCTGCTCCGCCAGAACAAAAAAGCCTGCACAGTGTGCAGGCTTTTTTCGTCTGTGGTTTCAAGCGCAGCATCTTGCTGCCCTTGAAACAAGGCCCTCCCTATCAGGAGGGCCAACACATCAGCGAACCACAGCGATCTGTGAACGCTCGCCGCCTTTGTAGGTGAACAATGTCAAAGCACCGTTTTTGATGTCGCCTTTTTCATCGAAAGCGATGTTGCCAGTCACGCCTTTGTAATTGATGCTTTTCAAAGCAGGCAGGTACTTGGCAGGATCGGCTGAACCTGCGTTGACCATGGCAGTGGCCATGACTTTGACGGCGTCGTAAACGTAGGGGGCATACACCTGCACGTCAGCGTTGTACTTGGCTTTGAAGTCTGTACGGAACTTGTCCATGCCGACTTTCTGCTCGCCTTCAACGCCACCGGCTTCAGCGCAGATCACGCCTTCGTCTTTCATGGCGTCACCGGCCAACTTGGCCAATTCGGCTGTGCAGATGCCGTCACCGCCCATGAACTTGGCATTGATGCCCAAAGACTTCATCTGGCGCAACATCGGGCCAGCCACAGCGTCCATACCGCCAAAGAACACGATATCGGGCTTCTTGGCCTTCAGGGTGGTCAGGATGGCATTGAAGTCAGAAGCTTTGTCGGTGGTGAACTCGTGGCCCACAACAGAGCCACCGGCCGCAGCCACAGCTTTCTTGAATTCTTCAGCCACGCCCTGGCCGTAGGCAGTGCGGTCGTCGATGACGGCGATGCTCTTGCCCTTGAGGGTCTCCACAGCGTATTTACCGAGCGTGCCGCCCAAGTGCACGTCGTCAGCCACCACGCGGAAAGCGCCCGCGTAACCCTGACGGGTGTACTTGGGGTTGGTGGCCGATGGAGAGATTTGGGGAATGCCAGCGCCGTTGTAAAGCTGCGAAGCAGGAATAGTCGTGCCCGAGTTCAGGTGACCGATCACGCCATTGACTTTGGCGTCGACCAATTTTTGCGCTGCGGCTGTGCCCTGCTTGGGGTCGGCTGCGTCGTCTTCAGCCAACAACTCGAATTTGGCAGTTTTGTCGCCAATCTTCAGGCCCGCAGCGTTCAGCTCTTCGATGGCCATACGGGCACCGTTTTCGTTGTCCTTGCCCAAGTGGGCGATGGCACCGCTGACAGGACCCACGTGACCGATTTTGACGACCAGTTCGGTCGATACAACTTCTTTTTTGCCGCAAGCGGCCAAAACCACTGCCGCAACGGCAACAGACACCACGGTCAAAGAACGTGAACCAGTTAATTTCATAGAAACTCCGAAAATAAATTTGCTTCAATCAAGCAAGCCGTAAAGATACTGCAAAAAAGCGCTTCTGTAACTCAGGAAAAACCAAAACCTGTGTGCTCGGAACATCAGGCCTCAAAACCATCGAAAGTCCGCGCGCGCTTGTCCCAAACACTTTGCAAGGTTCTTTGCACCAAATCCGCCGTCAAACGCTCAATTTCTGGGCGGAGATTTTCAAGCAGATCCGATGACAAGGCCATCAAAGCCTGTTTCTCGGCGACCCGCGCATCCAGCGCCACATGCACTGCCTGCGGCACTTGGACCAACGCCATGTCCTGAGTCAAAGTCGGAATTTGATCCGGAGCGACAGGTGGGCTCGAAGAAGGTGTTTCAGCTTGCGTCATGTGTGGGCCACCTTGGACAAATCGTGTTGTAAAAGTTCGTAACCGAGGCTTTTGTAATGCTTCCAACGCATCCGGGCTTGGTCGCGACCGTGCTCGTCGTTGGAAACAATCTCAATCAAGCGGGCAAAGCGATCGAAGCCCAAAGGCACCTCATCGCCCAAGTTCATCAACACCTCGTCGATGCCCCAGGCGTGTGGATCCGGTCCTAGCGCCACAGGCGAAGCATGCTGAACATCCGGGGCGTCTTGGGCGTTGCAATGCGCCAGAAATGACACATCCTGAAAGCGCCACAGCTCGGCGTCGAGTTGCTTGAGCGTGGCGGGGGCACCCACCACCGCGATGCGCAAATTTTGAGCACGCGCCTTGCGCAGCAAGCGGCAAGTGTGCAGCAGTCGTTCGCCAGTATTGAAGTGAAACTCAATGCGGGTCATGGGTACAAGTGGCTTGGTGCCAGCTGGAAGCTCAAGCCTTGTCCGCAGTGCGCGCTTTGGCTTTGCCCTTCACGACCGACTTGACCGCAGCTTTGGATTTGCCCTGGGATTTAACCGCAGGCGTTGCTTGCGCAGCGGTCAGCAGGTACTGCAAAAGTAAGCCCACGGGCCGTCCTGTGGCCCCCTTGGCCGCTCCACTGCGCCAAGCGGTGCCCGCGATGTCCAGGTGCGCCCAGGCAAAGCTCTTGGTAAATCGCTGTAAAAACTTGGCAGCCGTGACCGAGCCCGCGGCCCGGCCAGCCACGTTGGCCACATCGGCAAAGCGCGACTTCAGGCCCTCGGCATAGTCGTCATCCAAAGGCATGCGCCAGCAGGTGTCGCCCGAGGCCTCGCCCGCGTGCTGAAGCTGCAGGGCCAGCGCGTCGTCGCTTGAAAACAGGCCCGTACGCACCGCGCCCAGCGCGATCACGCAGGCGCCCGTCAGGGTGGCGATGTCGATCACGGCTTGTGGCTTGAAGCGCTCGGCATAGGTCAGCGCATCACACAGCACCAGACGGCCCTCGGCATCGGTATTCAAGATTTCAATGGTCTGCCCGCTCATGCTGGTCACCACATCGCCCGGCTTCACAGCCAGGCCATCCGGCATGTTTTCGGTGGCTGGGATCAGGCCGACCACATTGATGCGGGGCTGGAGTTCGCCGAGGGCCTTGAACACGCCGAGCACGCTGGCCGCGCCGCCCATGTCGTATTTCATTTCGTCCATCTCGGCCGCAGGCTTCATGGAAATACCGCCTGTGTCAAAGGTGATGCCCTTGCCCACCAACACCACCGGGGCCTGAGAGGCCGCCGCGCCGTTGTAACGCATGACGATGAAGCGCAAAGGCTCGGCTGCGCCCTGGGCCACGGCCATGAAAGCGCCCATGCCCAACTTGGCCACCTCTTTGGGGCCCAGCACCTCGCATTTGAAAGAGCGGCCCGAGGCAATGCTTTTGGCCGTCTCGGCCAAGTGTGTGGGCGTGGCATGGTTGGCCGGGCGGTTGGCCCACTCTTTGGCCAACTCGACCCCGGCCACCAGGGCCTGGGCCTGGGACACCGCTTGGCGCAGTTCAGCCCTGTCGTGCGTGGCGCTGACCAGCACCTGCTTGAGCGTGCGGGCCTTGGGCTTGCTGAGGGTGGTGGTGTAGCTGTAGCTGGCATCGGCCAGACTGCTGAGCGCCATTTGCAGGCCTTGGGCAGACGCATCACCCACCACGTGCAACCCCAAACGTTTGATCTTGCCCGCCTTGAGTGCCCCCCAAGCCGCATGCATGGCACTGCGAATCTGACCGGGCTGGTTGTCAGCGCTGCAGGCCACCACCACGTGCCGGGCGGCCATGCCCGGCTGGCTGTACAAAGTCAGTACGGCACCGGCCTTGAGTTCAAAATCACCGTGGGCAATGGCCTGGGCCAACAAGCGTGACACTGGCTCCACCGCCTGGGTATCGGGCTGCACCTGGCTGGGCCAAAGCACCACCAGAGCGTCCACCGAAGCGGTCATGGCGTGTGACAAAGAGAGCTTTTGAAATTCGAAGTTCATAATTCGGGTTTTCCTGTTTTGCCAATGTTATTCCATTCCTCATTACGCAAAGACCTTGCCCGCAATTTTGGTGCCACGCTGGTCATTTTGGTGACCATCGTGATGACCATCATCTTGATCCGCACCTTGGGTCAGGCCAGCCGGGGCAGCGTGAACCCATCCGAGGTGATGCTGGTCATGGGTTTCAGCGTGCTGGGTCACATGACCACCATCATCACCTTGAGCCTTTTTATTTCATGCGTGGCCACTTTATCGCGCATGTACGGCGAAAGTGAAATGGTCATCTGGTTTTCCAGCGGCCAAGGCTTGGGCCAGTTCATCCAGCCCCTGTTTCGCTTTGCCTGGCCCATTTTGCTGGTGATTGCCCTGCTGGCCCTGTTTGTTTGGCCCTGGAGTCAACAGCAAATCCAGGACTTGCGCCAGCGCTTTGAAAAACGCAATGACGTCGAGCGCATCGCGCCCGGCCAGTTTCAAGAGTCCGCAGGCGGCAACCGGGTCTTTTTCATTGACAAAGACAGCCCGGGCGAACGTACGGGCAACAACGTGTTTGTTTCTAGCCGCGACGACCAGTTCGAAAGCGTGACCACGGCCTCACGCGGGCGGGTCGAATTTGTAGGCAACGACCGGTTCCTGTTTCTGGAAAACGGTCAGCAATGGCTCTCCGTCCTCGCCACGGGTGAAACCCGGCTGACCCAGTTTGACCGCTACCAACTGCTGATTGATGCCAACTCCATGCCCCCCAATTCGGTTCGCAACAGCCGCCAAAGCACCACCTGGCAACTGTTTGAACAACCCACGCCCGCCAACCATGCTGAACTGGCCTGGCGCATCGGTCTGCTGTTCACCGCCATCAATTTGATCCTGATGGCACTGGCGCTGTCTGCGGTCAACCCCCGGGTTGGCCGCAGCTACCACCTGGGTTTGGCGCTGTTTGTTTTTGTGGCGTACTACAACTTGCTCACCGTGGGGCAAAACTGGATCGGTGCGGGCCGCATCGGTGCCCTGCCCTTCATGCTGCTCCTGCACGGCGGCGTCATGGCTGTTGCCATGGTGTGGCTGGGCCTGCGCCACATGAACTGGAGTTGGCGGCACCTGATCCTTCATGTGCGCTCAAATCGGGAGGCCACCGCATGAAAACCGTGCGCCAGTTGCTTTACGGCGAAATCATCCGCGCCGTGGTCTTTGTGGCCCTGGGCTTTTTGGCCTTGTTCTTGTTTTTTGACCTGATTGACGAGCTGCAGGCTTTGACGCGTCATGCGGCTCAGGGTTACCAGTTGCAGCACGCCCTGCTCTTCATCGCCCTGAAAACGCCCGACCACATTTACGAATTGCTGCCGATCTCGGTGCTGATTGGCAGCATCTTTGTCATGGCGCGTTTGGCCCAAAGTTCCGAATTCACCATCTTGCGCACAGGGGGTCTTGAGCCCTGGATGGCGCTTTCCTCGCTGCTCAAGCTGGGCCTGGTGTTTGTGGCCATCACCTTCTTTTTTGGTGACTACGCCTCGCCCTGGGCAGAACGACAGGCACAGCAATTCAAGGCCCCTTTTATGGGCCAGCTGACCACAGGCCAAACCGGTGCTTGGTTGCGCGAGAAGCAGGGTGGCCAGCAATACGCGGTCAACGTGCGCCGCTTTGACGGCATCAGCCAGATGCAAGACGTGCGCATTCATGCCTTCAATGAAAAAGGCCAGCTTTTGAGCATCACCACAGCCCGCCAGGCACTGATTGAGCCAGGCCAGTGGCAGCTGCGCGAAGTGGAAGAAAAATCGATTCTCTTACCCAGCACAGCCAACCCCACGCCATTCAGTGCCACCCAGCTTGCCAACAAAATCTGGGCTACCGACATCAGCAGCGACATGGTGGCTGCCGCTTTGCTCAGCCCAGACCGCATGAGCACCTGGGAGTTGTTCAGCTACATTCGCCACCTGTCGGCCAACAACCAGAACGCGCAACGCTACGACATCGAGTTTTGGCGCAAAGTGTTTTACCCCTTAAGTTGCCTGGTCATGCTGGTGTTGGCCCTGCCCTTTGCCTATTTGCATTTCCGCTCGGGACAAATCGCTGGGCACGTTTTTGCAGGCGTGCTCGCAGGCATCAGTTTTTCGCTGCTCAACAGCGTTTTCAGCCACATCGGCAACCTGAACAACTGGCAACCCCTGTTGACTTCGGCTGCACCCGCGCTCATTTACAGCGCCGTTTCACTGGCGGCCTTTTGGTGGATGGTTTTAAGACGATGACAAGCCCCATGACCGAAGCAAGCGGTGTGATTTTGTTCGCCCATGGCTCGCGTGACCCGCTGTGGCGCTTGCCGATCGACGCCGTGGCCGAGCGGATGCGTGCGCAGCACCCCGGCCTGCCTGTGGCCGTGGCTTTTTTGGAGCTGACCGAGCCCGACCTGCCCCACACTGTGGAAGTGCTGATGAAACAAGGCGTGGCCCGTGTGCGCATCGTGCCCATGTTTTTGGGCGTGGGCCGACACGCCCGCGAAGACCTGCCCGAACTGGTTCAAGGCTTGACCGAGGCCTACCCGCAAATGTCGTTTGAACTCTTGCCCGCCATCGGTGAACACCCCGCCATGACGGCGCTCATGGCCGAAATCGCGGCCGGATTGGTTTAATAAGACACGTAAAGCATAATGCAGGCAATCCATATACCCATAAACATATGAACCTGCACCAATTCCGCTTCGTCCAAGAAGCCGCCCGCCGCAACCTCAACCTGACCGAAACCGCCAAAGCCCTGCACACCTCGCAGCCCGGGGTGTCCAAGGCCATCATCGAGTTGGAAGAGGAACTGGGCATCGACATCTTTGCCCGTCATGGCAAACGGCTCAAACGCATCACCGAACCCGGCCTGCACGTGCTGCAAAGCATCGAGCTGATCCTGCGCGAAGTGGGCAACCTGCGCAAAATTGGTGAGCAATACAGCGCCCAGGACAGCGGCACTTTGTCGATTGCCACCACCCACACCCAGGCCCGTTATGTGTTGCCTGTGCCTGTGGCCAAACTGCGCGACAAATACCCCAAGGTCAACATCAGCCTGCACCAGGGCGCGCCCGACCAAGTGGCCAAAATGCTGTTGGACGACACGGCTGAGATCGGCATCGCCACCGAATCCCTGTCCGCCTACGAAGACTTGGTGACCCTGCCTTGCTACGAGTGGCAACACGTGCTGGTGCTGCCGTTAGACCATCCCCTGGCCAGCAAAAGCCACCTCTCGCTCGAAGACATCGCCAGCGAACCGCTCATCACTTACCACCCCTCGTTCACCGGTCGCAGCCGAATTGACCAGGCCTTTGCGGCCAAAAAAATCACGCCCCGCATTGCCCTCGAAGCCATCGACTCCGACGTCATCAAAACCTATGTGCGCCTGGGCCTGGGCATTGGCATCGTGGCCGAGATGGCCGTGCAAGACGACCCGATCAAAGACCTGGCCGTGCGCCCCCTGGGCCAACTGCTCGGCATGAACGTGGCCCGCGTGGCTTTTAAGCGCGGGGCCTACTTGCGTCAGTTTGTGTACCAATTTGCCGAACTGCTGAGCGACCGCCTGACCGCACCGCTGATTGCCAAAGCCATGACGGGCCACGTCAACGATTACGAACTCTGAACGCCAACGCCATTCTGATACTCATGACCGCCAACAGCCCCACCCTCCTCTCCAAGGCGCCCCACATGGGCACCACCATCTTCACCGTCATGTCCGCCTTGGCGGCCGAGAAAAAAGCCGTCAACCTCGGCCAGGGCTTCCCGGACTTTCCGTGTGACCCCAGACTCACCGACTTGGTCAATGACGCCATGCGCGATGGCCATAACCAATACCCGCCCATGCCTGGCGTGGCCCCGCTGCGCGAAGCCGTAGCCGCCAAAATCGAAGCCCTGTACGGCCGCCGCTACAACCCGGCCAGCGAGATCACTGTCACCGCCGGTGCCACCCAAGCCATACTCGCCATCATCTTGGCCATCGTGCACCCTGGCGACGAAGTGATCGTGCTCGAACCCTGTTACGACAGCTACGTGCCCAACATCGAGCTGGCCGGTGGCCGCGTGGTGCGCGTGCCCCTGACCCCTGGCAGCTTTCGCCCAGACTTCGACCGCATTCGCGCAGCCATCGGCCCGCGCACTCGCGCCATCCTGATTAACACACCGCACAACCCCAGCGGCATGGTCTGGACACGCGAGGAAATGCTGACCCTACAAGACATCCTGACCCCCACCAATGTGGTGCTGATCAGCGACGAGGTCTACGAACACATGGTCTACGCCCCTTTGCAGCACTGGAGTGCAGCGCACTTCGACGGCCTGGCTGCGCGCGCCTTCATCGTCTCCAGTTTCGGCAAAACCTACCATGTGACGGGCTGGAAAGTCGGCACCGTGGCCGCCCCGGCTGATTACACCGCCGAGCTGCGCAAAGTGCACCAGTTCATGGTGTTCACCGTGAACACCCCCATGCAACACGCCTTGGCACGTTACATGGCTGACCCCGCGCCCTATTTGGAGTTGCCCGCTTTTTACCAACGCAAGCGCGACTTGTTTCGCCAAGGCTTGGCGCAAACCCACTTTAGGCTTTTGCCCGGTGAAGGCACCTACTTCCAGTGCGCCGACATCTCGGACCTGCAAGTGCCTGAAAAAAACCTGAGCGAAGCCGACTTCTGCCAATGGCTCACTGCTGAGATCGGCGTGGCCGCGATCCCCCTGTCGGCCTTTTATGGCAATGGCTTCGACCAAAAAGTCATCCGCTTTTGCTTTGCCAAAACCGACGAAACCTTGCACGCCGCGCTGCACAAACTCAAAGGGCTTTGAGTGTCAAAGCACAAACCCAAGCTGCAGCCCTTCAAACTCCTCCAGCGCAGCCTCGTCACCGCTGGCCTCGCGCTGCTGGCCGCCTGTTCGGTCTCGGCACCGCAAGCCCTCGCGCCTGTGCTGCCCGACAAAATTGTGGTCAGCCACCCTGTCCCATCCACCCCCACCCGCTTTGACTTGCCCACAGGCACAAGCCTGGTCGGCAGATTCTGGGTCAGCCCTCAGCCGCAGCACATCGTGCTGGCGGTGCATGGCTTCAACGATTACAGCAAGGCCTTTGAGCCGCTCGCCCAGCACCTGGTGGCCGAACTGCAGGCCACCGTGTACGCCTACGACCAGCGCGGCTTTGGTGCCAACCCCCAGCCGGGCATCTGGCCTGGCACGAAGACGCTGCTGGCCGACCTGCGCCACATTGCCGCCCAACTGCGCGAGCGCCACCCCGGCCTGCCTCTGACGGTGGTGGGCGAAAGCATGGGCGGTGCCTTGGTGCTGCTGGCCGCCAGCGAAGCGCCCGGATTGGCTGCAGACCAACTCATCCTCAAAGCCCCCGCCGTCTGGGGCGCGAGCAGCATGCCCTGGTACCAACGCTTGAGCCTGTACACCATGAACCTGGTGGCGCCTGACATGAGCTTCACCGGGCGGGGCCTGCCCTCGCTGGGAATCCGTCCCACCGACGACATCGAAGTTGCTCGCGACTTCAGCCGCGACCCGCTGTTCATCAAAGCCACCCGCGTGGGCAGCCTGGCCGGGGTGACCGAACTGATGGGCCGTGCCCAAACCCAAACCGCCTTGCCACCCCAGCGCACCCTGGTGCTGTATGGCCTGCGCGACCGCATCATCCCGCCGCAACCCGTGTGCGATTGGTTCACGCACCTGAACACAGCAGTGCCACAGCCGGGCAAGACCGATGTCGTCGTTTACCCCGAAGGCTGGCACCTGCTGACACGCCAACTGCGCACCCGCGAGCCGTTGCAAGACATGGCCCGCTGGCTGCAAAACACCCCCCTTGACCACCGGCAAAGCACGGCCCAAGCGCAGCAAGTGGTCTGCAAGGGACTCTGAAGACCCTAGCTTCCCAAGGCTCACCAAGCTCAAAGTTGTGGCTTACCGGCCCAGTCGTTCAGTCGGCCAAAAACCGGATCAGTTCTTGGGCCACTTGAGCGGGGTCTTCACGCTGCGGGAAATGACCACACGCGGGCAGCACCCTGCGTTCATAACGGTTCAGAAAAAGCGGCGCTTGCCCCTCCGATGTGGACGCAGGGTTCACGCCATCCACGCCGCCATGCAACATCAAAGTCGGCACATCCAGGGGCGAGACCCTGCTCAAGGCTTCTTCTTCGGCGGCATATCGCGGATCGCCCGGTGCATGCCCCCAGCGGTGCTGGTAAGAATGAAGCGTCACCTCTGGCCAGTCGGCGTTGGCAAACACTTCGGCCGTGGCATCGAATTCTTGATCGTCATACCAACCGGCTGGCGACCAGGTGTCCCACATGATTTTGGCAAAGGCAGCCCCCCGCTCACGCACCTCGGCTTGCCCCCTGGGCGTGGCCATGAACCAGTGGTACCAATAGTTGCGCACCTGTGTCAGCGACAGATTTTGCGATGGCAAATTGGTGCCATAAGCCACCGACATCATGACCAAGTGGCTGGCCACACCCGGCTGCAAAGCGCAGGCACTTGCCGCCGCACGGGCTCCCCAGTCATGGCCCACCAAAGCCGGTTGCTTCAAGTGCAGCCGCTCGATCAAATCGAGCACATCGCGACCCAAGGCAGAAATCTGCCCACTGCGCGGCGTCTCAGGGTGCAAAAACCGTGTGGGCGAAAACCCCCGCAAGGCCGGCACCACCACACGCCATCCTTGGGCAGCCAGCAAAGGCACCACGCCAGACCAAGTGCGCACACTGTCGGGCCAACCGTGCAACAAAATCACCGTGCGCTGCGCGCTCGGGTTCCACTCTTGGTAGCCGATGCGCAAAACATCGGTGTCCACAAACTTCATATCAGTCGGCATCTGTTACTCCATATCTATCAGGCCTTGCGTGAACACGCGCTCACAAGCCTGGTGCACCGGCCGACATGAAACCGCCATCGACCGGCAAGGCCACCCCCGTGGTGTAGCTCGCCTCATCCGACACAAGGTACATCACCGCCGCCGCAATCTCGCTGGTCAGGCCATAACGCGCCATGGGAATGGCCTTGGCGTATTCGACGCGAAACTGCTCGGAGTGCAACTCGCGCGTCATGGGCGTGTCTACCGGACCGGGGCACACCGCATTGGCGGTGATGCCGTGTTCGGCCAACTCGACCGCCATTTGCCGGGTCAAAGCCACCACCGCCCCTTTGGAGGTGCCATAGGCCGTGCGCCCCTTGCCCACCGCCCGCAAACCCGCCACCGACGCGATGTTCACAATGCGGCCCCAGCGCTGAGGCACCATCAACCGGGCGGCGTGTTGCGCGCACAACAAAGTCCCCGTCACATTGACCGCCATCGTGGCCACGAAGTTGTCCAAGGGAAAATCCAGAAACGGGAAAACCTTGGCGATGCCTGCACTGTTGACCAGCACATCACAGCGCCCATCATCCGCCTCCACGGCCGCAAACACCTGCGCCACCGAGTCTGGATCGGCCACATCCAGCATCACGGCTTGGGCGTGTCCCCCTTGCTGTTGCAGCGCTGCCGCCCAAGCCTGTGCACTATGCACATCTTTGTCGGCCACCCACACCTTGAACCCTTTGGCGGCCAAAGCCTGACCCACTTCAGCGCCAATGCCTTTGGCCCCACCGGTCACCAGGGCCACGCGCCCATTTGAAGCTGACAACGTCATACACATCCTTTATTCATTGGCCAACAGGGCACCCACTCGACCGCGGCACCCGCGTTCAAGCCTCGCGCCCCCGTAAAGCCTGGACAAAAAAATCAGCCGATCCCATTTGACCGCCTTTCAAGGCGACCTCTAGCTGGCGCAAATGGGGTTTGTCGGACAAGAGCTTGCACAAAGGGGCACCCGGCGCCAAACGGGCCAACACCTGCAAGGCCTGCGGACCCAGCCGCTGCATGATGGCGCTCGATGTGTCGCCGCCAGACAGCAGCAGACGTGGCACTTCCACGGTTTGCAACACCCGCTCGGTCAATTCACCCAAGCACTCGCCCACCAAACGCCCGCCTTGCAGCGCTGCTTGCGCCTTTGACAGCCCCGAGGCCATCAATCGCTCACGCATTTGGCCGATGCGCGCATCCCCCGTGCCGCGTGCCGTGTGCACCACCACGCTGTGCCCACTGCACCAAGCCGACACGATGGCCTCGGCCATGTCCGCCAAGGCCTGTTCGCGCTGCGACAGCCAGGCACTCACATCCAAAGCCACCTCGGCAAAGCCCGCCTGCACGGCCGCGTCGACTTGCTGCGCGCTCAAGGCCGAAGCACTGGCCGACACCACCAACACCTGAGGAACGGCCGCAAACCCTTCAAAAGACGAGGCCTGCGCAGGCCATGGCGTGGGCGAACCTTCACGCCACCATTGCGTCAAGGCGTACTCCAACCCAGAAGAGCCCACGGCAAACATCGGTCCCGCGCTCAAAGCCGACAAACGCGTCAAATGCCGACCGGTGGCCGTCAGGTGTTCCGCCCGGGTGCCATCAAACAGCAATGCCTCGCAGGACGACGCCAACAAAGCGTCCACCTCGGCATCCTGCTGCGCCTCGGACCGCTCCAACACAGGCAGCGTGACAGTCGCCACCGTTTGGCGCGTCTGCATGGACAGATGCTTGGCCAGGTCAGACTCGGTCATGGGCGTCACAGGGTGCACACGCATGATGGGATGGCGGTCGATACGATGCACCTGGCCATCTGTTGCCGAACGCGCAAACAAGTGCCCAAAAGCGCAATAACGGCCCAGGGCCGGGTTGGCAGCCACCACCGGAATCACCCCGGAACCAAAGGCCTGGCGCGCCAAATCCATCACATGCCCAATGCTGCCCACATCGGGATGGCTGTCAAAAGTCGAGCACACCTTGTAATGCATCAAGGGCACCGGCAACTGGGCCAAAGCGGCCAAAACAGGTGGCAACTGCGCGTCCATTTCTTCCGGACTCATGGCACGGCTGTGACCGGCAACGCCCACGGCGTCAAACGGCCCCAAGGCCTCGAGCAAGTCCGCACTGGGCACCTGCAAAAACAAGGCGCAGCGAAGCCCCGCAAAGCTCAGCACCTCCAGCGCATCGGTCGAGCCTGTGAAATCGTCGCCATAAAAAGCCAGCCGCATGGCGCTGGCTGTTGTGGGTGTGGGTGTGGGTGTGGGTGTGGGTTCAGTCATACGTCAGCTCACCCAAAATGCGACAAAGCCCGGGCCAAAGCGCTGTGACTGACGGCGGCCTGCTGCAGGTCCACACCCGCAACGGCCGCCTCCCAAGCCTGGCGCATGCTTTGCACCCCGGCGGCGGTGCCATCGGGGTGGCCAATGATGCCCCCACCAGCCAAATGCATCAGGTCGCAAGAGGCCAGCTGCTGGTAAATTTCCGGGGCCAAACCGGCCCATTGGCCCGAAGAAAAAACAGGCATCAAAGGCTGCAAGCCTGCAAACGGACGCAAGCAGTCCTGCGCATTGGCAAACACCGACGCATCGGGCTCCCAAAATTTGCTGCTGGGCCCATTCACATGCAAATGGTCCACCCCCGCCAGTCGCCACAACTTTTGGTAGGCCGCAAAAGAAAACCCCAAGCCAGGGTGGCGCGTCAAGGCTCCCCAACCATTGCGATGGCCATGAATGGGCAAAGCTGTGTTCTTGCGCAAATGCTCCACCCCGGCAAAGCCCATCCAATTGACACTGACCATGACACACGTGCCACCGGCAGTCGCCACAGCGTCGCTTTGGCGCAGCATGTCATCGATCGAGCCCGACACATTGAAGGCATACATCGGCATGCGCCCCAATCGGTCGGCATGGCGATGCAGCACCGGCATCACCGCCGCCAGCCGCGTGGCAAAGGGCTCGTACGGCGCATTGGCCATCAATTCATCGTCCTTGATGAAATCAATCCCAGCAGCGCACAACGAATCCACCAGCTGCGCCGTTTGCTCGGCACTCAAACCAATGCTGGGTTTGACGATCGTGCCCACCAAGGGACGCCCGTGCACACCCGCCAACTGGCGTGTGCCCTCGATGCCAAAAGCCGGGCCCTGAAACTCGGCGGCATAAGCCAGTGACAAATCCAGATCGAGCAAGCGCAAAGCCGTGACCTCACCGAGCTCAAACAAATTGCCCGCCACCGTGGCCAAAAGCGAAGGCAAATTGGCCCCCACGTTGTCCACCGGAAACGCAATCTCGATTTCGGCCCGCTCAAAAGGCCCGTCCAGCCCCTGGCGCTGCAGCACAGCACTGTGCAGCGTGGGCTGCGCGCTGGCCGTCATCGGCTGCACACGGGTAACCCGGGCACGCGAGCGCTCTTTCAATTGCGCGGTTTCGCCGGGCAAGGTGACAAAGGTGCCACTGGACTGCTCCCCGGCAATGATTTCCGCCACCTTGTCGGAGGGCACCGTGCTTTCAACGAAATACCGGGCTGTGAATTCGGAACGCGCACCAGGCTGGCTCATGGGTCAAGTCTGCTAATTGGAAAGAAGCCAGCATCGTAGGCCGCTTGGTTGCCCACCACAAGGCAAAACCGTTCAGAAAAACGCCATCGTGCGCACTTCGATGCTTTCGCGTTTCAGGGCATCGGGCGCGGTATCCGGGTGCTCAAAAGCCGAATGCCCCATGAACCTACAGCGACCATCCGTAGCCGAGTCATAGGTTTTGAGCAGCAAGGCGTGGTGCGCCTCCATGAATGGAAAGAACATCCAGCGGTGTTTGGGCGAATGCCGCATCACGTAAATTTCACCCGTTCTGTCCAGGTACTTGAGCTCCATGCGCAGCATGTCGCCCTCATCGTGCGACGAGGCATCGCACATGGCCAAGGGCAACTCCTCAACCCGTTGGTACAGCGGCTTCCACACGTTGTAAAAAGCCACCCGGCCTTGCAGCAGCTGCGGGGCGTCAGCGGGCAAGATGTCGTGCACCCTTTGTGGCCCACTCTTGACCGTATAGTCGCTGTGCACCAACAAGACAGCTGGCCTTTGGACCTCGGTTTGCTGCTTCAGATCAGCGGGCAAGCGCTGCCGGATGGTGTGGTCAAAAACCTCCACCCGCTTGGCCCCCGTATGGGTCTTCACAAAATCCACCACCTGCTGATAGAACACCTGCTTGACCTTCGCTTCATCGGCAAAGTCCTTGAAGGAAGGGTCAAAGTCATGCAACTCAAAGCCCTCCTTGTCCAGACGAATGTCATGTCGCAAAGGCCAAGCATCGTGAATGGCCACTTCATGCACGTCCGTCCCCGGCGGATTGAGCTTCACGCTCGGGTCCGGCTCGTAAAAATAATAATCCGGCGGTTGGCCGTTGTCCTCTGAGTAATTCAGAGTCGCGCGGACGGCGTGCAAATCGGTCATGGCTGATGTCAATTCGTTTTTTGGGTGGTGAAGCCTTCGTACACCATGGTGTTTTGCCAGCAAGGCAATGCCTCAATGTCTTGCAGCAGCCAGCGTGTCAGATTTTTGTGGGGGCCCAAAGGCAACTTTTGCCAACCGTGCAAATGCAAGGGGGCAGCCAAGGCGATGTCCGCAATGGTGACTTGGTCACCACACACCCAGCGGCTGGATGCCAGGCGTTTGTCCAAAATACCCGCCAGCTTGTGGAACTGAGCCTCTTGCGCCGCCAAGACTGCCGGGTCAGGTGCGCCGCCCAGCAAAGGCTTGACGCAGTTTTCCACAAGGAAGACATAACAGCTTGGAAACCAGCTGGAAGACTCCCACAGCAACCAGCGGTTGATGTCGGCACGGGTTTTCAAATCCTGGGGGTACGACGATGCGTGGCCTGTTTTGTCAGCGGCGTACTGCAAGATGGCGTTGGACTCCCAGAGCTCCAAATCGCCGTCCACCATGGCCGGCAAAGACGCGTTGGGGTTCAGACTGACAAAGGGTTCCAGTTTTTGCTCCCCCTTGAAGTAGTCAACGTGCACCAACTCGTAGGGGGCACCCATCAGCTGCAATCCAGCCAGCACTTTTTTGCAATTGACGGTGATCGGGTCTGCGTGAATTTTCATGTTGTCTCCGTGGTTTGTTTGGTTTCATGAACAATCGCGATGCCAGTTTAAAAATTGACCCGCGTCAAAACAACTGCTGTAATGCAAATCGATTGTTTATGAATCACGAACAATGAACTCGTCCGATCGGCCGCAACGCCCCATCTCCACCGACATGCTTGAAGCTTTTCTGATGGTGGCGGAATGCCGCAGCGTCAGTCAGGCCGCCGTTTCTTTGGACGTGGCGAAAAGCCTGATCAGCAAGCGCATCGCACAACTGGAAGAGCGCCTGGAAACCACGCTGTTCAGCAGAAGCACCCGCAAGATCGCGCTGACGCCAGCCGGAGAAACCTATGTGGACTATGCCAAAAGGGCACTGGCCGAAGTGTCCGATGGCATGGAGCGCGTGCGCTCACTGCGAACCGAGCTGAGTGGCAATTTGCGATTGACCGCACCGGTGTCCTGGGGGCAGCGGGTTTTGGCCAAGCACCTGCCAGAGTTTCTCAAGATGCACCCCAATCTGGAGATCGACCTCATGCTGACCGACCGCATGATGGACATGGCCACCGAACGCATCGACGTCGCCTTGCGTTGGTCCAGCCACTCGCAGCACGAGCGACACGGCACCCCCCTGACCGAAATCAAATGGTTTTTGACCGCAGCCCCAGCCTACATCGCCCAACACGGCCTGCCCGCTGAACCTGCCCAGCTGAACGGTCACGCGTGTGTGTATTACCGTCGCGACAACACCGATGACCACTGGACCTTGCAGCACAACCAGGCCGCCAACCCGAGCGAGCCCCGCCATGTTGAAGTCAAAGTGAGTGGGCGGTACCGCGTGGACAACCCAGAAGCCGTGCTGGAAGCGGCCTTGGCGGGCATGGGCATCGCCCTGTTGCCCGACTACCTGTGCGTTCTTGCCATCGAACAAGGCAGTTTGGTCAAAGTGCTGACCCCCTGGACCCCACAAACCAAGTTCGGCACCCACATCGTTGCACTGTGTCCACCTGATCGAAAAAAGATCTCTCGAAATCAGGCCCTGATCGATGACTTGCAACGCGCCATGTCCCAAGGCAGTTGATGCAATCGTCAAATTGAACCTGACGACCCATTCAGACCGATCAGTTGACTTATTGGCGTTTTTTCAGTCCGTGACCCCACCCAGACTTTTGAGCACCCCCAGCCACAAGGCGTCGCGCAGTTGGTAGGGCCGTGGGTCTTGTCGGCCGCTGGGCTGGTCATTGACCGAGGTCTGCACCATCACAATGCCCGATTTGGGCTGCACCATGATGTGTTGACCATGGATGCCTTGCAACGCAAATGTGCGCTCTTTGAAGGGCGCAATCCAAGTTTGGTAGCCGTAACCCATGCCCGGCGTCGCGTTGCGCGGCCGAAATGCCGCCGGTTGGCGTGCTGCATCGGTCGCGTCCAGCAGGTAATCGCGGGGGATGATCTGCACACCGTCCCTGAGGCCATCGTTGGCCAGCAACACACCAAAGCGTGCGTAGTCGCGCAGCGTGGCATTGAAGCTTCCGCCGGTGCCCTCGCCTTGGTCGGCACCTGCCAGCAACCAACGCGCCTGGGCTTGCGCGCCCATGGGTTTCCACAACCAATCTTCGGTCATCTGGGTGATGCTCATGCCTGCGGCACGACTCAAAACCCTGCCCAAAATTTCTGTTTCGATGGTGGCGTATTTGAAGCGCAAGCCCTGCTCTGCTTCGCGGGTGGTCTTGGTGTTGAGGTATTCGACAATTTTTTCGGGCCGCATGCGGTTTTCGGGCGAATACAGAACACGGCCCCACAGCCAGATGTCGTCGTCGGGCGTCCAGGTGTAAAGCTCCCGAAAAGGCACACCAGACGACATGCGCAGCAAATTGCGGATGGTGGTTTGGCCGTAAGCGGAGGGCGCTATTTCAGGCCAGTAGTCGGCCGCTTTATCGTCCAGTGAGCGAATCAGGCCTTTGCCATGGGCCATGCCCACCAGCATGGCCGTGAATGTTTTGGCCATGGAAAAAGACCGAAACTGCATGTCGGGTTGTCGGCCGTATTGGTAGCGTTCAGCCACCACGCGGCCATCTTTGATCACCATCAGGCCGGTGGTTTTGGTGTCGGCCATGAAGTCGTCCAGGCTCTTGTTGAACAAGCCCCACCGGTAGTGGATGGCGGGCGCGTCTTGCCAACGCGGCAGCGGCATGGGATCACCTCCCGGGCGCACCACCGAACTGGCGCCGATTGTTTCATTCGCCGACCAGGCGCCCACCCGACACTCGGGTCGGGTCAAAGGTTGGGCGCACACTGGGTAACCTTGTTTCATCCCCAAACGCTCGGCATCCGGACCATCCGGTCGCGTTGAAAAGGTCTCGGCCCCAGCTCCCAAATGCATGGCGAGCCAGCCAACCAGGAGCACAGACGTGGCCCATTTTGAAGGTGCAAAAATCATCAATTCTCAAATTTCTTCTTGTTATCAAATTAAGCATTTACGGAAAAGCTTATCAGACGCTGGGATGCCGCCAGCAGACATACGCCTCCAGACAAGCCCTCATGCAACACACCCTGCGCAGGCGCTAAACTGTTTTGGCCGTATGACCTAGCACCCCACACCCGCCGAGGAGCCCATGAGCGAACTTGAACAATTTTTGGCCAGCCGCGATGCTTTGCTGACCCACCGCACCGACTACGAAGCCGCCGTGGCGGCGTTTCGCTGGCCTGTTTTGACGCATTTCAATTGGGGGCTGGACTACTTTGACAGCATCGCGCGCGACAACCCCGCCCCGGCTTTGCACATCGTGGAGGCCTCGGGCGAGCAGTTCCGCCTGAGCTATGCCGAGCTGTCGCAGCGATCCAACCAAGTGGCCAACTGGTTGGTGGCCCTGGGTGCGCGCAAGGGCGACCGTATTTTGCTGATGATGGGCAACGAGGTGCCGCTTTGGGAGACCATGCTCGCCGCGATCAAGCTGGGCGTGGTGTTGATTCCCGCCACCACGTTGCTGTCGGGCGACGATTTGCAAGACCGCTTGGAACGCGGGCGGGTCAAGTGCATCATCACCAACACGGGGGGCATGGCCAAGGTGCTGGATTTGCCCGGCGCCGTGACGAAGGGGCTGACCTTGGTGAGCGTGTCAGGCGGCGCCAGCTTGCCTGCGGGTTGGCAAGATTACGCGCTGTCGCACCAAGCCAGCACTGCCTTCACCCCGCCCGAGCCGACCCGGGTGACCGATCCTTTGCTCGAGTACTTCACCTCGGGCACCACGGCCAAACCCAAGCTGGTGCAACACACCCAGCAAAGCTACCCGGTGGGGCATTTGTCCACCCTGTACTGGCTGGGCCTGCAAAAAGGCGATGTGCACTGGACCATCAGCTCGCCGGGCTGGGCCAAGCACGCCTGGAGCTGCTTTTTTGCGCCGCTCAACGCGCAGGCCTGCGTGTTCATTTACAACTACGCACGCTTCAACGGACCGGACATTCTGGGCACGCTGGTGCAACACCAGGTCAACACCTTGTGCGCACCGCCCACGGTGTGGCGCATGCTGATTCAAGAAGACCTGAAAGCCTGGCCTGTGCAGTTGCGCGAGTTGATCTCGGCGGGCGAACCACTCAACCCCGAAGTCATCGAACAGGTGCGGGCCGTTTGGCAAATCACCATCCGCGACGGTTATGGCCAGACCGAGACAACCGCCCAGATTGGCAACCCACCGGGTGCGCCGCTCAAAGCGGGCTCGATGGGGCGGCCTTTGCCTGGTTACCGGATGGTGCTGCTCAACGCCGATGGCGAAAGCGCCGACGAAGGCGAGATTTGCATCGACCTGGCACACCGCCCCACCGCACTGATGAACGGCTATGCCGACGACGCGGACAAAACCGCCGAGGCCATGCGCGATGGGTATTACCACACGGGCGACGTGGGCCAGCGCGACGAGCAGGGTTACATCACCTATGTGGGACGGGCCGACGATGTGTTCAAGTCCTCGGGCTACCGCATCAGCCCCTTCGAGCTGGAAAGCGCGCTGATCGAACACCCGGCCGTGGCCGAGGCGGCCGTGGTGCCCTCGCCCGACCCCGTGCGCGGCTTGGTGCCCAAGGCTTATGTGATTTTGGCCCCGGGACACGCACCCGATGCGGCCACGGCGAGGGCGATTTTCAAGTTCATGCGAGAGCGGGTGTCGGGCTACAAATTGGTGCGCCGCATCGAGTTCAGCGACCTGCCCAAGACCATTTCGGGCAAGATCCGCCGCGTGGATTTGCGCAACCAGGAAAAAGCGCGCGCGGATGCAGGCCACGCAGGGGCACTTGAATTTTTGGAGACCAGTTCATGACCGTTCGAGAAATTCTCAAGATGGGCGATGCTCGCCTGCTGCGCGTGGCCGAGCCGGTGCAAACCTTTGACACGCCCGAGCTGCACGCCTTGATCGCTGACCTGCACGACACCATGGCGGCCGTGAACGGCGCAGGCCTGGCCGCCCCGCAAATTGGCGTGAACCTGCAATTGGTGATATTTGGCAGCACGGCCGTGAACCCGCGCTACCCGGGCCGCCCGCTGGTCCCGCGCACAGTGTTGCTCAACCCGGACATCACGCCGCTGGGGGCCGAGGAAGAGCACGATTGGGAAGGCTGTTTGTCGGTGCCCGGCTTGCGCGGTGTGGTGCCGCGCTGGTCACGCATCCGCTACATCGGCTTCGATGAAAAAGGCACACCCATCGACCGCACGGTGGACGGTTTTCACGCCCGCGTGGTGCAACACGAATGCGACCACCTGATCGGCAAGCTCTACCCCATGCGGGTACGCGACTTCAGCCGCTTTGGGTTCACCGAGGTGCTGTTTCCCGAGATCAGCGCAGCCGAGGACGATTGAGCCAACGCTCCAAGTCTGCTGGCCAAAAATGGCCTCAAGCCCCAACTCATCGAGGCTGGCGCAGGGGTTTGAGCAAGTCACTCAAGCCGTTGTGGTCAATCTCCTGCATGAGCTGCAGCAGTTGACCGATTTCACCCTTGGGGAAACCCTCACGTGCAAACCAGTTGAGGTAGTTGCCGGGCAAATCGGCGATCAACATGCCTTTGTGTTTGCCATAGGGCATGGGCGTGTTGACCAGTTTCATCAGGTCTTCAGGTTTCATGCACGAGCCTTTCAGTCTTGTACGCTCAGGCTTCGCCCCACAACCATTGACGCACTCGCGCATGGAAAGCTTCAGGTTTGGACACCATGACCCAGTGGCCACAGGGCAAGCTCTGTGCTGCGCTGCCGGGTTGAACCGCGACTTTTTCCAGCCATTTGGCCGAATGGAACATGAAGGGTTTGCGCTCGCCGTAGACAAACAGCAGCGGCATGGGCAACTCGATTGGTGCCGCCCGCTTGAAGCCGCCTGCCGTGCTGAACCACTGCATGGCATAGGGGTAATTCATCTTGTGGGTGATTGAGGCCGGGGCCGTGGGGCAGCGCAGCCAGCGGGCCATGGCGCGGGTCATGCGGGTGCCCAAGTTGCCGCCCAGCTTCCAGGCCAAGGCCAGCCACACTTGGTAGCCCATGACAGACAGCTTTTCCTTCCAACCCCATTCGCGCAGCAGGGCACCCGAGTTGTGGTCCCCCACATCCACCGCCACCACGCGGGCCACGCGCTCTGGGTGGCGTATGGCAAATTCGTAGCCAAAAATGCAGCCCCAATCGTGCAACATCAAGGTCACGGGCTGGTTGGGGCTGATGCGGTCCACCACCTGGCGCAGCAGCTGGCACATGTCGTCCAGGCTGGTTGCAGCGGGGCCAGTTTCAAAGCCAGGCAGTGTCAAGCGGGCACAACTGGCGCGGTCTTGCAGTGCGGCCACGGTGCCGTCCCACAGGGCGCGGGTGTCGGGCCAGCCATGCAGCATGAGGATGTTTTCGTCGCCCCGCCCTTGCAGCCAAACTTCGGATCCATTGACGGTGACACATCGCGCCTGGTTGTCCATGGTTTACAAAGCCTTGGCCAGGCGCGCAACGCCTTCGAGTATCTTGTCTTCGCCCACGGTGGCAAAGCTCAGGCGGAAGGTGGCGTGGTCGGGGTGGGCGCAGAAAAACGGTGTGCCCGGCACAAAGGCCACGCCTTGCGCGATGGCGCTTTTGGCGAACACATTGCCATCCTTGACCTTGCCGCCTGCGCCTGTGAGGCGTGCCCACACGAACAAACCCCCTTGGGGTTGCACAAACTCGACCGCATCGCCCAATTCGCGGCGCAAAGCGTCGCCCATGGTCTGGGCGCGCTGGGCATACACGCTGCGCACTTTGTCGAGCGTGGCGGGCATGCGGCCTGCCAACAGGTATTGCGCCGCCGTGGCTTGGGCAAAGGTGCTGGTGTGGGCATCGCTGAACTGTTTGCACATGGTGGCGCGTGACAGCAACTCGGCCGGTGCCACCATCCAGCCCACGCGCAGGCCGGGCGACAACACTTTGGACAGCGAGCCGCAATGCACCAGCAGCTCGCGGCTGCCGGGCACCGACGCACTCATGGCCAGCAAACTGGGGGGTGGGGCTTCGCCAAAGTACAAATCACCGTAGGGGTCATCTTCGACGATCAGGGTCTGGTGTTTGACCGCCATCTGAAGCACCTGCTGGCGGCGCTCGGCGCTGAGCAAGGCACCGCTGGGGTTGCCGAAGGTGGGAATCAGGTACGCAAATTTGGGTTGGTGCTCGGCGATCAGCTTCTCCAGCTCATCGGTCTTGACGCCGTGGCCGTCTACCGGCGCACTGATGAGTTCGGCTCCGTAAAGGCGAAAGCACTGGATGGTGGCCAAAAATGTCGGGCCTTCCACGATCACCTTGTCGCCGGGGCTGATCATGGTTTTGCCGATCAAATCCAGCCCTTGCTGGCTGCCCGTGGTCACGATCAATTGGTCAGCCGTGACGTCTTTGGCCCCCTTTTGGCCCATGAAGTGCGCCAGTTGCTCGCGCAGCGGGCCAAAGCCTTCGGTCGCGCCATACTGCAGGGCTGCGCCGGGGTCTTGGCTCAGCGCGGCGTTGCTGGCTTCGCGGATGCCCTCCACGTCAAACATGGCGCTGTCAGGAAAGCCACCCGCAAAGCTGATGATGCCGGGCTTGCCCAGGAGCTTGAACAGCTCGCGGATGGCGGAGGTTTCGACGTTGTTCAGGCGGTCGGCAAATTGCAAAGGCATGGTGTATCTTCCCGTGTTGACTTGGCCGTCATTTTGCCAACTTCTGGACACCCCATGAAACCCGCACAGATCGAATCCTTCTTTGCCACTCTACAAGCGGCCAACCCGATGCCCGTGACCGAGCTGGAATACACCAGCGTCTTCGAGCTGCTGGCCGCTGTGCTGCTGTCGGCCCAGGCCACCGATGTGGGCGTGAACAAGGCCACACGCAAACTGTTTCCGGTGGCGGGCACGCCGCAAAAGATCCTGGCGCTGGGCCAGGAGGGCCTAGAGGACCACATCAAGACCATTGGCCTGTTCCGCAGCAAAGCCAAGCACCTGATGGAAACCTGCCGAATTTTGGTGGAACAACACGGCGGCCAAGTGCCCCGCACGCGTGAAGACCTCGAAGCCCTGCCTGGGGTGGGCCGCAAAACGGCCAACGTGGTGCTCAACTCTGCTTTTGGAGAGCCCACCATGGCGGTGGACACGCATATTTTTCGCCTGGGCAACCGCACGGGCCTGGCCCCGGGCAAAACGCCTTTGGCCGTAGAGCTCAAGTTGCTCAAACGCATTCCAGCCCAGTATTTGGTGGATGCCCACCACTGGCTAATCCTGCATGGGCGCTATGTGTGCCAAGCGCGCAAACCGATGTGCGGACAGTGCGCAGTGGCGGCGTTTTGCGACTTCAAGCCCAAGACGGCTTGACGTCATGGGCCCCGCCCCGGGGCAAGGGCGCGCCCTACAATCCCCACCCATGACTGAAAACGCTCCCATCGACGGCCTCAAGCCCAAAGGTATCCCTGCTGACGTGCCATTTTTACGCACCGTCAAAAGCTATGTGCTGCGCGCTGGCCGCACGACCATTGGTCAGGCCAAAGCCTACGAGCTGTATGGCCCGGCCAATTTGCTCACCTACGCGCCCCAGGCGCTTGACGCCAACGCCGCATTTGGCCGAAGCGCCCCGCTGATTCTGGAAATCGGCTTTGGCATGGGCGAAGCCACGGCCCACATCGCCCGGGTTCGACCGGATGACAATTTTCTGTGCTGCGAGGTGCACGAGGCCGGCGTGGGTGCCCTGCTCAAACGCATTGGCGAGCAAGAACTCCACAACATCCGCATCCTGCGTCACGACGCGGTTGAGGTGATTGACCACATGCTCAGCCCTGGCGTACTGGACGGCGTGCACATTTTTTTCCCCGACCCCTGGCACAAAACCAAACACCACAAGCGCCGCTTGATCCAGCCTGAACTGGTGAACAAGTTGGCCCAGCGCCTCAAACCGGGTGGCTACCTGCACTGCGCCACAGACTGGCAACCCTACGCCCAGCAGATGATGGAAGTCATCAGCGCCGAGCCCTTGCTGGCCAACACCAGCGATGCATTGGGTAGCTATGCCACCAAGCCCGACTACCGGCCGCTGACCAAGTTTGAAAACCGAGGCCTCAAGCTCGGCCACGGCGTGTGGGACCTGGTGTTCCGCCGGGTCTAACATGCGCGAATCCGGGCACGCTTTCACGTTGCCCCTACGAGGCATTCAATTGCCCATGCGCAATGGCGTGAGCGCCAGCGTGGTCTCGGTGCCGCAAGGCGCGCCGCACCTGCTTGATTTTTTGGCCCAGCGCATGCCCGGTATTTCGCGCAGCGAATGGGCTGATCGCTTGGCGCAAGGCTTGGTGCTGCATGAAGACGGTCAAGCGGCCCTGCCCCACCAAAGTTGCCAACCGGGCCAGCGCTTGTTTTACTACCGTCATTTGGCCGATGAACCCCTGTTGCCGTTTCAGGCACAGGTCCTGTTTGAAGACGAGCACTTGCTGGTGGCCGATAAACCGCACTTCATGCCCGTCACGCCCACGGGTCGTTACGTGCAGCAAAGCCTCTTGGTTCAGCTCAAGCGTCAGACGGGCTGCGCCGATTTGGTGCCACTGCACCGCATTGACCGCGAAACTGCGGGTCTGGTGTTGTTCGGCAAGCGCCTGCACGAACGCGACGCGTACCACGCGCTGTTCCGCGAGCACCGCATCGACAAGTCGTACCACGCCGTGGCGGTGCATGCGCCGCACCTGAAGCTGCCACTGGTACATACCAGCCGTCTGGTGCCGGGCAAGCCATTTTTCAGAACGCAAGAGGTGCCAGGGCCAGCCAACAGCGAAACCCGAATCGATTTGCTGCACACCGATGGCCTGCGGGCGCTGTATGCGCTGGAGCCCATCAGCGGCAAGCGACACCAGCTGCGGGTGCACATGAACGCCTTGGGCATCCCGATCGAAGGCGACCTGTTTTACCCCACCGTCTTACGCGGCCCGGATGCGCCTGAAGACTTCAGCCAGCCCCTGCAATTGCTGGCCCAGTCGGTTCGATTCACCGATCCGATCACCGGCCAGGCTCGCGAGTGGACCAGCGGGCTGCGTTTGACACTCAGTCCGCCTTAAGACGCTTGGGCTCGGTGGCTCAGCTCGGCAACAAGCTCGCCAGCAACTGGCTCAGGTGCACAGCCTCACGCCCAGCACCATCGTGGATTTGGTGGCGGCAGCTGGTGCCGTCGGCGACCACGATCGCATCGGGCTGGGCGCGCACAGCAGGCAGCAAGCTCAACTCGGCCATTTGCATCGACACCTCGTAGTGGCTGGCCTCGTAGCCAAAACTGCCCGCCATGCCGCAGCAACTGCTCTCGATCAGTTGCGGCTTGGCCCCCGGAATCCAGCGCAAGACTTCCATCACGGGCGACACCGCGTCAAACGCTTTTTGGTGGCAGTGCCCGTGCAGCAACACCGGGCGCTCCACGGGAGCAATCTGGGCCTTCAGCCCGTCCAATTGCCCTGCTTGGGCTTCGCGGGCCAAAAATTCTTCGAATAACAGGGCTTGCCCGGCGATGCGTTGCGCGCCTTCACCCAAGCCCATGACCAGCATTTCGTCGCGCAGCGTGAGCAGGCATGAGGGCTCCAAGCCAACGATGGACAGGCCTTTTTCGGCAAAAGGCAGCAGGCTTTGCACCACTTCGCTGGCCTTTTCGCGGGCTTTGTCCACCATGCCGCTGGCCAAATAGGTTCGGCCGCAGCACAAGTGTTGCCCATCGCCCTGCAGCTTGGTGGCCACATGCACCGTGTAACCGGCCGCCTGCAGTACCTTGACGGCCGCATTCGCATTGGCCGACTCCAAGTAGCCGTTGAAGGTGTCCACAAACAAGACCACGCCGCGCGCTGCGGCCAACACCTCTTCTCGGCTGGCGGTCGCTTGTGCAGCGCTTGGCGGGGTGTTGAAGAAGTGACGCATCTGCCATTCGGGCAAGCTGCGTTTGGCCGACAGGCCGAGCAACTTTTCAGTCAAAGCGGCCAGCAGCGGCATGCGGTTGCGCAGGTTCAAAACCGGGGCCAGGCGCGCCGCCCAGCGGGCGTAATCGGGCAAGTGGGCCACCAATTTGTCTTGCCGCGTGTGACCATGCTTGGCCTTGTAGTGCTGCAAAAACTCGACCTTCATCTTGGCCATGTCCACCCCGGTGGGGCAATCGCGCTTGCAGCCTTTGCAGCCCACACACAGGTCCATGGCCTCGCGCACCGCTTCGCTGCTCAAAGCGTCTTCGCCCGCCAGGCCTTCGATCTGGCCACTCAATGCCAAGCGCAAGGTGTTGGCGCGGCCCCGTGTCAGGTGTTTCTCGTCGCGGGTCACGCGGTAACTGGGGCACATGGTGCCCGCATCGAACTTGCGGCAATGGCCGTTGTTGTTGCACATCTCCACCGCCTTGGCCAGGCCTTGCGCCGGGTCACCGCCGGTGCCGGGGGCGCTGGTGTGCTCGGTGACCGGGTCGTTTTGCACGTTCCAGGCACTCCAGTCGAGCGCGGTGCGGATCGGCACCACCTTGTAGCTGGGCGAATAGCGCATCAGCGTGGTGTCGTCCATTTTGGGCGGGTTGACGATGCGCTGGGGGCACAGCAGTTGCTGCGGGTCCATCTCGCGTTTGATCTGTGCAAATGCCTCGCTGATGCGCGGGCCAAACTGCCAGCCGATCCACTCGCCCCGGCACAGGCCGTCACCGTGCTCACCACTGAATGCGCCTTTGTATTGGCGCACCAAGGCACTGGCCTCTTCGGCAATGGCGCGCATTTTGGTGGCGCCATCGCGCCGCATGTCAAGAATAGGCCGCACATGCAAAGTGCCCACCGAGGCGTGGGCGTACCAAGTGCCCCGGCTGCCGTATTTGCGAAACACCCCGGTCAATGCATCGGTGTACTCGGCCAGGCTCTCCAGCGGCACGGCGCAGTCCTCAATGAAGCTCACCGGTTTGCCGTCGCCGCGCAGGCTCATCATGATGTTCAGGCCCGCCTTGCGCACTTCCCACAGGTTTTTCTGCGGTGCATCTTCCACCATCTCGACCACGCTGCCGGGCAAACCCAAATCGCCCATCAGCTCCACCAGCTCTTTGATCTTGTGGGCAATGTCGCCCTTGCTGGGCCCAGAAAACTCCACCAACAACACCGCTTCGGGCATGCCGCCGTTGATGTGCGGCGACAAGGCGGTGCGGATGGTCGGGGCAAAGGCCGGGTTTTGCAAAGACAGCTCGATCATGGTGCGGTCCACCAGCTCAACGGCGGACAACTGCCCCACCGGCATGCCTTGCCCCAACTTAACGATGTGCTGGGCCGAATCCATGGCCTGGTAAAAGCTGGGAAAGTTCACCACCCCAAGCACCTTGGCGCGCGGCAACTCGGCCAAGCGCAAAGTGAGCGAGCGCGTGAGGGCCAGCGTGCCCTCGCTGCCAATGAGCAAGTGCGCCAGGTTGACGGACCCATCGGCCGTGTAGGGCCGCTCGTTTTGGTTGCGGAAAATGTCCAGGTTGTAGCCGGCCACGCGGCGCAAGACTTTGGGCCAATGGGCATCGATCTCGCTGGCGTGTTCCAGCGCCAAGTCGCGCACAAAGTCGCCGATCTGGCGCACCCGGCCTTGGGCTTGGTCATAAGCACCAAAGTCCAGCAAGCTGCCGTCGGCCAACCAAGCCTGGGCACCCAGCACGTTGTGCACCATGTTGCCGTAGGCGATCGAACGGCTGCCGCAGGAGTTGTTGCCCGCCATGCCGCCCAGCGTGGCCTGCGCACTGGTGGACACATCCACCGGGTACCAAAGTCCATGTGTTTTGAGGGCAGCGTTCAGGTGGTCCAGCACCAAGCCTGGCTCCACGGTGGCGGTGCGCTGCTCGGCATCGACCGCCATGATCTTGCGCATGTGTTTGGAATGGTCGATGACGAGCCCTGCGCCCACGGTTTGGCCACACTGGCTGGTGCCGCCACCACGCGGCACGATGGGCACACCCAAATCGCGGCAAATATCCATGGCCACGCACACATCGGCCGCATCACGCGGCACAAACACGCCCAAAGGCATGACTTGGTAAATCGAGGCATCGGTGGCGTAACGCCCCCGATCGGCCGCAGAAAACAGCACCTCGCCCTGGGCGTGCTGGCGCAAGCGCTTGGCAAGCGTTGCGGCCGCCTCATTGCTGCCAGCAGCCACTTTTTCGTAGGCACCGTCAGGCGAGGTTTTTGACAAATCGATCGGCAAAGGGGCGTTCATGGGGTCTGTCTTTCATTTTCGGCCGAAGCAAAACTCGCCGCGGCACTGCGCAGCTGTTCGATCACCACCGTGCGTTTGTTGTCCAGGTGGTTCATCAGCACCCGACGCAGGGCCGCTGCGTCGCGGGCCTCCAAGGCCTGTACCATCGCAACGTGCTCGTCCACAGCGCGCTGCCATTTGTCACCGTCTTGGTTGGAGCGAAAGCGCAGCGCCTGCAAGCGGGCATTGACCTGGTTGTAGGTGGTGGTCAACACCGGGTTTTTGGCGGCGGCATTGAAGCTGCGGTGGATCGCCGCATTGATTTGGTAATAGGCCGACAAGTCACGCCGGGTGTAGGCGGCCATCATTTCGTAATGCAAGGCCTTGATTTCATTGAGTTCGGCCTCGGTCACGCGCTGCGCGGCCAACTCACCCGACAGACCCTCCAAGCCTGCCATCACCTCAAAGGTGTGGTGCACGTCCGCCTCGCTCAACTGCACCGCCACCGACCCCCGGTTGGGCAAGAGCTCGACCAGGCCTTCGGCCGCCAGCATCTTGATGGCTTCGCGCAGCGGCGTGCGTGAGATGTGCAGCTCTTCGCACAGCGTGCGTTCGTTGAGTTTGCCGCCGGGTGGAATCAAGCCCTCCACCAGCATCTGGCGCAAGCGCTGCGCCACTTGCGCATGCAAAACGGGCCGAGGAAGGGTCGATTGGTCAATGCCCATAAGAGTTTTTTGAATACAAAAAAATGAGTCGTATCAACCGATTTTAGGACAAACACCCTTGACAAAAGCAATTTGAATACAAAAAATGAATGAAAAACTGAAAGGCTTCGCCGCGCATGCTCACCACGAATTTCCACCCCACGGGTCGCCACTTCCTGCAAATTCCAGGTCCCTCGCCCGTGCCCGATCGCATCTTGCGGGCCATCAGTTCGCCCACCATCGACCACCGTGGCCCCGAGTTCGGCGCCCTGGGCAAGAAGGTGCTGGCCGACGTGCAAAAGATTTTCAAAACCCGCCATCCCGTCATGATTTACCCCGCTTCGGGCACCGGGGCGTGGGAGGCGGCTCTGTGCAACGTGCTCAGCACCGGCGACCATGTGCTGATGTACGAGACCGGCCACTTTGCGTTTTTGTGGAACAAACTGGCCAACCAACTCGGACTGAAATCAGAGGTCATCAGCTTGCCGGGCCTGGAGGGCTGGCGTCACGGCGTGCAGGCCGATTTGATCGAGCAACGCCTGAAAGCCGACACGGGCCACAGCATCAAGGCCGTTTGCGTGGTGCACAACGAAACCTCGACCGGCGTGACCAGCGACATCGCTGCCGTACGCCGCGCCATGGACGCTGCCAAGCACCCCGCTTTGCTGCTGGTCGACAGCATCTCGGGCCTGGCCAGCGCCGAATACCGGCACGACGAATGGGGCGTGGATGTGACCATCAGCGGCTCGCAAAAAGGCCTGATGCTGCCACCCGGCATCAGCTTCAACGCCCTGTCGCCCCGCGCCATCGAGGTCAGCCAACAAGGTGGCATGGCCCGCAGCTACTGGGCCTGGGGCGAAATGATCGAGATGAACAAAAACGGCTATTGGCCCTCGACCCCGAACACCAACTTGCTGTATGGCCTGAGCGAAGCCTGCGACATGCTGCTGGCCGAAGGCCTGGACACGGTGTTTGCCCGTCACCAACGCTGGGCTGCCGGGGTGCGGGCGGCGGTCACGGCTTGGGGCCTGCCGATTCAATGCGCCGACCCGGCCGTCTACTCCCCCATCTTGACCGGCGTCATGACCCCCGAAGGGGTAGACGCCGACGCGGTGCGCAAAGTCATCCACGAACGCTTTGACTGCTCACTGGGCACGGGCCTGGGCAAAGTCAAAGGCCGCATGTTCCGCATTGGCCACCTGGGCGACAGCAACGACCTGACCCTGATCGCCACGGTGGCTGGCTGCGAAATGGGCCTCAAGCTCTCGGGCGTGGCCTTGCAAGGCAGCGGCATGCAGGCCATCATGGACCATTTCTCCGGCCATCCCGGTGGTTTGGCAACGGCCTGAAATCCAGATTTTTTTGCGTTTTACCCGCCTTGCACCCGTTTCGGGGAAGGCATTCACTTGAGCACCCACCCACTAAAAGGAGACAAACATGACCCCCAAACTCAAGACACGTAGCCCACTCGCCTCCCCCTTGCGGCGCGCCACGGTGACCCTGTTGGGCGCAGCAGCACTGGCACTAGGCAGCACCGCTGCCTATGCCCAACTGGAAATCAAACTCGGTCACGTTGCAGGACCTGGCTCGTTAATTGATCAGTCAGCGCAAGAGTTTGCCCGAGTAGCCAACGAGCGGTTGGGCAACAAAGCCAAGGTGGTGGTGTTTGGCTCCAGCCAATTGGGCGGTGACACCGAGATGATGCAAAAGCTGCGTTTGGGCACGCTGGAGTTGTCTATTCCCTCCACCATCATGTCGTCCAACGTGCCCGCTTTTGGCATGTTTGAAATGCCCTACCTCGTCAAAAACCGCGAGCACATGAAGAAAATCGAGGCCGAGGTGCTGCGTCCGACCATGTTGCCCATGGCCGAGGAAAAAGGCTTCAAAATTTTGGGCGTCTGGGAAAACGGCGTTCGCCATATCACCAACAATACCCGCCCCATCGTCAAACCAGATGATTTGAAGGGCATGCGTCTGCGTGTTCCACCCGGTGTTTGGCGCGTCAAGATGTTCCAGGCCTATGGTGCGAACCCTTCGCCCATGGCCTATTCAGAAGTCTTTGTGGCACTCCAAACCGGCGTGATGGACGGACAAGAAAACCCACTGACCCAAATTTATTCGGCCAAATTCCAAGAGGTGCAAAAGTTCATCTCGATGACGGGTCACGTGTACACACCCGCTTACTTGGCAGCGGGTTCGCGCAAATTCAAGTCACTACCAGCCGATGTGCAGGCCATTTTGGAAAAGACAGCTCAAGACGTGCAACCCTTTGTCTACGCCACAGCGGCCAGGCTCGATGGCGAACTGTTGGACAAAATAAAAGCCGCTGGCACCAAAGCCAACGAAGTCGACAAGAACGCCTTCATTGCCGCCAGCAAAGCCATCTACGCTGAGTTTGGCAAAGAAGTGCCAGGCGGTGGTGCCTTGGTTGACAAAGCCGTGGCGCTGGGCGCGGCCTTTTAAACCCCTACCTGTTAACGGGTACGGCCCAGACCGTACCCGCGTTACCAGCTGACTCTTGCTTTGCCTGGCGCGCCGAGCGCCTGAACAACCTCCCCGAGCTTGCGCTTGGGGGGCATATTTTCGACTTCAAGCCACGCACCAAGGAAATCCACCGTGTTTCACACCCTCCGATCCACTTTTGACCGAACGCTCACCGCCTTCGTCATCTTTTTGCTCGCCTCGCTGGCAGTCATCGTCCTGATGGGGGTGAGCTACCGCAAACTGGGCTGGTCCCTGGTCTGGTACGACGAGGTGGCCTCGATCGCTCTGGCCTGGCTCACTTTTTACGGTGCTGCGCTGGCTGCACTCAAACGCGCCCACATCGGATTTCCCGGTTTGGTCAACGCCATGGCACCCGCCCTGCGCGTGCCTGTGGTGCTGCTGGGAGAAGCCATCGTGATTGGCTTTTTTGCTGTGCTGGCCTGGTACGGCTACCAAGTGCTGGACATTTTGCAAGGCGACACCATGATCAGCCTGCCCTGGGTGCCCACCCAATTCACGCAGTCGGTGATTCCTATCGGCTCGGTTTTGTTCATTTTGGCGCAGCTGATGAGCCTACCCGAACTGCTGGCACAGGCCAGGGGTGCTGGCGTGATAGATGCCGAGCAACAGGAAATGGAAAAAGAAATTCAAAAGGCGGTGCAATCATGAGTGCCGTTTTCATGTTTTTGGGCCTGCTGGCCCTCATCCTGATCAACGTGCCCATCGGCATATCGCTGGGCGTGGTGGCCATGGTCGCCATGGTCATTCACGGCGGCATGGATTCGCTGCTCAGCGGTGCCATCACCATGTTCACCGGGGCCACGAGCTTTCCGCTGTTGTCCATTCCCCTGTTCATTTTGTCGGGGGCCATCATGAACTCGTCGAGCTTGTCGCGTCGCCTGATCGCCTTTGCATCGGCGCTTTTTGGCTTCGTCAAAGGCGGCTTGGCCATGGTGAACATCGGCACCTCGCTGTTTTTTGCCGAAATCTCAGGCTCCGCTGTGGCCGACGTGGCGGCCATGGGCTCGATCCTGATCCCGTCGATGAAGAAAAAAGGCTACCCCAAAGAGTTTGCGGCAGCCGTCACCTCGTCATCGGCCACATTGGCCATCATCATCCCGCCATCGATCCCCATGATCTTGTACGCGGTAATGGCCGATGCCTCGGTGGTGCAAATTTTTGTGGCCGGCATCGTCCCGGGCATTTTGGGCGGCGCAGGCATGATGGGCTTGGCCTATTGGTACGCGCGTCGCTACAACTACCCGGTCGAAGAAGTTTTCAGTTGGGGCAAAGTCTGGTCCACCTTCAAGGACGCCGCCTGGGCGTTTTGCTTGCCCATGATCATTTTGGGTGGCATTTTTGGCGGTTGGGTCACAGCCACCGAAGGTGCGGCTTTGGCTGTGTTGGCCGCCCTGTTCATTGGCGGGGTCATTTACCGCGAACTCAATTTCAAACACCTGTACGAATCCATGCTCGAAGGCAGCATCCAGACCGCCGTGGTCATGCTGCTGGTGGCGGCATCGGCCTTGCTCGGCCACCTGCTGACCGAGCAACAAATGCCTCAGCAACTGGCCGCCTGGATCTCCTCACTCACCGACAACCGCTATGCGGTGCTGGCCATCCTGAACGTGTTCTTCCTCTTGGTTGGCCTGTTTTTGCACTCGGCAGCGGCCATCATCTTGGTGGTGCCCATCGTGATGCCCTTGGTGCTGGCCGTGGGAATTGACCCCGTTCACTTTGGCCTGATCGTCACCCTGAACATGGGCATTGGTCAACAAACACCCCCAGTGGCCAGTGTGCTGATGACCGCTTGCTCCATTGCCAAAGCCGACATGTGGAAAGTCACGCGGGTCAACTTGCCGTTTATCGGCGTGTTGTTTGTTCTGTTGATGATGGTCACTTACATACCTGCCATCCCGATGTTCCTGGTTGAATATTTTTACAGATGATGAACACACTACACACTCCTGACGAATTGCTGGTTCACACTGAAAATGGTGTAGCCACAGTGACCTTCAACCGACCCCAAGCACGCAACGCCATGACTTGGGTCATGTACCAGCAACTCAGCAAAAGCTGCCACAGTTTCAAAGCCGACCCCAGCGTTCGGGCTGTGGTTTTTCGCGGTGCAGGTGGCCAAGCTTTTGTGGCGGGCACAGACATTGAGCAATTCAAAACCTTCAGCACGGGCGATGACGGCGTGGCCTACGAGGCCCAAATTGAAGCGTGCATTGAGCTGCTGTGCTCGCTGCCCATGCCCACCGTGGCGGTCATTGAAGGCTGGGCGGTCGGCGGCGGCTTGGCCATTGCCACCGCCTGCGATTTTCGACTGGCCACGCCCAGTTCGCAGCTGGGTGTACCCATTGCCAAAACCTTGGGCAACTGCTTGTCGGTGGCCAATGTGGCGCGCCTGAGCGCCGCTTTCGGGCCGCAACGGGTCAAACGCTTGCTCATGCTGGCCGAGATGGTTGGGGCCGACGAAGCCCTGGCCTGTGGCTATTTGCACCAAATCGCCGAACCCAGCGACATCGATGCGGCCACTACGGCATTGGTGCAGCGCTTGATGGCCTTGGCCCCGGTGACCCAGCAGGTCAGCAAAGAGGGCCTGAACCGCTTGGTGCTGCACAGCGCACCCAACGCACAAGCAGCCGAAGACCTGATCCGCCATGCCTATGGCAGCGAAGACTTTCGCGAAGGCGTCCAAGCCTTTGTGGACAAACGCAAACCTCTTTGGAAAGGCTACTGAAAATGGCAAACATCCAAGCTACCGGGCCGCTGGCCGGGCTGCGCGTCCTTGAAATGACGCAAATCATGTCAGGCCCCACCTGCGGGCTGCTCTTGGCCGACATGGGCGCAGACGTGATCAAAATCGAGAAGACCTCTGGGGGCGATGACGCACGGGCCATGCTCATCCCGCAAATCAATGGCGTCTCGGCCCCCTTTTTAATGCTCAACCGCAACAAGCGCAGCTTGGCGCTAGACCTGAAAAAAACGCAAGGCCGCGACCTTTTGCTGCGCATGGTCAAAGACGCGGATGTGCTGGTCGAGAACTTTCGGGGCGGCACCATGGACAAGCTCGGTCTGGGTTACGAAGCCCTACGCGCGGTGAACCCGGGCCTGATTTACTGCGCCATCTCGGGCTATGGCCGCACCGGCCCTTATGCCGACAAGGGCGGCTTTGACCTGATCGCTCAAGGCTTTGCAGGCCTGATGGCGGTGACGGGCGAACCCGGTAGGCCCCCCGCCAAAAACGGCAACGCCGTGTCCGACATGAACGCGGGCATCTTGGCAGCCACGGGCATCTTGGCGGCTTACATCCACAAGCTCAAAACGGGCGAAGGCCAACTGGTGGACACCTCTTTGAGCGACGCCGCACTGCAACAAACCTATTGGCATGCGGCTGTGTGGTTCTCCACGCAGCGCGAGCCGCAGCCCACCGGCTCGGCGCACATCCTGACCGCGCCTTATCAGGCATTTGAGGCCAGCGATGGCTGGATCAACCTCGGTGGGGCCAACCAAAACAACTGGGAGCGCATCTGCCAAGTGCTGGGCCACCCCGAATGGCGCGAAGACCCCCGCTTTGTCACCAACAGCGACCGCATGGCGCACCTGGACGAATTGGTCGCGCTCATGAATGCGGTGCTCCGGCAACGCACCCGCGCCGAATGGCAGGCCGACATGGATGCAGCGGGCGTGCCTGCCGGACCGGTGCACACCATTGGCGAGGCGCTGTCACACCCTCAAACCCTGGCGCGCGGCATGGTGGTCACACTGGAACACCCGCAAGCGGGCACCACGCGTGGCATTGGGTGTCCGATCCACTTTTCGCAAACGCCCACCGACACCGGCCAAGCCGCCCCGCTGCTGGGCCAGCACACGCGTGAGCTGCTGAAAGAGCATGGACTGACAGACACCGAAATAGATGACTTGATTGAGCAGGGAGCTGTCTCGCAAGCGGCAGCTTGATTGTCACGCTCAAAACAACACGGCAAGTCAAAAGCTGGCTGACAGAAATCGGACCCGAAGGTCCGATTTCTATTTTGCTAAAGCCTGATTATTCATGCGGTAAGCTTCAAACCCGCTCGGTCACCCAAGCCTGCACGCTGGCCATCGCTGCGGGCAAGGCTGCGGGGTTGGTGCCACCGGCCATGGCCATGTCGGGCTTGCCGCCGCCTTTGCCACCCACTTGGCCTGCCACAAAGCTGGCCAACTCGCCCGCTTTGACTTTGCCCACGGTGTCAGAGGTCACGCCAGCGGCGATCTGCACCTTGTCGCCGTCCACAGCGGTCAACACGATCACGGCGGTCTTGATCTTGTCCTTGAGCTTGTCCATGGTGTCGCGCAAGGTCTTGGCGTCTGCACCCTTCAGCGTGGCCACCAGCAGCTTGATGCCTTTGACGTCCACCGCTTGGCTCAGCAGCTCGTCGCCCTGGGCCGAAGCCAACTTGCCTTTGGCGGCTGACAATTCTTTTTCCAGCGCCTTGACCTGGTCCAGCACCTGCGCAATGCGGGCGTTCAGCTCTGCGGGCTGGGCCTTGAGTGCGCCTGCGGCTTGCGTCACGGTGTCTTCAAGCGATTGCAAATAAGCCAAAGCATTGGCACCCGTCACCGCTTCAATGCGGCGCACGCCAGCGGCCACGCCGCCTTCGCTCACGATCTTGAACAGGCCAATGTCGCCCGTGGCTTTGACGTGGGTGCCGCCGCACAACTCGCGGCTCGTGCCAATGTCGAGCACGCGCACGGTCTCGCCGTACTTCTCGCCAAACAGCATCATCGCGCCAGTCTTTTGGGCGCTTTCAATGTCCATCACCCGCGCTTGCGCAGCGGCATTGGCCAAGATTTCAGCATTCACCTGGGCTTCGATCTGGCGGATTTCGGCGTCGGTCACAGGCGCGTTGTGCGCGAAGTCAAAACGGGTGCGCTCGGCATTGACCAAGCTACCCTTTTGCTGCACATGGCTGCCCAGCACTTCGCGCAGGGCTTTGTGCATCAGGTGGGTGGCAGAGTGGTTGCGCACGGTGGCGGCACGCACAGCCAGGTCCACATGCGCTTGCACCGCATCACCTACTTTCAGGCTGCCCGATTTCACTTCGCCGTGGTGGCCAAACACATCGGCCTTGATCTTGAGTGTGTCGGCCACGTTGAACTGACCGCCCGCGTTGTGGACCATGCCCTGGTCGCCCACCTGGCCGCCGGACTCGGCGTAGAACGGGGTTGTGTCCAGCACGACCACGCCTGCCTGACCGGCTTTGAGTTCGGTCACGGCGTTGCCATCGGCGTACAAGGCCAGCACTTTGGCGTGGGCCGTCAGGTCGTCATAGCCCACAAAGTCATTGCCAGCGCCGGTGTAGTCCAACGCCTTGTCCATCTTGAATTTGCCAGCGGCGCGGGCCTGGGCTTTTTGTTTTTCCATGGCGGTGGCAAAACCGGCCTCGTCCACACTGAGGCCGCGTTCGCGGCACACGTCAGCCGACAAATCAAGCGGGAAGCCGTAGGTGTCGTGCAGCTTGAAGGCCACTTCGCCGGGCAGCACCTTCACGCCACCGTCCAGGGCCGCATCCAAAATCTGCATGCCGCTTTGCAGCGTTTCAAAGAAACGCTCTTCTTCAATGCGCAAGATATCGGCAATGCGATCGGCCTGATCGGCCATGTTGGGGTAAGCCGCGCCCATGAGCTTGACCAAATCGGGCACCAGCTTGTGGAAGAACGGGGTCTTTTGTCCCAGCAAATAACCATGTCGAATGGCACGGCGGATGATGCGGCGCTGCACGTAGCCGCGGCCTTCGTTGCTCGGCACCACGCCATCGCTCACCAAAAAGGAAGTGGCGCGAATGTGGTCGGCAATCACGCGCAGCGACTTGTTGTTCAGGTCGGTGCAGCCGGTTTCGCGCGATGCGGCTTTGATCAGCGCGTCAAAAATGTCGATTTCGTAGTTGCTGTGAACATGCTGCAAGATGGCAGCCAGGCGCTCCAGGCCCATGCCGGTGTCCACGCAGGGCGCGGGCAGTGGCGTGACGGCACCGGTTTCGTCCATGTTGAACTGCATGAACACGTTGTTCCAGATCTCGATGAAACGGTCGCCGTCTTCATCGGGGCTGCCGGGTGGGCCGCCGGGAATGTGTGCGCCGTGGTCGTAAAAGATTTCCGAGCAAGGTCCGCAAGGGCCGGTGTCGGCCATCATCCAGAAGTTGTCGGACTTGTAGCGACCGCCCTTGTTGTCGCCGATGCGGATGATGCGGTTCTCGTGCTTGATGCGCTCAGGCGTCCAGCCGGCTTTGACAAAAATATTCTCCCAAATGGCATGGGCCTCGTCGTCTTCCTTGTACACAGTGGCGTACAACTTGTCGGCGGGCAGCTTATAAACCTCGGTCAGCAGCTCCCACGCCCATTGCAGCGATTCACGCTTGAAGTAGTCGCCAAACGACCAGTTTCCCAACATCTCGAAAAAAGTGTGGTGGCGTGCGGTGTAGCCCACGTTTTCCAGGTCGTTGTGCTTGCCACCGGCCCGCAAGCAGGCCTGCACCGAGGCTGCGCGCACATAACTGCGCTTGTCCGAGCCCAAAAACACGTCCTTGAACTGGACCATGCCCGAGTTGGTGAACATCAAAGTGGGGTCGTTGCCGGGCACCAAGGGGCTGGACGCCACCACGGTGTGGCCTTTGGACTCAAAAAAGTCCAAAAAGGTCTTGCGGATGTCGGAGACGGAGAAAGTGGCTTGGCTCATGGGGGTGGTTTCGCTCAAAGTGCAACCTTGCATTATAAGTTTGGGGCGGTAGGCGAGCACGCCGCACAGATGGGTCTGATTTGCGTTTAAGACTAAATCTGCACATAATATGTGTGAATATGCCATTCGAAATGGCAAACTCCCCCTGTTCCTTTAAAAAAGGCCCGCCATGAACATCACCCTGTCAGTCGACGAACGCGTCGCCGAAGCCGCCCGCGAGGCGGCGCGCAAGATGGGCAAAAGCCTGAACCAAGCTGTGCGCGATTATCTGGAGCAGTTGGCCGGACAAGAGCGCCAAGCCACCGAATGGCAGCTTTGGGAGCAACGCTGTTTGGGTGGGGGGGGACGCCTGCAAGGTTACAAGCTCGACCGGGACGCTTTGCATGATCGCGGCTGAGCCCTCGCCTCCTTGGGGCCCCTTGTTGGCCCTGCCCAAAACCCGGTGCTTCATCGACACCAACGTGCTGGTTTATGCAGACAGCACCGACGAGCCCCGCAAACAGCGCATCGCCATCGATTTGCTGCGCCACCTGCGTTTTGAGCGCTTAGGCGTCCTGTCCACGCAGGTGCTCAACGAGTACATCCAGGTTGGCCTGCGCAAGCTGGGTTTGACGCACGCTCACATCCGCGAACAGCTCCACTGTTACCGCCAACTCGACATCGCAGCCGTGACGCCCGACACCGTCGACATGGCGCTGGATTTGCACCAAAAACACGCCTTGAGCTACTGGGATGCGCTGATCCTGGCCAGCGCCCACATTGCGGGGTGTTCGGTGTTGCTCACTGAGGACATGGGCACCGGTGAAATACTGGCCGGGGTGAAGCTGGTCAATCCCTTCGCTTCAAGCTGAAGCTTTCACAAATTGACAAGCGCCATAGCGCTGCGTTAACTGCGCGACACAGTCGCCCTTTTTTGCCCGATATGCTCAGTGCTTTAGTCGGCCAGCGCCCAATGGCCCGGCACTTACGCCAACACCACAACCTCGCAACACCATGACCACCTCACCCCTCGCCCAACTCAACGACCCCAGCTTGCTCAAGACCGACGCCCTGATCAACGGCCAATGGGTCAAGGGCAGCAGCCGTTTTGCCGTGACCGACCCCGCCACCGGGGCCCATCTGGCGGATGTGGCCAATTTGGGCCCAGCAGAGGCCGAGCAAGCCATTACCGCCGCCAACGCCGCCTGGCCTGCTTGGAAAGCCAAAACCGCCAAAGAGCGCAGCATCATTTTGCGCAAGTGGTATGACCTGCTCATGGCCAACCAGGACGACCTGGGCCGCATCATGACCGCCGAGCAAGGCAAACCCTTTCCCGAAGCAAAAGGCGAAGTGGCCTACGGTGCCAGCTTTGTCGAGTGGTTTGCCGAAGAAGCCAAGCGCATCAATGGCGAAACCCTGCCCCAGTTCGACAACAACCGCCGCCTCCTGGTTCTCAAGCAACCGATTGGCGTGTGCGCGGCCATCACTCCATGGAACTTTCCCCTGGCCATGATCACGCGCAAAGTCGCTCCGGCTTTGGCCGCAGGCTGCCCCGTGATCATCAAACCGGCCGAACTCACGCCGCTCACGGCCTTGGCTGCAGCCGAGTTGGCCATCCGCGCCGGCATTCCTGCGGGCGTGCTCAACATGATCACCGCCGACGCCGACAACTCCATTGCCGTGGGCAAGGTGCTTTGCGCGAGCGATGTGGTGCGCCACATCAGCTTCACCGGCTCCACCGAAGTCGGTCGCATCCTCATGGCTCAGTCCGCACCCACCGTCAAAAAAATGTCGCTCGAGCTGGGTGGCAACGCGCCCTTCATTGTGTTTGAAGACGCTGACATCGACAGCGCGGTCGAAGGCGCCTTCGCCAGCAAATACCGCAATGCGGGCCAGACCTGTGTGTGCTCCAACCGCTTTTATGTTCAAGAAGGCGTGTACGACGAGTTTGTCAAAAAATTCGCTGCCAAAGTGCAGACCGCCAAAGTGGGCAACGGCTTTGAAGACGGCGTGAACCAAGGCCCCTTGATCGAAGAAGCAGCCCTGACCAAAGTGCAGCGCCATGTGGACGACGCCGTGGCCAAAGGCGGCCGCGTCGTGGTCGGGGGCAAGCGCCTGTCCGGCATGGGCTCGGGCCAATTTTTTGAGCCCACCGTGGTGGCCGACGCCACGGCCGACATGCTGTGCGCGAAAGAAGAAACCTTCGGCCCTTTTGCACCCATCTTCAAGTTCAAGACCGAGCAAGAAGCGGTGGATGCGGCCAACAACACCGAATTCGGCCTGGCCAGCTACTTCTACAGCCGAGACGTGGGCCGCATCTTCCGGGTCAGCGAAGCGCTGGAATACGGCATGGTCGGCATCAACGTGGGCATTTTGGCCACCGAACATGTGCCCTTTGGCGGCGTCAAGCAATCGGGCCTGGGCCGCGAAGGCTCACACCACGGCATCGACGACTATGTGGAAATCAAATTCCTGTGTGTGGGTGACATCCTGAAGTAAAATAGAGCCCTCCGCGGGTGTCGTTTAATGGTAGGACTCTTGCTTCCCAAGCAAATAACGTGGGTTCGATTCCCATCTCCCGCTCCAAATAAAAAAAAGGGCCCCTTCATGGGGCCTTTTCTTTGGGGATTTGAAGTCCCGATCAGAAGATCAGCTTCACACCCGTCTTGCTTTGCAGCAGCTCAGGCGTCACGCCCGGGGCCAGTTCAACCACCTTCAGCCCCGCCTCGGTCACGTCCATCACGGCCAGGTCAGTGATGATGCGGTCGACCACGCCCACACCCGTCAAAGGCAGGGTGCAGCTGGGCAAAATCTTCATGTCTTCGGTGCCGTCTTTTTTCTTGGCGACGTGTTCCATCAGGATGATCACGCGCTTGACGCCCGCCACCAAATCCATCGCGCCGCCCATGCCCTTGACCATCTTGCCGGGAATCATCCAGTTGGCCAGATCGCCCTTTTCGCTCACCTGCATCGCGCCCAGGATCGACAAGTTGATCTTGCCGCCACGGATCATGGCAAACGACTGCTCACTGCCAAAAATCGACGAGCCTTTGATGGTCGTCACGGTCTGCTTGCCCGCGTTGATCAGGTCGGCATCGACCTCGTCTTCGTTTGGGAAGGGGCCAATGCCCAACATGCCGTTCTCGCTTTGCAACCAGACTTCTTTGTCTGCGGGCACAAAGTTGGCCACCAGCGTGGGGATGCCGATGCCCAGGTTCACATAGAAACCGTCTTCCAGTTCGTGGGCCGCACGGGCGGCCATTTGGTCTTGACTCCAGCTCATATCAGACTCCCGCCTTTTCTGTAATCGTGCGCTTTTCGATGCGCTTTTCTGGTTTCGCGTTCAACACGATGCGGTGCACATAAATGCCGGGCAAGTGCACGTGGTCGGGGTGCATCTCACCGGTCTCAACGATCTCTTCGACCTCGACCACACAAATCTTGCCGGCCATGGCCACAGCTGGATTGAAGTTGCGCGAGGTGTAGCGGAACTGTAGGTTGCCAGACTTGTCGGCGCGGTGCGCCTTGACCAGCGACACGTCGGGCACCAAGGCACGCTCCATCACATAGGTCTCGCCGTCAAACTCGCGCAGCTCTTTGCCCTCGGCCACCAGGGTGCCCACACCGGTCTTGGTGAAGAAGGCAGGGATGCCCGCGCCGCCCGCACGCAGCTTCTCGGCCAGCGTGCCCTGGGGGGTGAACTCCAAAGCCAGCTCGCCCGCCAGGTACTGGCGCTCAAACTCTTTGTTCTCGCCCACATAAGAAGAAATCATCTTCTTGATCTGGCGGGTCTGCAGCAAGATGCCCAGACCAAAGTCGTCCACACCCGCGTTGTTGGAAATCGCGGTCAGGTTCTGCACGCCGCTGTCACGCAAGGCGGCAATCAGCGCTTCGGGGATGCCGCACAGGCCAAAACCGCCCACGCCAAACAATTGACCGTCAGCCACGATGCCCTTGAGGGCCTCGGCTGCGGAGGGATAAATCTTGTTCACACCGGTCTCCCATAAAGGATGAATAAAACTTGACGATACTACGTATTCAACTACGTAGTTTTTCGTAGAGGGCTTCCCCTAGCCGCAGACCATCCCACTCATGAACTCAGACATCGATTACCGACTCGCCTTTGATCTGGCCCCCATCGGCCTGGTGCTCTCGCGCAACCGCGCCATCATTGACTGCAACCAGCGCGTTTGCGAGATGTTTGGCGTGGGCCGCGAGCAACTCATCGGCCAAAGTTTTCAGCTGCTCTACCCCAGCGTCGACGAATACGAACGCACCGGCCAGCGCATCGCGCCCATCCTGAACGCCAAAGGCGTGTATGCCGACGACCGCATCATGAAACGGGTGGACGGCCGCTTCAAAGGCGAAACCTTCTGGTGCCATGTGACGGGCCGCGCCCTGAACCGGGACGCGCCGCACGAGGCCGGCATCTGGACCTTTGAAGACCTGTCGGCCCGCAAACCCGTCAAGGCCGAACTGACTGCCCGTGAACGGGAAGTCGCTGCACACCTGATGGACGGCCTGACCAGCAAAGAGATCGGTCGCGCTCTGGGGATCAGCCACCGCACGGTCGAGATTTACCGCGTCAAGCTGATGCGCAAATACGAGGCCTCAGGGGCGGCGGATTTGATTCAGAAGTTGATGCGGGGGTGAGCTAAAGCGTCTCAGTCTGGGGCCAAACCCGCCACCCGCCGCAAATGCTGCGCCACCCCGCCAAACTGCTGCTCGATCACCGTCAAGCGCTTGAAGCCATGGCCCACGGCCAGCTCGTCGGTCATGCCCATGCCGCCGTGCAGCTGCACTGCGCCCTGCCCCACCAACCGTGCCGCATGCAGCACCGTCACATGGGACGATGACACCCGCTGGGCGCGACGCTCTGGGCTGTCGCCCGCCACATCGGCACAAGCGCCCACTGCAGCAGCGGCTTGCACCAGCGCAAGGTACATGTCGGCCATGCGGTGCTGAAGGGCCTGGAAGGCCGCCAAGGGCTGGCCGAACTGTTTGCGCTGGCGGGTGTAGTTGAGCGTGTCGCGCATCAGGGCCTGCATCACGCCCACGGCCTCGGCACCTGCGGCCAGCGTGGCTGTGTCCCAGGCTTGTGTGAGTGCAGCCATTGCATCGCCCTGGCCGATGAGGGCCTGCACGGGTGCTTGGTCAAAGGCCAGCTCTGCCGCCCAGGCACCGTCGATCAGGCGCGCATCTCGGCGTTGCACCCCGCTGGCTGCAGGGTCGATCAGGCAGATGCGCAGCTGGCCCGCTTCGTCCAGTGCGCTCACCAGCCAATGCGTGGCCCCGCTTGCGCCGCGCACCAGGGCTTTGCGGCCGCTGATGCGCCACTGGCCGCTCGAGTTGTGCAATAGGGTTTGCACCCGGCTCAAGTCAGTCCGCCCTGCTGGCTCCAACGCTGCCACAGCCAAGCGCACTTGGCCTTCTGCCAGGCCTTGCAGCAAAGCATCGGCTGTTGGGTCGCCCAGCGCTTGGAGCAAGGTCGCGCCCAGCACGGCGGTGCTGCTGTAGGGCTCGGCCACCAAGGCCGCTCCCAAGGCCTGGCAGACCAGCATTTGCTCGGGCAAACCACCGCCCATGCCGCCCAAGTGTTCGGGCAGTGCTGCGCCCAAGAGGCCCAACTCACGGCTCAAGCCTTGCCACAGCGGCGCCATCGCTTCAGGTGTGGCAATCATTTGAGCGCGTTTGTCGAACGGTAACTTGTCTTGCAACCAGCCTTGCAAACTGGCCAGCAACATGGCCTGCGTTTCGTCGGTGGGCACCACTGGCTCCACCACTTCGGCACCCAAAAGGTGGCGGGCGATCAGGTTGCGCTGGACTTCGTTGGTGCCGCCATAAATCGAGGCGGCACGGTCGTTCAAATACGCACGGGTGGCGAACACCGACTCTTCGGGCACAGGCAGCGCGTGGGCGCTGGCCTCCTCCACCGTGAGGCTGGTGGCACCGTAAGGGCCGGCAATGCTCAGGCCCAACTCGGTCAGGTGCTGCTTGAGCTCTGTGGCCAGCACCTTGCCCATCGATGGGGCCGCAGCCAGCCAACAAGGCTGCGCGCCGCCACCAATGCGCGCCGTCAGCACCTGTTGCTCCCAGGCGTGCAGGGCGTCGATGCGACATTGCGCGTTGGCCAGAGTCAAGGCGATGTCTTCTTGCTCGGCGTCTGCGTGTCCTGATGCAAACGCCTCGCGCAAGGACTCGTGCAGCCGCGCCAGACGGCCCCGCAAGAACGGCGCAGACGAGCCACCCCGCTCGTGTTCCAACAAAAATTTGGCAATCGTCCAGCCCTGGTTTTCTTCGCCGATCAGGGCGTCAGCGGGCACGCGGGCTTCGTCAAAAAAGACCTGGTTGAACTCGTGGTCGCCCGAGATGCTGGTGATCGGTCGGATCTGGATGCCCGGGTTGTTGAGCTCGAACATCAAGAAGCTGATGCCTTGTTGCGGCTTGCCGCTGCTGTCGGTGCGCACCAGGCAAAACATGTGCGTGGCGCGGTGGGCATGGGTGGTCCAGATTTTGGAGCCGTTGATCACCCACTCATTGCCTTCACGGCGGGCGCGGCATTGCAGCGAGGCCAGGTCAGAGCCTGAGCCCGGCTCGCTGTAACCCTGGCACCAGTAGCTCACGCCGTTGCGCAAGTCGGGCAGCCAGCGTTCTTTTTGGGCCTGCGTGCCAAAGGCCACCAGCACGGGCGCAGCCATCACCAAGCCCAAGGGCGAAACCTTGGGGGCATCGGCCGCCGCCATCTCGCTGGCAAAAATATCGTGTTGCCTTGGCGTCCAGCCGCAACCACCCCACTCCACCGGCCAGTGCGGCGCAGACCAGCCGCGCTTGGCCAAAATGCGTTGCCATGGAATGCCGACTTCGTAGTCCGCAAAAATGCCTGAGGTGCGGTGCCCGCCCAAGCGGATCTCGTCGGTCAGCTCAGCGGCCAAAAAGGCGCGCACTTCATCGCGAAAAGCCAGCTCTTCTTTGCTCAAGTTCATGGGGTGTTCACTCTAAGGGACAGAAAGAAAAGGCCGCCATCGCAAGGTGACGACCTGATCCATGACAGGTTCAGAAACCGACGTAACGCACAAAGTTGGCTTCGTCTTCGCGCACCGACTTGACGGTGTTGGCCACAAAGTCTTCGTCCGGGTAGCCCAGGGCGATGCAGATCATGATGTTCTGGTCATCCGGAATGCCCGCGTGCTCGCGCACCACAGTCGACTGCATGATGCCCTGGCCGTTGATCACGGTGCCCAAGCCACGCTCCCAGGCAGCCAGCACAATGGCGTGCGACAAGGCCCCCAAATCAAACTGGCTGATGGCCGCAGGCTCCAGGTATTTGTCGTAAGTCAGCACCAGCGACACAGGCGCATCGAACTGGCGGAAACCGCGCATCACCCAATCGGTGCGACGCTCTTTGTCATCACGGGCAATGCCCATCACATCAAACAGCTGAATTGCGATGTCGACTTGGCGCTTGCGGTGGATGCCCTCGTAGGACTCTTTCATCGGAAAGTCGCGCTTAGGGGGCACGCCCTTGACCATGTTCTCGGTGTTGCCCCGACGGATCCGATCCAATGGTTCGCCCGTAACCACATGCACATACCAGGGCTGCGTGTTCATCGACGAGGGCGACCATTTGGCCACCGAGAGGATGTCTTCGATCACCTCGCGAGGGACTTGTTTTTGTTGGTAACCGCGAACACTTTTTCGGGCCTTGATGAGTTCTGAAAATTCCATGTTTTATCTCCTCATCCGAAGATGATGGAAAAGCACTCAAACGTCAATCTAAGCCTGATGCCTAGGTTACTCAAGCCATCAAGTCTTGGGCTCAATGACCTCTGTGGCACTTCGGAACGCGTCAATCGCTGTCGGAAAACCACAGTAAACGGTGGCGTGCAGCATGAGTTCGCGGATTTCTTCTGGTGTGGCACCGTTGTTCAGGGCACCGCGAACATGCGCCTTGAGTTCTTGCTGCTTGCCTTGGGCCGTGAGCATGGCCACGGTGATCAGGCTGCGGGTTTTGAGGTCAAGCCCCGGACGCTGCCAGACATTGCCCCAGGCGTTACGCGTGATGAACTCTTGCATGGGCTGTGTGAACTCGGTCGCACCGCCCAAAGCCCGCTCGACATAATCTGCCCCAACGACTTGGCTGCGCGTAACCAGCCCGTTTTGGAAATCGGCATCGGTTGGCCATTCAAGCGGCGCTGACTGGGCAGCTGGGGTGTTCAAAGCGGTCATGGTGAAGGTCCAAGTTGGTGGAAAATAAGCCAAGCATAAACATTTTGAAACCTCTGACGAGCACACCCATGACAACACGCTACCCTGCCCCCGAAATCAATGACTTGCCTGACGACATCAAAGCCAAAGTGCTGGAGGTGCAAGAAAAAGCCGGTTTTGTGCCCAATGTTTTTCTGGCCTTTGCACGCCGGCCCGCTGAGTGGCGCGCTTTCTTTGCCTACCACGACGCCCTGATGGTGCCCGAGTCGGTGGGGCGCGAGAGCGGCCTGACCAAAGGCGAGCGCGAGATGATCGTGACCACCACCAGCGCGGCCAACAAGTGCCTGTATTGCGTGGTGGCACACGGCGCTATTTTGCGCATTTACGAAAAGAAACCGCTGGTGGCAGACCAAGTGGCCATCAACCACCGCAAGGCCGACATCAGCCCTCGCCAGCGCGCCATGCTGGACTTTGCGCTCAAGGTTTGCGACCACTCTGACCAGTTGGAAGACGCCGACTTTGCCGCCCTGCACACGCACGGCTTCAACGACGAAGACATTTGGGACATCGCGGCCATCACTGCGTTCTTTGGTCTGAGTAACCGCATGGCCAGCTTCAGCGGCATGATGCCCAACCCCGAGTTTTATTTGATGGGCCGCGCACCCAAGGCCAAACCCGCAGCCTGAAGCACTTGCGGCCGGGCCAGCAAAGCCCAAGCCATTTGTATCAAGGCTTCTTCAAACGCGGGACTGCCCAAGAGGGGTGATTTTTCCAGGCTGGCGCTGCGCAGTGTGCCAATGACCGAGCGGGTCAGCACAAACAGTTGCGCCGGGCTGGGTGTTTGCAGCGCGGGGTGACCGATGCGTTCAAAAAAGATGGCCAGCCGGTCGGCCACCTGTCGCACAGCACTGGCGGTTTCATCGGGCTTTTCCAGTGTCCAGCACAGGCGGATCAGGCTTTGGCTCAGGCCCTTGCCCGTGGCAAAGCCCCGCACCAAAATGCGTATGGCCTGGCCCAGCAACTCCCGTCCGTCCAGCTCCCGCACATCGGGCAGGTTTTCCAGCTCGCTGAGGTACCGCCCCAGCTCTTGCAGCACCATCTCTTGGCCGCGCGCGGCCATGGCCCGCACCAACACCTCTTTGCTTGGGAAGTACTGGTAGAGCGTGCCAATCGAAAAACCGGCCGCTGCCGCCACCTTGTTCGTGGTCAAACCGCCCTCGCCTTCCTTGTCCAAAATCTGAGCTGCGGCCTTGAACAAGGTTTGCATGGTCTGCTGTGCCCGCGCCTGCGAGGGCTGGCGACGCAGGCTGAGATCGGCCTGGGACTTGGCTTGCGGCTTGATGGCGGGTTTTGCATCGGGTTTGGCAGCGGGCATGAAAAGCCTTTTTTAGAATGTGAGCAGATAACGAGTTGCCAAGTCTTTGTAAAACCTGAACAATGCTCATATTCTGACTTATTTGCCGATGATCCCCACCATGAACAATTACCCCTCCGCCCCGACCGAGCTGACCGTGCGCCGCCTAAGCGTGGACCTGAGCCAAGGTATCTCGCGACACTGGAACGGTGGCGATGCATTTTTGACGGCTTATGCCAACGCCTTGTCCATGAGCTTTCCGGTGGGCGAGCAGTCTTTTATCGATGCGGTCAAAGCAGGGGCCAAGCAGTTGCCCGACACGCCCGAAAACGCCGAACTCAAGCAAATTACCAAAGGCTTTGTAGGCCAAGAAGCGACCCACCGCCACCTGCATGCCCTGTACAACGCGCACTTGGAAAAGCAAGGCTTGGTCAACCACTGGGGGCCTCGCGCTGAGCAACGTCTGAAAAAGGGCCGCGATGAATTCTTCAGCAAAAGCGACAAGGGTTATCTGCACGAGCTGGCCATCACCGCCGCTTTTGAGCACTACACCTCGATTTTTGGCGACCTGACATTGGACCGAATGGACCAAGCGGGCGACTGGTTTGCCAAGGCCGAAGACCCTCTCAAAACCCTCTGGCGTTGGCATGCGGCTGAAGAGTCTGAGCACAAATGTGTGGCCTTTGACCTTTACCAACGCTTGGGCGGCAACCACACTTGGCGCATGCGCTGGTTTTGGTACGTGACGATCCAGTTCAGCACCGACGTTTTCCGCCAAACGGTCAACAACCTCTGGCACGACAAGACACTGTTCAAGCCCTCCACCTGGTGGTCGGCCAGCAAGTTCTTGTTCGGCCGCCACGGCATGGTCTGGCGCGTGGCCAAACCCTTTTGGGAATACACCCGCAAAGACTTTCACCCCATGCAAGTGGGCAGCGCCACCTTGTCGAAAGAGTGGCTGGAAAGCCATGCCGACCAATGGCGTGCGGTGGGCGGAACGGCTTCAACAACAGCTTGAAGCATTCGCGCACGGGGTGCGCTCCCACCAAACACAACAGCAATCAGTCGCTGACCAAGGCCCGCACCCAGTCGGGCAGAGCCACAGCTTTTTGATTGGGAAAATTCACCCAAATGGTGGTCGCGCCCCCGGCGGCAAACACGACGCCAGGTTGATCTGTGCGCTCCAGCGTGCACCAAGTCTCAAACGTGGTTCGCCCCGGATCGCTCACAAACATCTTGGCCAGAATGCTGCCCGGGTATTCAAACTGTTGGTAGAAATTGCAAAACGCATTGACGATCACCGGACCTTCGCCCTGCGGGTTGGGCATGAATCCGATCTTGTCGAACCAGTCAATGCGGGTGCTTTCCAAGTACCGGAAATACACCGTGTTGTTGACGTGGCCCATGGCGTCCATGTCACCCCAGCGGATAGGAATGACCAACTCATTGACAAATTTTTTCCGCTCAGGGATTTCCAGCTTCATGGCTTGGCCCTCAGACAGCGAAACCGTCGTCGGCCGATACCACCGCGCCATTGATGAAGTGGCTCTGATCGCTGGCGAGCAGCATCAACAAAGCGTCCAGGTCTTGCGGCTGGCCGACGCGCTTGCGCGGCAACATGCTGATGAGCTTTTGGCCCTGCTCGGTTTGCCAGTGGTGGTGGTTGATTTCGGTGTCGATGTACCCCGGGCAAATCGCGTTCACGTTGATCCCAAACTTGCCCCACTCCACCGCAAAGGCCTTGGTCATCTGGATCACGGCCGCCTTGCTCATGCAGTACACGCCAATTTGCGGCAAGACTTTCAGACCCGCCATCGAGGCGATGTTGATGATGCGCCCACCCGTGAAGCTGCCCGGCGCAGCCCCTTTGGCGCGGGCCAGCATGCGTTTGCCCACTTCTTGCGCTACAAAAAACGCACCGCGCACATTGGTGTTCATGATGAAGTCGTAGTCTTCTTCGGTCACGTCCTGAATGCGCTGGGTGGTGCTAACGCCCGAGTTATTCACCAAAATATCGATGCTGCCCATCTTGGTCTCGGCGTGGGCCACAGCCGCCGCAATGCTGTGGCGGTCGGTCACATCCATCTCGACCACATGGGCGTCGCCCCCAGCGGCCTCGATTTCGGCCCTCAGGTCCTTGAGTTTTTCTATGCGGCGGCTGGCCAGCACCACGCCCGCCCCAGCTGCAGCCAGGGTTTTGGCAAATTGCGCACCCAAGCCGCCCGAAGCGCCGGTGACGAGGGCCACGCGACCCGACAAATCAATTTCATAAGCCATGACATATTCCTCTCTAAAAACCATCTTTTCAGCAGTAACCCACCCATCGCACCATTGTGCGGGGGAACCCGTGCTCTGCCGCATAAAATGAGTCACAAGCCCGACACCCCGGTGCGTGGCATCCCCAACCCCAACTTTGAACAGAGACTTTCATGAGCCCCGAAGAAATTTTGAGCACCTACGGCCCCCGCGAATCCATGGAATACGACGTGGTCGTGGTCGGCGGCGGACCCGCTGGCCTGTCCACCGCCATCCGCCTCAAGCAACTGGCCGCTGAAAAAGGCCAAGACGTGTCGGTGGTGGTGCTGGAAAAAGGCGGCGAGCCCGGTGCCCACATCCTGAGCGGCGCGATCATGGACCCCAAGGCCCTGACCGAACTGTTCCCCAACTGGAAGGAAATGGGCGCCCCGCTGAACCAACCCGTGACCGACGACGCTTGGAGCTTTTTGAGCGAGACCGGTGCTACCCGCACCCCCGGCATCTTCTTGCCCGAGTGCGCGCAAAACCACGGCAACTACATCATCAGCCTG
>CAMDFT010000011.1 GCA_945897795.1 Limnohabitans sp. Rim8 | reverse complement strand
GGTGCAGCGTCGATCTGGTCGTACGCTTTGGCAGCACCGCCGAACTTGGCAGCCAACACGGTGGTGATGGCGGCAGTCAGCGTGGTTTTGCCGTGGTCAACGTGACCGATGGTGCCCACGTTGACGTGGGGCTTGGTCCGTTCAAATTTCTCTTTTGCCATATCTTCGACTCCGAAAAGTAGCGGTCAACAACCAAAACTGAGGGCGCACAACTTACGATGTACGCCCCAAAACTGGTGCCCTTGGCGGGAATCGGACCCGCGACCTCTCCCTTACCAAGGGAGTGCTCTACCACTGAGCCACAAGGGCGAAAACATCTAACAAACTTCAACCGGTTCGATGGAGCGGGAAACGGGAATCGAACCCGTGTCATTAGCTTGGAAGGCTAAGGTTCTACCATTAAACTACTCCCGCACTGATTGCGCCGCACGAGTGGTTGCTGCGCCAATGCTTGGAAACCATTTCCAATTGCTCAAATCAATCCGGCTTAAGCCAGTTTGCTGGTGGAGGAGACTGGATTCGAACCAGTGTAGGCGTAAGCCAACAGATTTACAGTCTGCCCCCTTTAGCCACTCGGGCACCCCTCCAGAAGCGAGCCTCATATTATGCCATCTTTTTGTGACGCGCTGCAAGATGGCCCACGAAATTTTCACCAATCGATGGCTTTTCCGCCGCATTCCTCAAGAAAAGCATTCGCCTGAGCAAAATGATCGCAGCCTAAAAAGGGCACGGGGCGGCGCAAGGCCGAAAGGGGAGAAGGGTGATTGGCCAGCAGCACCAAATGCTTGGCAGCGCTTGCGGCTTGTTCGATCAACGTCTTTTTGGCCTGAGCTTGCGAACCCCACAACATGAACACCACCGGCGTAGCGTTTTGGGCTACATTTTTGACCAGTTCATCGCTCAAAATCTCCCAACCCCAGCGAGCATGGCTGGCCGCTTGGCCGTCTTGTACCGTCAAACAAGTGTTGAGCAGCAAGACCCCTTGCCTTGCCCAGCGCACCAGAGACCCGTTCGTGGGCATAGGCACACCCAGACTTTGCTGCAACTCCTTGAAAATATTGCGCAAACTGGGTGGCAAGCGCACCCCAGACGCCACCGAAAAGGCCAATCCTTCTGCCTGGCCCGGTCCGTGGTAAGGGTCTTGACCCAGAATCACCACACGCACCTGGCTCAGCGGGGTCAAGCTCAGCGCCCGGAAAGGATCTGGTGGATAGATGATGGCCCCAGAACTCAGGGTATCGGTCATACGCGCAGACAAGGCTTGCCCAACCGGCGAGGTCAAAAACTTGACCACATGCGTCCGCCACCCCTCATCCAGTTTTTGTAAATCTGGGGGCCAGCTCAGCAACCGATCGGCCACCAAGGCGCTATCTTCAAACGCCAGACTCTGCTGAACCAGCATGCGGGACATCAGGCAAATAGTTTGGACAGCGCCTCACCGGGCTCGCTCGAACGCATGAAAGCTTCGCCCACCAAAAATGCATTGACTTTCGCCTCGCGCATCCGAAGGACATCTTCTGGGGTTTGAATACCGCTTTCGGTGACCAACAAACGATCAGCCGGTACATCGGGCAACATGTCCAGGGTGGTCTGCAGGGACACTTCGAAGGTTTTCAGGTTGCGGTTGTTGATGCCGACCAGGCGCGTTTTCAGTTTCAAAGCGCGCTCCAGTTCGGCGTTGTCGTGCACTTCCACCAACACGGCCATGTCCAGGCTGCGGGCCACGGCTTCCATCTCGGCCATGTGGGCATCGTCCAGACAGGCGGCAATCAGCAAGATGGCATCAGCCCCCATGGCCCGGGCTTCGTACACCTGATAGGCATCGATCATGAAATCCTTGCGCAGCACCGGCAGGTCGCAGCTGGCACGGGCTTGCTTCAGGAAGTCCACGCTGCCCTGAAAAAACTGCTTGTCCGTTAAAACAGACAAGCACGCTGCGCCATGCTCAGCATAGCTTTGGGCGATGTCGGCCGGGATGAAGTCGGCACGCAGCACGCCTTTTGAAGGGCTGGCTTTTTTGATTTCGGCGATCACCGCAGCTTGGCCGGCGGCGATCTTGGCAAGCATAGCGCCTTCAAAGTCACGGGTCAGCACGCGGCTTTCGGCATCGGCGCGCACCACGGCCAGCGATTTTTGCTTCAGGGCCGCAGCCACTTCTTCGCGTTTGACCGCGACGATTTTGTCCAAGATGTCACTCATGATTTTCTTTCTGTGCGGGCTCGGTGGCACCGTTTTTTGAAATGGCTCAGGACGCCTTCTGGCCAAAGGCCACAAACTGCGCCAGCTTGGCTTTGGCCGCACCGGATTCGATGGCCACACGTGCAAGCGCAAGACCATCGGTGATGCTGCTGGCCACGTTAGCCGCGTAAAGGGCTGCGCCTGCATTGATCATGACGATGTCGCGCGCTGCGCCAAGCTGATTGTCCAGCACACCCCGCAGCATGGCCATGGACTCCTCGGGCGTGTCCACTCTCAGGGCCCGGTTGCTGGCCATGGTCAGACCAAAGTCCTCGGGGTGAATTTCGTATTCGGTGATCTGGCCGTTTTTGAGCTCGCCCACCAAGGTGGCTGCGCCCAGGCTGATTTCGTCCATGCCATCCCGCCCATAAACCACCACCGCATGTTCAGCCCCCAAGCGTTGCAGGGCACGCACCTGAATGCCCACCAGGTCGGAGTGGAACACACCCATCAAGATGTTCGGTGCGCTGGCCGGGTTGGTCAAGGGGCCGAGGATGTTGAAAATCGTGCGGACACCCAACTCTTTGCGCACCGGGGCCACGTTTTTCATGGCCGGGTGGTGGTTGGGCGCAAACATGAAGCCGATGCCCACTTCTTCGATCGAGCGCGCGATCTGCTCTGGCGACAGGTGGATGTTGCCACCCAGCGCCTCGACCACATCGGCGCTGCCCGATTTGCTGCTGACGCTGCGCCCACCGTGCTTGGCGGTTTTGGCCCCAGCAGCCGCGGCCACAAACATGGCGCAGGTCGAGATGTTGAAGGTGTGGGCCCCATCGCCCCCCGTGCCCACGATGTCCACCAGGTGCGTGGGATCGGGCACGTGCACCTTGGTCGAAAACTCGCGCATGACCTGGGCGGCGGCGGTGATTTCGCCAATGGTTTCCTTCTTCACGCGCAGACCCGTAATGAGCGCCGCCGTCATGACGGGTGACAACGCACCATTCATGATCATGCGCATGATGTGCAGCATCTCGTCATGAAAAATTTCGCGGTGCTCGATGGTGCGTTGCAGCGCTTCCTGAGGGGTGATGGGCATGGTGGGTTTCCTCTTGGATGATGGGTTTCGTAGAAATATTCAGTGCGAAGGCGCATCGGTCAAGGCGAGCTTCAGACCAAAGCCGACAAACAGCAAACCGGCCAGCCGGTCCATGTGGTGCATGACGCGCTGCATGCCTTGGGCCCGGTGAGCCAGCCAAGAGGCGGCCAAGGCCCAGCCCATGCACACCAGCAAACTGTTCAGGTTAAACAAGCAGCCCAAGAGCACGAAAGACCAGGCTGGGTCGGTGGCTTGCGCTGGGATGAATTGCGGCACAAAGGCCAGAAAAAACAGCGCCACTTTCGGGTTCAGGGCGTTTGTGGCAAAAGCGCCAAAGAAAACGGCCAGCAAACCGCTCTCTTCTTTGGAGGCAAGCACATCCCCATGCTGGCCAGAGTGGGCCATCCCCGACTGTTGATGGGCCATCGCGCTATCGCCAGGGCTTGGGGATGTGCGCCACAACAGACGCCCTCCCATCCACAACAGGTATGCGGCACCCATCCACTTGATCAGATTGAAGGCGTCTGCCGAGGTGGCCAAAACGGCCCCCAGTCCCAAAGCGGCTGCAGCCACATGCACGAAACACCCCGCCGTGACGCCCCAGGCGGCGACCAACCCACGCCGCACACCACCGCGCAACGACTGGTTGACGATGTAGAGCACATCCGGCCCGGGCGTGAGGTTGAGCAGCACACCGGCCAGCATAAACATCAGGACTTGCTGCGTTTCGGGCATGGCTTCAGTAAATGCCTACTCGGGTGGAAGCAGGGCTTATCTGTGCAGATGTGTTCACCATAAAGCGCTGGATGCAGGCTATGGCCTGGTCGATGCCTGCAGCATCCACCCCCAGGTGCGTGACAAAGCGCAATCCAATCAAGCCCGTGGCCAAAACACCCTGGGCTTTGAGATCGGCCAACAAGGCGGGGCCTCGGCCATCGGCCACATCCACAAACACAATATTGGTTTGCGCAGAACGCACACTCAGGCCCGGCACACCTTGCAGGCCTTGGGCCAGCCGCTGCGCCAGCGCATGGTCATCGGCCAAGCGCTCGACATGGTGGTCCAGCGCGTGCAAAGCCGCAGCGGCCAAAATGCCGGACTGGCGCAAACCACCGCCCAGCACCTTGCGCCAGCGCAGCGCCTTGGCGATCAGTTCATGCGAGCCGCACAAGGCCGAGCCCACAGGCGCGCCCAAGCCCTTGCTGAAACACACGGAGACGCTGTCGAAGTGGTCCACGATGCGGCGCACGCTGGCCGTGACCGATCCACCCTCGGCCTGTGCCACGGCCGCATTGAACAGCCGTGCGCCGTCCAGATGCACGGCCAAGCCATGCTGCCGGGCCAAGCCTGTGGCTTGCGCCAGATAAGCAGACGACATAGGGTGGCCGTTCCAGGTGTTTTCCAGCGCCAGCAAGCGTGTTCGGGCAAAGTGGCAATCGATGGGTTTGATGGCTGCGGCGATGTCGGCCAGCGCCATTTCGCCTACTTTGCTTTGCGGCAGGGGCTGCGGCTGAATACTGCCCAGCACGGCCGCGCCGCCGCCTTCGTAGCGGTAAGTGTGGGCGTTTTGGCCCACGATGTACTCGTCGCCCCGCTCGCAATGTGCCATCAGGGCGCACAGGTTGCTCTGCGTACCCGAAGGCATGAACAGCGCCGCTTCTTTGCCGGTGATCTGTGCGATGTGTTCCTGCAAGGCGTTGACCGTGGGGTCATCACCAAATACATCGTCGCCCACGGGTGCTGCCAGCATGGCCTCGCGCATGGCGGCGGTGGGCTGGGTGACGGTGTCGCTGCGTAAATCAATCATGGCCGCTCCAGAAAGTTCTTGAGCATGGCGTGGCCATGCTCGGTGAGGATGGATTCCGGGTGAAACTGCACGCCCTCGATGTCGAGTTCGGTGTGGCGTACGCCCATGATCTCACCATCATCGGTCCAGGCCGTGACTTTCAGGCAAGGCGGGCAAGTAGCCCGCTCAATGGCCAGCGAGTGGTAGCGGTTGACGGTGAATTGTTCAGGCAAGCCCGCAAACACGCCTTGTTGCGTGGTGGTGATGACACTGGTTTTGCCGTGCATCAATTCTTGAGCCCGAACGATTTGGCCCCCAAAGGCTGCGCCAATGCTCTGATGCCCCAAGCACACGCCCAAAATGGGCAACTTGCCCGCGAAGTGTTGAATGGCCGCCACCGAAATGCCCGCCTCGGCTGGAGAACAGGGCCCAGGCGAAATCACCAAACGGTCTGGCTGGCGGGCCGCAATGCCTTCCAGGGTGATTTCGTCGTTGCGAAAGACTTCGACCTCTGCACCCAGTTCACCAAAGTACTGCACGATGTTGAAGGTGAAGGAGTCATAGTTGTCGACCATCAGGAGTTTGATTTTTTTCGCCATGATCACTCCAAGCCTTCTTCGACCAACTCACTGGCCCGCAACAAGGCGCGCGCCTTGTGTTCGGTTTCGCGCCATTCCATCTCAGGCACCGAATCGGCCACCACCCCCGCAGCAGCCTGCACATACAGCGTCTGGTCCTTGATGACGGCGGTGCGAATCGCAATGGCCACGTCCATGTCGCCCGCATAACTGATGTAGCCACACGCCCCACCATAAATGCCGCGCTTTACGGGCTCAAACTGGTCGATCAGCTCCATCGCATGCACCTTGGGGGCACCGGTCAAAGTACCGGCCGGGAAGGTGGCTTTGAGCACGTCCATGTTGCTCATGCCCTCGTTCAGCAGGCCTTCGACGTTGCTCACGATGTGCATGACGTGGCTGTAGCGCTCCACCACAAAGGCCTCCGTCACCTTGACCGAGCCAATTTGGGCGATGCGGCCAATGTCGTTGCGCGCCAGATCGATCAGCATCACATGCTCAGCCCGCTCTTTCGGGTCGTTGATCAATTCCTGTTCTGCAGCCTTGTCTTTTTCCGGGGTTGCGCCGCGTGGGCGTGTGCCTGCCAAGGGGCGGATGATGACTTTGGCGCCCTCTTCGGTTTGCTCTTGGCGCACCAAAATTTCTGGGCTGGCCCCGACGACATGGAAGTCACCGAAGTTGTAGAAATACATGTAGGGGCTGGGATTCAGCGAGCGCAGCGCCCGGTACAGCGAGAGTGGGCTCTCGGTGTACCGCTTCTTGATGCGTTGCCCCACTTGCACCTGCATGAAGTCGCCGCCTGCAATGAGCTCCTTGGCTTTTTCCACAGCAGCGATGTAATCGGCCTTGGCAAAGTCACGCTCGGCCGGGTACGACTGGGTGGGTTTGACGACCGGAGCGCTCACCGAGTACTTGAGCTGCTCTTTCAGGTCGCGCAGTCGTTTTTTGGCTGCCACATAGGCCTCGGGCGTGGCGGGGTCGGCGTAAACAATCAGGTAGAGCTTGCCCGACAGGTTGTCGATCACGGCCAGTTCTTCACACTGCAGTAGCAAGATGTCTGGCGTGCCCAAGGTGTCGGGTGGGCAGGAATTTTCGAGTTTTTTCTCGATATAGCGCACGGCGTCGTAGCCAAAATAGCCCGCTAAGCCACCACAAAAACGCGGCAATCCCGGGCGCAAGGCCACCTTGAAACGCTTTTGGTATTGCTCAATGAAATCGAGGGGGTTACCGTCTGCAGTCTCGATCACAAGACCGTCGCGCACCACTTCGGTCTTGGCCTCGGCACCAAAACCGCTGGCGCGCAACAAAGTGCGGGCGGGCAGGCCAATGAAGCTGTAGCGTCCAAACCGTTCGCCGCCCACCACCGATTCAAGCAAAAAACTGTATTTGCCGTTGTCCTTGGTGTGGGCCAGCTTCAGGTAAAGCGACAGGGGGGTTTCCAGGTCCGCAAAGGCTTCCAGTATGAGGGGAATGCGGTTGTAGCCTTGACTGGCCAGGCTTTTGAATTCAAGTTCGGTGATCACAGGCTAAAGCCTCCAAAGCGCTCAGCGACCTCGCTCGAGGTGCTTTTCATTCATCCAGGTGCCCAATCATGGTGAGCATGAATACGGGCGCGGGTGGCGGGCGAGCCGCACGGTCGATGGGGTCAGGCTGGCCGACGCCAGGGCCAGGCTCCCCGGCCTTCCGCAGGGGAACGGCTCGGCAGGCTGGCTGCGCTGGAGTGGCTGTGGATGATGAACATGGTATGCCAAGTGTAGCAAAGCCCGGTTGATGATTTTCACCGGATATGCATCCTTCTGGGCCTCACATCATTTGTCGATGGTGTACAGGCGCTTTGGCAGGTCGGCCAGCGTGTCCAACCAGGCGGCCGCAGGCGTGTCTTGCACGCGCTGACCGTGGTTGTAGCCGTAAGTGACCAGCACCACTGGACAACCTGCAGCATGCGCGGCCACCGCGTCGTTGCTGGAGTCCCCCACCATCAAGGTGCGTGTGATGCTTGTCCCCAGTGCCTCACAGGTTTTGAGCAAGGGCAAAGGATCGGGCTTTTTGCGCTCGAAACTGTCACCGCCAAACACGGGGCCAAAGAATTTTGTCAGGGACTTTTCTTTCAACAAATCACGGGCAAAGGCCAAAGGCTTGTTGGTCAAGCAGGCCATGGGCATGCCCTGCGCGGCCAAGTCCTCGAGCGCCTCCAGTGCGCCAGGGTACACATCGGCAAACTGCCCATTGATCGACAAATAGTGGTGCTGGTAGCGCTGCCAGGCGCGGCCGAAAAGGGCGTCCACCGAAAGGGCCGGGCAAGCCTGACCCACGCCCTTGACTTCAGGCTGGGCGATCTGATGCGCCAGCAAGGTGCGGATCAGGTGCTCGGAGCCTTTGCCAATGGTTTGCGCGATGAGCGCATCCGACACCGGGGGCAAGTCCAAATCGGCCATGGTTCGATTCAAGGCCACCTGAAAGTCGCCCAAGGTATGCACCAAGGTGCCGTCCAAGTCAAAAATGACCGCATCGACCTCCATCAGATCCGGCACAGTTTTCATGGCATTAACCCAAAGCGACACGCATCTGGTCGATCACGGCTTTGTAGTCGGGTTTGCCGAAGATCGCGCTGCCCGCCACAAAGGTGTCTGCCCCGGCATCGGCCACTTGGCGGATGTTGTCGGCCTTGATGCCCCCGTCCACTTCCAGCCGAATGTCACGTCCGCTTCGCTCGATCCACTGACGTGCCAGCTCGACCTTGCGCAAGGCCGAATCGATGAAGCTTTGGCCCCCAAAGCCGGGGTTCACGCTCATGATAAGGATCAGGTCGATCTCGTCGATCGTCCACTCCAGCACATCCAGGGGTTCGGCCGGGTTGAACACCAGACCGGCCTTGACGCCCTTGCTCTTGATGGCCTGAATGCTACGGTGCACATGGGCGCTGGCATCCGGGTGGAAGCTGATGAGATCGGCACCAGCTTCTGCAAAAGACGCTGCCAGCGCATCGACTGGCGAGATCATCAAATGCACATCGATCGGCACGGCCACACCGGATGCCGTTTTGGCATGTGGCTTGAGGGCTTGGCAAATCATGGGGCCAAAGGTGAGGTTGGGCACGTAATGGTTGTCCATGACATCAAAATGGATCCAGTCGGCACCGGCGTCGATGACGCTTTTGACTTCTGCGCCCAGACATGAGAAATCAGCCGAGAGAATGGAAGGGGCAATTTTGTAGCGACTTGTCATGCACGAATTGTCGCAGTTAACATGCACACATGTCTGCTCACCAAGTTCATATTGATGTGTTGCCCCAGTACGTGGCCGACCAAAGCAACCCCTTGCAGGATGTTTATGCTTTTACATACACCGTGACGGTGACCAACACAGGCAAGACGCCGGTGCAGCTGATTTCCCGGCACTGGATCATCCAGGACGAAAAGGGCCACATCGACGAGGTCAAGGGTTTGGGGGTGGTAGGGCAACAACCGCTGCTGCGACCCGGTGAGGCTTTCCAGTACACCAGCGGCTGCCGTTTGCGTGCTGCCAGCGGCACCATGCACGGCAGCTATTTTTTTGTCTCTGAAGATGGCCAACGTTTTGATGCGCCCATTGCCAAGTTTGTGCTGGATGCCTCGGGCAGCTCATCCGCCGGACGCACACTGCATTGATCCTGTCTCGATCCCGCCGCTTGCCTTGCGGTTAAGCTCTGTGCCATGGGTGAATTTGACCTGATTGAACGCTACTTCAAGCGCCCACCCCGCCAAGCCAACGTTGGCGTGGGTGATGACTGTGCGGTTTGGACTCCGCGCGAGGGCCATCAGTTGGCCTTGTCCGCCGACATGCTGGTCGAAGGCCGCCATTTTTTGAGCACGGTAGACCCCGTATATTTGGGCCATAAGTCCCTGGCCGTTAACTTGAGCGACTTGGCTGCGTGTGGTGCGACACCCCAGGCTTTTTTGCTGTCTCTTTCATTGCCACGGGTTGACGAAGATTGGCTGTCCAGCTTTACCCAGGGATTGTTTAACCTGGCCGATGCCCATGCTTGTGAACTGATTGGCGGAGACACCACACAGGGCCCGCTGAACATCGCCATCACGGTCATGGGCGATGTGCCGCATGGGCAAGTGATTTTGCGTCGCAATGCCCAAGTGGATGACGATGTGTACGTCAGTGGATTTTTAGGCGATGCACGTTTGGCCCTCCAAGCTTTTCGTGGCGCAATCAGCCTGCCCGAATCGGTTTTTTCGGCTGCCCGTCAGCGATTGGAATGCCCAGATCCGCGAGTGGCGCTTGGCCAAGCCCTGCGTGGCACAGCCACCGCCATGGCCGACATCAGCGACGGTTTGGTTGGCGACTTGGGACACATTCTCCAATCAAGCCATGTGGGGGCCGAGATCGATGCGTCCCTTGCCAGCCGTCTGATGGCAACCCACGCTTTGTGGCACTGCCCTGAAGATCTGGCCCTCCATTGTGTTTTTTCAGGTGGCGACGACTACGAGCTGGTTTTCACCGCCCCGCCTTCTACATCACGACAAGTGCAGCTTGCCGCTGAGATGACGGGCACGCGTGTCACACGTATCGGACGCATCACCGCGCAGCGGGGCCTGATTTTGCGCGACGCACACGGTCTTGCGATCACCCCTGCGCTGTGTTCTTTTGACCACTTTGCTTAAAGAGGGCCGTCTTGACCGATTCACCTCATGCCCCTGTGCGCGCCAGTGCTGCTTTCATGCTGAGGCACCCTGCACACGCCATCGCCCTGGGTTTCGGCTCAGGACTCTCGCCCAAAGCACCCGGCACAGTGGGCAGCTTGTGGGGATGGGCGTCCTGGCTGCTGATTCAACAACAATTCGGCATTTCAAGCCAAGCGTGGATCATTGCTTGTGCTGTGCTTATGGGGTGGTGGGCTTGTACCGTGACCGCCCGCCACATGGGCATCAGTGACCCAGGCGCCATTGTCTGGGACGAAATTGTTGCCATATGGCTTATCCTTTTTATGCTCGCACCCAGTGGTTTGGCCACTCAATTGGCCGCCTTTGTGTTATTTCGTTTTTTTGATGCGGTCAAACCAGGTCCTGTCGCTTGGGCAGATCGATTGTTCAAAGGTTTTGGCTGGCGCGGTGGCTGGGGCATCCTTTGGGACGACCTGGTGGCCGCTTTTTGCACCCTGCTGGTGATTGCTTTGTGGAGGATCTGGTGATGCAAAAATTGGTCGAGCTTGTTGCCCTGCAACTGACTGCGCGGCAATGGATGTTGGCAACAGCCGAGAGTTGCACGGGTGGGCTGATCGCGGCTGAATGCACCGATTTGTCCGGATCAAGTGCTTGGTTTGACCGCGGGTTTGTGTCCTATTCCAACGAAGCGAAAGCGCACATGTTGGGTGTCTCGCCTGAGTTGATTCAGTTGAACGGCGCTGTCAGCGAACCCGTCGCACTGGCCATGGCCCTGGGCGCTGTGTACCGTTCCAAAGCTGTTGCTGCTGTGGCCGTGACGGGTGTTGCAGGCCCAACGGGAGGCAGCCCGGGTAAACCAGTGGGCACCGTGTGGATTGCTTGGTGTATCGGCGGTAAAACGTCTGCCGAACTCAAGTACTTCGATGGCAATCGGCAAACTATTCGAAGGCTGACTGTCGAGGCAGCCCTACAGGGTTTGCTTGAAAGACTGCGCGTGTGAGCGTGCACTCATCGCTGTGGTTGGTAGGCGTGGTCATTTAGAGGCCAATAAAAAAGCCCTCCGAGGAGGGCTTTTTTAAGATGTGCAACTTGTGCTGACATTTGGTTGCGGGGGCCGGATTTGAACCAACGACCTTTGGGTTATGAGCCCAACGAGCTACCAGACTGCTCCACCCCGCGGTATCTCTGAATTATACCTTACTCAGCTGCTGTTTCAGCAGGAGTTTCGGCGCGATCGACCAATTCAACCAAGGCCATTGGAGCGTTGTCACCCACGCGGTAACCCATTTTCAGGATGCGTGTGTAACCACCAGGGCGCGTAGCCGAACGTGGGCCCAACACATTGAACAATTTGGTGACGCTGTCGCGGTCACGCAAACGGTTGAACGCCAAGCGACGGTTCGACAAGTTGTCCACTTTGGCCAAGGTGATCATGGGCTCGATGACGCGGCGCAATTCTTTGGCCTTAGGCACTGTTGTTTTGATGACTTCATGCTCGATGAGCGAATTCATCATGTTCTGCAGCATCGCAAGACGGTGCGAACTGGTGCGATTGAGTTTACGAAGGCCGTGTCCGTGACGCATGGTGCTTTCCTTTCTTTATTAAACAGACAGCCGTATCAGGTACTGCCCGTGCACACCCCGGAGTTAACCGGGAACTTCAAATTATCGCTTTTCCAGACCTGCTGGTGGCCAGGCTTCGAGCTTCATGCCCAAAGTCAAACCACGTGAAGCCAGAACTTCCTTGATTTCGTTGAGTGACTTGCGACCCAGGTTAGGGGTCTTGAGCAACTCGTTCTCGCTACGCTGAATCAGGTCACCGATGTAGTAAATGTTTTCTGCTTTGAGGCAATTGGCCGAGCGAACGGTGAGTTCGAGTTCGTCCACAGGGCGCAACAGGATCGGATCGAAACTGCCCGCGCCACCACGCACAGCAGGTGCATCAAAGGCCGACAGCTCGCTGCCTTCCAGTTGTGCAAACACTGCCAGCTGCTCCACCAAGATCTTGGAAGATGCACGCACAGCGTCTTCGGCTGTGATGGCACCATTGGTCTCGATTTCGATAACCAATTTGTCCAGATCGGTGCGCTGCTCCACACGTGCGCTTTCGACGGTGTAGCTTACGCGCTTGACCGGCGAGAACGAGGCGTCGAGCACAATGCGGCCCAAAGCTTTGGTTGGCTCATCCGCATAGCGGCGCATGCTGCCGGGCACATAACCACGGCCTTTTTCGACCTTGATTTGCATGTCCAACTTGCCACCTTGTGACAGATTTGCAATGACGTGATCAGGGTTGATGATTTCAACATCATGCGGTGTCTGGATGTCGGCAGCCGTTACCGGACCTTCACCATCTTTGCGCAAACTGAGCGTGACTTCATCGCGGTTGTGCAACTTGAACACGACACCTTTGAGGTTCAACAGGATGTTCACAACATCTTGCTGCACACCATCGATGGAGGAGTATTCGTGCACGACACCAGCAATGGTCACTTCAGTGGCGGAATAACCGACCATGGAAGAAAGCAAAACACGGCGCAGTGCATTGCCCAAGGTATGGCCGTAGCCGCGCTCAAAAGGCTCCAACGTGACTTTGGCACGATTGGTAGCCAGTTGTTCGACTTGGATAGCTTTGGGTTTCAACAGATTGGTTTGCATTCAGACTTCCTCTCAATACCCCCGGTTCGTTACACCGGTAAGGCTGATGAAGCACCCGACCCACAATGCCTTGTGCGTCGGGAACGATTGAAACAACGTATTAACGTGAATACAGTTCAACGATCAACGATTCGTTGATGTCGGCACCAAATTCGTCGCGGTCAGGCACTTTCTTGAAGGTGCCTTCTGCTTTATCAGCATTCACTTCGACCCATGCAGGCATGCCTACTTGAGCGGCCAATTGCAGCGCCTCAACCACACGGTTTTGCTTTTTGGATTTTTCACGAACGGCCACCACATCACCGGCCTTGACCAGGAAAGAAGGGATGTTCACGGATTGGCCGTTCACGGTGATGGCTTTGTGCGAAACCATTTGACGGGCTTCTGCACGTGTCGAGCCAAAGCCCATACGGTAAACCACGTTGTCCAGACGGCACTCGAGCAAGGCCAGCAGGTTGGAACCTGTGTTGCCCTTACGGCGGTCAGCTTCGGCAAAGTAGCGGCGGAATTGCTTTTCGAGCACACCGTACATGCGTTTGACTTTTTGCTTTTCACGCAATTGCAGACCATAGTCCGATGTGCGCTGACCCGAAGTGCGACCGTGTTGGCCTGGCTTGGAGTCAAATTTGCACTTGTCCGCAATGGAGCGACGTGCGCTCTTGAGGAACAAGTCCGTGCCTTCACGGCGGGAAAGTTTGGCCTTGGGGCCGAGGTAGCGTGCCACTTGATTTTCCTTTATGCAGCTGCCGCATCAACAAATGCGGGAGCCAGGCGATGCAAGCATGGCCTGGCGGTGGGCTTGGTTTGAAGTTAGATACGGCGGCGCTTTTGAGGGCGGCAGCCGTTATGGGGAACCGGTGTCACATCGGCAATCGACGTGATGCGGATGCCCAATGCACCCAAGGCACGAACCGAAGATTCGCGACCAGGACCAGGGCCCTTGATCTCGACGTCCAGGTTTTTGATGCCTTGTTCTTGCGCAGCACGGCCAGCCACTTCAGAGGCGACCTGAGCTGCAAAAGGTGTCGATTTGCGCGAACCCTTGAAACCCTGACCACCCGATGAAGCCCACGACAAGGCGTTGCCCTGGCGATCGGTGATCGTGATGATGGTGTTGTTGAACGAAGCGTGCACGTGAGCAATACCGTCAGCAATGTTCTTGCGGACTTTTTTGCGGACACGTTGTGCGGCGCTGTTGGATTGTGCTTTTGCCATGGTGGTCTCTCAATTCTGCTTATTTTTTCAGCGCCGCAGCACCCTTGCGCGGACCCTTGCGAGTACGTGCGTTGGTACGTGTACGCTGACCGCGCATGGGCAAACCGCGACGGTGGCGGAAACCACGGTAGCAACCAATGTCCATCAAACGCTTGATGTTCATGGTGGTTTCGCGGCGCAAGTCACCTTCAATGGTGAACACTGCGATCTGGTCGCGAATTTTTTCCAAGTCTGCGTCGGTCAGGTCCTTGATCTTCTTCGAATAAGCGATGCCGGAGGCCTCGCAAATTTGTCGAGCGCGGGTGCGACCAATACCGAAAATGGCGGTCAAGCCAATTTCAGCATGTTTGTGCGGCGGAATGTTGATGCCAGCGATACGTGCCATTTTCGTCCTCTAAAACTAATTCAATCAGCCTTGACGCTGCTTGTGACGTGGATCGGTGCAGATCACACGAACAACGCCTTTACGGCGGATGACTTTGCAGTTACGGCAAATTTTTTTCACCGAAGCAGAAACTCTCATGGTTCTCTCCTAAAACTCATCGATACCCAGACTTCTCAGACCAGGTGAAAATATGGCCCCTCGCAACAGCTCAGGGTTCATTACCAAACTTTCAACAAGTCAGTCAGGACTTGAAGCTCGCCTTTTTAAGAAGCGAATCGTACTGTTGTGACATCAAGTAGTTTTGTACTTGGGCCATGAAATCCATGGTCACGACCACAATGATCAGCAAAGAAGTGCCGCCAAAGTAAAACGGAACATTGTATTTCAGAATCAAAAATTCAGGCAGCAAACACACGAAGGTGATGTAAGCCGCACCCACTGCGGTCAAACGCAACAAGATCTTGTCGATGAATTTGGCTGTTTGATCACCCGGGCGAATGCCAGGAATGAAAGCGCCACTTTTCTTCAGGTTATCGGCTGTTTCACGGCTGTTGAAAACCAAAGCTGTGTAAAAGAAGCAGAAGAAAATGATGGCTGCAGCGTAAAACATCACGTAGATCGGCTGGCCTGGTGCCAACGCGCTGGCCACATCCTTGAAGAACCGAACCACGCTACTTTCAGATGTTCCCGAGCTGAACCAGCCAATCAGGGTGGCCGGCAGAAGAATGATGGAAGAAGCAAAGATCGGTGGAATCACACCGGCCATGTTCAACTTGAGCGGCAAGTGCGAAGATTGACCACCGTAAACTTTGTTACCCACCTGGCGACGTGCGTAATTCACAAGGATCTTGCGTTGGCCACGCTCGACAAAGACCACGAAGTAAGTGACCAATCCCACCAACACAATGATCAAGACCGAGATCAGCGGATTCATTGCACCCGTACGCACCAGCTCGAACAAACCACCGAGTGCGCTTGGCAAACCTGCAGCAATACCTGCAAAGATGAGAATCGAGATGCCGTTGCCCAGACCACGCTCTGTGATCTGCTCACCCAACCACATCAAGAACATCGCTCCGGCAGTCAAACTGACCACAGCCGTCATGCGAAAACCCATGCCAGGATTGATCACCAAACCAGCGGATGCTTCTAACGCAACGGCAATACCGAACGACTGAAACAATGCCAAGCCCAAAGCACCAAAACGTGTGTACTGGGTGATCTTGCGACGGCCCGATTCGCCTTCCTTCTTCATTTGCTCAAACATGGGGACCACGTAAGTCATTAGCTGCATCACAATGGATGCAGAGATGTAGGGCATGATGCCCAAAGCAAAAACGGTGAAGCGAGAAAGAGCACCGCCTGAGAACATGTTGAACAAGCTCAGGATGCCGCCCTGTTGACCGTTGAACAACTGCTTGAGCTGGTCAGGATCGATGCCGGGCACAGGAATGTGCGCCCCAATGCGGTAGACCACCAACGCCAACAACAGGAAGACCAGTCGACGACGCAAGTCACCGTACTTGCCTGCTTTGGCTGTTAGATTAGCGTTGGTTGCCACGTTGTGTCTCGTCCATCAAGTTTCAGACCACGGTGCCACCGGCAGCTTCAATGGCTGCCTTTGCACCTGCAGTTGCACCGATGCCTGTCAATTTGACAGCCTTGGTCAACTCACCCGTGTTGATCACTTTGACCACTTTGGCCATTTGTGAAACAAGTCCAGCTTGCTTCAGTGTCAAAACATCCACTTCAGCCAAGTCCAAACGGGACAATGTGGTCAGTGTGATTTCAGCGTTGTACTTCAGCAAATGTGATTTGAAGCCACGCTTGGGCAGACGGCGTTGCAAAGGCATCTGACCGCCTTCGAAACCGACTTTGTGGTAACCACCCGAACGGGATTTCTGACCTTTGTGACCACGGCCTGCTGTTTTTCCCAGACCGGAGCCAATACCACGGCCAACTCGGCGCGGTGCGTGCTTGGAGCCTTCTGCAGGCTTGATGCTATTGAGTTCCATCATTGGCCTCTTAGAGAACTTTGACCAGATAGCTGATCTTGTTGATCATGCCGCGCACTGCGGGCGTATCCTGCAGCTCACTCACGGAGTTGAGCTTGCGCAGACCCAAGCCACGAACGGTGGCGCGGTGCGAAACTTTGGTGCCAATTGGGCTGCGAACCAATTGGACTTTCACGGTTGATTGTGTCGTCATGTTCGATCTCCGGTTCAGCCGAACAGCTCTTCAACGGACTTGCCACGCTTGGCAGCTACGTTGGAAGCTGTTGTGCAGTTGGACAAGGCGTCCAATGTGGCACGAACCATGTTGTAGGGGTTGGATGAACCGTGGCTCTTGGCCACGATGTCCGTGATGCCCACCACTTCAAACACAGCACGCATAGGACCGCCAGCGATGATGCCAGTACCTTTAGGTGCTGGTGCCATCATCACATGGGCAGCGCCGTGATGACCAAACACTGCGTGGTGAATCGTGCCGTTTTTGAGGTGCACTTTGGCCAGGTTGCGGCGGGCTTCTTCCATCGCTTTTTGCACGGCTGCTGGCACTTCTTTCGATTTGCCCTTGCCCATGCCCACCTTGCCATCGCCGTCACCGACCACGGTCAACGCTGCGAAACCGAGGATACGGCCGCCCTTGACCACCTTGGTCACGCGGTTCACCGCGATCATCTTTTCACGCAGACCGTCTTCTGGACCGTCGCTCTGCGGTTTTGCTGTAAATTTAGCCATTTGTTACTCCGATCCGTTTAGAACTGCAGACCTGCTTCACGGGCTGCTTCGGCCAAAGCCTTGACACGACCGTGGTAAGCGAAACCTGCGCGGTCGAAGGCGACCTTCTCAACGCCAGCAGCTTTTGCTTTTTCAGCAATGCGCTTGCCAATGACGGTGGCTGCAGCGGCATTGCCGCCTTTGCCTGCTGCACCCAGTGCCGTACGCACTTCGGCTTCGGCAGTGGAGGCGCTGGCCAACACTTTGGTGCCACATCCAGAAATAACGCTGGCGTAGATGTGCAAGTTGGTGCGGCTCACGGTCAAACGGGCCACGCCTTGCTGTGCAATGCGGATGCGTGTTTGGCGTGCACGACGCAGACGCTGCTCTTTCTTGGTCAACATGGTGCAGCTCCTTATTTCTTCTTGGTCTCTTTGATCGTGATCTTCTCATCCGAATAACGGATGCCTTTGCCTTTGTAGGGCTCAGGAGGACGAACAGCACGGATCTCAGCAGCAATTTGGCCAACACGTTGACGGTCGGCACCCTTGATCACGATTTCAGTCGCAGTCGGAGTGGCCACCGTGATGCCAGCAGGCATGTCGATGTTGACAGGGTGTGAATAACCAACAGCCAGGTTCAATTTGGCACCGGATGCTGCCGCCTTGTAACCCACGCCGACCAGGTTCAACTTCTTCTCGAAGCCCTTGGTCACGCCATTCACCATGTTGTTCACCAGCTGACGCATGGTGCCACTCATGGCGTTGGCTTCGCGAGAATCATTGGCTGGAGCAAAACTCAATTTGCCACCTTCGTTGGTCACAGTCACCAGCATGTTGGATGCGATGGCCAATTGACCACCCGAACCCTTGACACTGATCTGATCTTGTTTAACTGACACATCCACACCAGCGGGGATGGTCACAGGCATTTTTCCTACGCGGGACATTCTTTTTCTCCCTTTAAGCGACGTAGCACAGCACTTCGCCACCGACACCGGCTGCACGTGCTTTGCGATCGGTCATCACGCCTTGGGGGGTGGTGACGATGGCCACGCCCAAGCCGTTTTGGACCTGGGGAATGGCATCACGGCCCTTGTAAACACGCAGGCCAGGGCGGCTCACGCGCTCAATACGTTCGATGACCGGACGGCCAGCGTAGTACTTCAGGGCGATTTCGAGGGTGGCTTTGCCATCTTCGGTTTTGACTTGGAAGCCATCAATGTAGCCTTCATCTTTCAGCACTTGAGCAATGGCCACCTTCACTTTGGAAGAAGGCACCATCACGGCGGCTTTTGCCACCATTTGTGCGTTGCGGATGCGGGTCAACAGATCGGCAATAGGATCACTCATGCTCATGTTGTTATCTCCTGCCGATTACCAGCTGGCCTTGGTCACGCCCGGGATATGGCCGGCGAAGGCCATTTCACGGATCTTGGCGCGACCCAGACCAAATTGACGGAACGTACCGCGTGGGCGACCGGTGATTTCACAGCGGTTGCGTTGGCGGGTCGGGTTGGCGTTGCGCGGGAGCTTTTGCAGACCCAGACGGGCAGCTGCACGCTCTTCATCGCTGCGCTTGAAATCGTTGGCGATGGCTTTGAATTCCGCATATTTTTTTGCGTACTTGGCTGCCAATTTTTCACGCTTGAGCTCGCGCTCGATCAAAGCTACTTTAGCCACGTGACACCTCAGTTCTTGAAGGGGAAGCGGAAAGCTGTCAAAAGTGCTTTGCACTCTTCGTCAGACTTGGCCGTGGTGGTGATGCTGATGTTGAGACCGCGCAAGGCATCGACCTTGTCGTACTCAATCTCAGGGAAAATGATCTGTTCTTTGACGCCGATGTTGTAGTTGCCACGACCATCAAACGCGCGACCCGAAATACCGCGGAAGTCACGCACTCGGGGCAGCGCCACGGTCACGAAACGGTCCAGGAATTCATACATTTGGACGCCACGCAGCGTGACCATGCAACCAATCGGTTGCATTTCGCGAATCTTGAATCCAGCAATGGCTTTCTTGGCCTTGGTCACCACAGGCTTTTGGCCTGCAATCTTGGTCAAGTCGCTCACGGCGTGGTCCATGACTTTCTTGTCAGCGACCGCTTCAGAAACACCCATGTTCAAGGTGATCTTGGTGATGCGAGGAACCTGCATGGGTGACTTGTAGCCAAATTTGGCGATCAAGTCAGCTGCGATTTTTTCGCGGAAGATTTGTTGCAAACGTGCCATGCTCATGCCACCTTGATTTCTTCGCCGCTGGACTTGTAAACACGAACGCGTTTTCCGTCAGCCTGCAGTTTGACGCCCACACGATCAGCCTTACCCGTTGCGGCATTGAAAATGGCCACATTGGATTGGTGAATCGGCATGGCCTTTTCGATGATGCCGCCAGTTGTGCCCTTCATGGGGTTTGGCTTGGCGTGCTTTTTAACGATATTGATACCGTCGATCAAGACATGGGAATCGGTTGCGCGGGCAGTGACTTTGCCGCGCTTACCCTTATCCCGACCTGTGATGACGATGATTTCATCGCCTGTGCGAATCTTGTTCATGGCGCGTCCTTACAGTACTTCAGGAGCCAGAGACACGATCTTCATGAACTTCTCGGTACGCAGTTCACGCGTGACCGGGCCGAAGATGCGGGTGCCAATAGGCTCCAACTTGGCATTCAGCAACACGGCTGCGTTGCCATCGAATTTGATGAGGGAGCCATCGCCACGGCGGATGCCCTTGGCAGTGCGAACCACCACAGCACTGTAGATCTCGCCTTTTTTGACGCGACCACGCGGGGCGGCTTCTTTGATGCTCACTTTGATGATGTCGCCAACACTTGCATAGCGACGCCTAGACCCGCCGAGCACCTTGATGCACAGCACGGACTTGGCGCCGGTGTTGTCGGCCACATCCAACCGAGATTCTGTCTGGATCATTTCTTTGTTCCCAACTTGTATTCCTTGCAAGCTTGCCGAAAAGCCAACCTGCAGGAATCAGTCTTGGACCCGTCATAGACTCAACAAACCACTTGCTGAGCTTCTGTTTGGGCAGATAACTACGCCTTTTGCAAGGCGAAGCCCACGATTATGCCAGAAAAAATGTCGTCTGCAACATGTTTCCGAAATTTTCCTGCTTTAATGCCCGCGTTTTGGCGTTGAACCGCCAGTCTGCGCTCTGCAGACCCCCCCAGGCTTCAGTTTTGAGCCCACGACCGTGAGCGAGCCACGGCTTCTCGCCAACGCTGCGCATGGGCCAGTCTTTGAGATTCCTCCCACTGCGGCAAGAAACGCCGCTCCTCTTGCCATTGCGCCGACAGCTCGTCTGCTCCCGACCAATAGCCTGTGGCCAGCCCTGCCAGATAGGCCGCCCCAAGCGCTGTGGTTTCACTGATTAGGCTGCGCACCACTGGCACGCCCAGCACATTCGCCTGCATTTGCATCAGCAAGTCGTTTTTGCTGGCACCGCCATCCACCCTCAACTCGGTCAGCGCCAATCCGCTGTCAGCACTCATGGCACGAAATACATCGGCCGTCTGCAAGGCAATGGCCTCCAAAGCGGCCCTGGCGATATGGGCCCGGCCCGTGCCTCGCGTCATGCCCACCAAGGCGCCTCTGGCCTGGCCATCCCAGTCGGGTGCGCCCAATCCGACAAAAGCGGGGACCAAAAAGACATCCCCCGTATCAGGCACGCTGGCAGCCAATGCTTCAACTTGGGCCGCGCTGTCGATGATCTGTAATCCGTCGCGCAACCACTGAACCGTGGCCCCAGCCATGAACACTGAGCCCTCTAAAGCATAGGCCAAGGGCCGTTGCGCAGTGCCTGGGCCTTGCCAGGCCACGGTGCTGAGCAATTGGTTTTGGCTTGCCACAGGTTGATCGCCCGTATTCATCAGCATGAAGCAGCCCGTGCCATACGTATTTTTGGCCATGCCGGGCGCAAAGCAAGCCTGACCAAACAGGGCCGCTTGCTGGTCTCCCACCCAACCTGCAATGGGCACACAGGCCCCCAGCCAGTGGGCATCGGTCAAGGCCACTTGGCCGCATGAGGGCAATATCTGTGGCAACACCGCGTGCGGAATGTTCAGCAGGGCCAGCATGTCATCGTCCCAGGTGCCGGTTTTCAGGTTGTAAAGCAGCGTACGAGACGCATTACTGGGTTCTGTGGCGTGCACCCGTCCGCCCGTCAACTGCCACAGCAACCAGCTGTCCACCGTGCCAAAGGCCAATTCGCCCCGCTCGGCCCGCAATCGGGCCCCCGGAACATGGTCCAGCAACCACGCCAGCTTGGTGCCCGAAAAATAAGAATCCAGTACCAAGCCGGTTTTGGCAGCGATACCCGGGGCGTGGCCTGCTGCGCGCAGGGCCTCGCAAAACCCGCTGGTGCGCCGGTCCTGCCAGACGATGGCCGGGGCCACTGGCTCACCCGTTTGGCGATCCCACAGCACGGTGGTTTCACGCTGGTTGGTGATGCCCAGGGCACGCACCTGGCGGGCCGTGATGCCCGCATGCACCAGCACCTCGCGCAGGACAGCCAATTGGGTTTGCCAAATCTCGTTGGCATCGTGCTCAACCCACCCCGGCTGCGGGAAATACTGGGTGAATTCGCGCTGTGCCATGGCCACCACCCGGCCACCATGGTCAAAAACCACCGCCCGTGAGCTGGTGGTGCCTTGGTCAATTGAAAGCATGTAATCCATGCGCACAAGATTAGCGCAAAGCCGCTCGGACAAACAGCGACAATTCCCCGATTGACCATTCAACCAAGACGCCTGAGAGACTGACACCATGACTTCTTTTGCACAACACATGGCCTTTATTGGCGGCGGCAACATGGCCAGCGCCATCATGGGTGGCCTGATCCGCCAAGGCATGAGACCCGATCAATTCACCGTGGTTGAACCCTTTGCCGAAGCCGCCGACAAATTGCTCAGGGACTTTGGCATCACCGCACTGCCCGCCGCAGGCCCTGCCTTGGCGCGGGCTGACTTGGTGGTCTGGGCGGTCAAGCCGCAAATCTTCAGCGAAGCCGCCGCCCCGGTCATGCCCCACACCCAAGGGGCGCTGCACCTGTCAGTAGCGGCGGGCATCCGCACCGACAGCATTTCCCGCTGGGTCGGCACAGATCGGGTGGTGCGCTGCATGCCCAACACACCCGCTCTGGTGGGCCAGGGCATCACCGGCTTGTTTGCCTGCCCATCGGTCACCCCGACCGACCAGCAACTGGTGGAGCAAGTCATTGGCACAACCGGTCAATACCTGTGGGTGCAACAGGAATCTTTGCTGGACGCGGTGACCGCCTTGTCAGGCTCCGGCCCTGCCTATGTGTTTTTCTTCCTCGAAGCCATGACCGAAGCGGGCGTGGGCATGGGCCTGAGCGCCGAACAGGCCTATCAACTGGCGGTGGCCACGTTTTCGGGCGCTTCTGGCCTGGCTGCGGCTTCCACTGAATCACCCGCGGTGCTGCGCCAGCGCGTGACCTCCAAAGGCGGCACGACCTATGCGGCCCTCACCGCGATGGAAGCAGCCGGCATCAAGCCAGCTTTTGTGAAAGCCATGCAAGCCGCTGAGCATCGGGCCCGCGAGTTGGGCGATGAATTTGGCAAAGCCTGAGCGCAAAGGTGCTCTTGGCACCAGCCCTCCAGCTCATCCGTAAGACAGGACCAGGCCTGCAAATACGCTGAACCCCAACCAGTGGTTCAGCCTAAAGGCCTTGAAGCAACCCTCGCGGCTGCGGTCCCTGATCAGCCACACATGCCACATTGCCTGCGCGGCCGCACCCGTCAAACCCGCCCAAAGCCAAGCGCCGCGTTCGGGTACGTCCAACAACAGCGCCCACAAGGCCAAAAAGGCTGCATAAAACCCCGCTATGGCGACCACATCCCATCTGCCCAAAGTGATGGCTGAGGTTTTCATGCCGATCTTCAAATCGTCATCGCGGTCCACCATCGCATATTCGGTGTCGTAAGCCAGCACCCAAAACAAATTGCCCAAAAGCAAACCCCAAGCCATTGGCGGAACTTCGCTTTGGACCGCTGCAAAAGCCATCGGAATCCCAAAACTGAAGGCCACCCCCAACACCGCCTGTGGCATGGACACGAAGCGTTTGGCGTAGGGATAAACCACGGTCACCGCCAGAGCGGCAAACGACCAGGCCACAGTCACACGGTTGGTGCTGAGCACCAGCACAAAGGCCAGCAGCGCCAGCGCCACACCCAAACCCAGCGCCTCCTTGACGCTCAGACGCCCACTGGTCACTGGGCGTGAGGCCGTGCGTTTGACATGCTTGTCAAATTCGCGATCGGCCACATCGTTGACGCAGCACCCGGCGCTGCGCATGAGGATGGTGCCCAGCGTGAACACCGCCACCAAATGCCAACCCGGAAAGCCGCCAGCAGCAGCCCACAAGGCCGACAAAGTCGGCCACAACAGCAGCAGCCAGCCGGCAGGTCGGTTCCAGCGAATCAGGTCCAGGTACAGCTTGATTTTGGGGATCATCTGTGAATTATCCGTCCCAAATCAAGCGATACAGTGCCTGCGGCCTCAAGCCATCAGCCAAGCCGCAGACGGCACCAGCTGTAATCAGAAACGGCCGCCATGTTCAACCTCATACAAAGTGAGGTCTACGCTCAAACGATGTGCAAGCCGCCATCCACCACCAGGGTGCTGCCGGTGATGAACGAGCCCTCCGAAGAGGCCATCCACAAAATCGGCCAAGCGATTTCTTCAGGGCTAGCCCATCGCCCCAGCAAAGAGCTGTCTTTGCGTTCCGTCTTGAGTTGCTCGACGCTTTTGCCTGCTTGTTGTGCTCGGCCCACATGAAAGTCGGTCAATGTTGAGCCGGGGCAAACCGCGTTGACGCGCACGCCGTGCACCGCCTCTTCACACGCCAGTGATCGGGTCAAAGCCAGTTGCGCGGCCTTGGTGGCGTCATACAGGGCCATGCCTTTTCGGCCTTTGATGGCATAACAAGAAGACACATTGACGATGCGACCGTGGCCGGTGCTGCGCAGGTGTGGCAGTGCGGCATGGCAGTAATTCGTGATGCCCACCAGGTTGACGCCCACAATCGCATGCCATTCGGGCGCAGTGGCTTGGGCTGCGGCCGAGTAATTGCGCATGGCGGCGTTGTTGACCAGAATGTCCAGGCCTCCGAGTTCTTTGACACAACGCGCCACGGCTTCCAGCGCCAGCGAGAGGTCGCTCACATCGGCCTGGGCGCACAGCACACGGGCCTCGGGAGTAGCTTGCACAATGGTCTGGCGTGTGCGTTCCAGGCCCTGCGCATCGGCATCCACCAAAAAGACCGAAGCGCCTTCCTGACAAAAGATGTGCGCTGTCGCCGCGCCAATGCCCGAACCCGCGCCAGTGATCAGCGCAACTTGGCCTTGCAAACGTGGCTGGCCCATGCCGCTCACTCCGCTTTGGTGCCGGTGTCTTTGATCACTTTGCCCCAACGCTTGATTTCCGAGCCTATCCAGTCGCGGAACTGGTTGGGCGTGGTGGCCACAATCTCAAACTCCATGTCCAGCAATCGCTTGGTGATCTCGGGCGAGCGGACGATTTTCACGATCTCGCGGTTGTAGCGCTCGATGATGGGCGCGGGTGTGCCGCCGGTGGTGAGAAAACCAATCCACGAAGTGGCTTCAAAATCGGGGTAGCCCGACTCGCTGAGGGTGGGAATGTCGGGCGTACTGGCAAAGCGCTTGAGGCCTGAGGTGGCCAAAAGCTTCAGGCGACCCTCTTTGGCAAATTGCTGCACATTGCCCGGCACAAAGAAGCCCGCCTGGATGTTGCCGGCGATCAAATCGCCGACCGCTGGTCCGGCACCCCGGTAAGGGATGTGCGTGATGTGAAACCCTGCAGCTGACTTGAACATTTCCATGGTCAGGTGCGAGGCACTGCCCAATGCCACCGAGCCGTAAGAGTACTTGGCGGGGTTGGCCTTGGTCTTCTCGACAAAATCCTTCACGCTGGTGATGCCCGAGGCCGGGTTGACCACCAGGTATTGCGGGGCCTTGACCATCAAGGTGATGGGGGCCAGATCCTTGACTGGGTCATAGGGCATTTTGTCGAACAAACTGACATTGATGGCCAATGGGCCGTTGTAGCCAATCAGCAAGGTGTGACCGTCCGGCGCGGCTTTGGCCACCATGTCGGCGCCAATGTTGCCGCCTGCACCGGGCTTGTTTTCCACTACAAAGGGTTGCCCAAAAACTTCTTGCAGTTTGGGGGCGATCAAGCGCGCCAGCACATCGTTGGTGCTGCCGGTGATGGGCACGATGATGCGCACGGGCTTGGTCGGCATCCATTCTTGCGCCGAGGCCGATGTGGCGGCCCCCAGACACAAGGTGGTGGCCAGTGCCAGGGCACCCATTTGTCGACGGTTGAAATTTTTCATCTTGTCTCCTGTTGTGAGTTGAATGTCGGTCAGATCGAAAACACGGGCTCGTCCAGTCCATTGGCCAAGTGTGCCTTGGCCCAAACCATGGGGTCATCGCCTTTGGGCAACAACACGCCGGCAGGGCGAACATGTTGCTCGGAGGCATCCAACGCTGGGGGCTCGATGCCTTGCTCCAGCGCCACGGCCGCATCGTGCAGGATGCGCCGGGCCATGACGATGGCGCGGTCGGTGGGCAGCAGTTTTTCGGCTTCATGGTCCTGGATGGAACCCATGCTTTCCTGCAAGGAATAGTCTTGCGCCGAAAACCCGAACACCCCGCTGTAAGCGCGTTTTTCCTGCTGGGCCTTGCGGTCCATCAGGTAGTCGTTGTCGCGATTGGCTTTGGGCACAAAACTGCCTGGCACGTCGTATTCCACATGGATGCCTTTGCCTGCGGCCATGGCTTCATTTTCTTCGGCGCTGAGCGGCTGCTTGGGTTGCCAATTCATGCTCCAGGCCCAGCACTCATGGTCGTTGACCGGAACCCAGGCATGGCCGCCGAGCGCGTGGTGGCCAAACGGCGGAATCATGGTGAACCAGGGGAACAACCACTGCGTGATACGCCAGTAAAAACTGTCGGGCTCGCCCATGCGACGGCCATACAAGCTCATCCCATACGAAGTCTTCTCGATCTCAAACACCACATTGCCATCGGCCTTGATGTAGTCGAGTGCCTTGACGCCTTTGTGCATCGGGTCGGTGTCCACTTCATAGCGGTGCACATACGAGACGTGAGCGGTGTCGATGCCGCCTTCCATGGCCTGCAGGTAACTGGAGTACTGAAGGCGCTTGGACACGAACACATGGCTGTCCGGCAAGGTGCACCACTCCAGTTCGGGCGGCTCGGGCATTTTGTCGGGCGGCCCCATGTAAGTCCAGACGATACCGCCCCGCTCCACGCAGGGGTAGCCTTTGATGTGCATGTGCGCACAGGCTTTGGGGTTGGAGGGCACGTCCACGCACTGGCCATTGCCGTCAAACTTGACGCCGTGGTAGGCGCAACGGATGCCGTTTTCTTCGTTGCGGCCAAAGTAAAGCGAGACACCGCGGTGCGAACAAAATTCGCCGATCATGCAGGCCTTGCCATCGGTGTTGCGAAAGGCCAGCAGCTTTTCGCCCAACAACTCGATGCGCACTTGCGGACCGTCGGCCAGCTCGATTTCGCTGCTGCTCAAAGCGGGCACCCAATAACGCCGCATCAGGTTGCCCATGCGCGTGCCGGGGCCTACACGGATCAGGGTTTCAGACATTTCTTTGTTCATGAAAAAGCTTCTCCTTGGCTTGAATAAGTGACTGTCACAGTCATGCCCAACTGTGCAGCTGTCCGCAAAATGATAATCTTGTCCATCAGGCGGACACGCCGATACACACGGGACACACAAGGTTTTGAAGGGTTTTCATGAGCACCAGCAGCGGAGATGGCGTCCGGGCCGTTGAACGGGCACTGGACATTTTGAAAGCGTTCTCGGTCAACGAGCACGAACTGAGCGCCGCGCAATTGCTCGAGCGGGTTCCCTTGAGCCGGCCTACCTTGTACCGCTTGCTGCAAACGCTGGTGCATTCAGGTTTTGTGGTGTCCTCGGGTGAACCCCAAAGGTTCAGGCTGGGACCTGCCGTCGGCCAGTTGACCCATGTGTGGTCGTCGGGCCTGAACATCTCTGCGGTGGGTCAAGCCATCATGCAGCGCGTGTGGGAAGCCACCCAAGAAACCGTGGCCTTGTTTGTGCCGCAAGGCAACATGCGCCTGTGCGTTGCCGAGTTGCCCAGCCCCCAAGCGCTGAGCTTCAAAAGGGGTGTGGGTTACCAAGAACGCATTGTTTTGGGGGCCAGTGGCCAGGTCATTTTGGCGCATGCCAACACCTCGATTGAGGCGATCGAGCGTTATGCCGAAGGCCTGAGCCTGGACCCGATTCGCTTGGCGCAAGAGCTGCGCCAAATCAGGAAACGGGGCTACGCCACCAGCAAAAACGCCTTGATTGAAGGGGCCGTGGCCATTGCTGCACCGTTCTTCAACAGCCATGGCCAAGTGGCCGGCTCCATCGCCGTGTTTGGACCGGGTGCTCGCCTCAAAGAGGACAAGGTACGCCAGTTCGGCGCCGTGTTGGTCAAAGAAGCCGCCGCCCTGTCGCAGGCTTTGGGACACACCCGAGCCTTATAGCTTCACAAGGAAGACTTACTAGGGTTGCCACTGAAGGCCACGTACCCAACCCACACTCTGAGCACCGGTGTTGTCGCTGTCCGCCCCAATCAGCACCGCACGCACTTTGGGAACACCTGCCCCTGCAGGCAGTTCATCGGCAAACAAGTTCGCAAAGTCGGCAGCCACGTTACGGGTTTCGATTTGCCACTGGGCCAATGACGCGCCTTTGCCTTGCAAGGTGATGAAGCGAACGCGCTGGGTATAGGGGTTGGCGCCTTGCAGGCCCGCAGGGTGCACGCTGTCCCACACATAGCAAAGCGTGGCGGCTGGCAGGTCTTCGCCACTCACGCTGCGGGCAATGCGCAACAAGGTGCGCTGGGCAAAAGGCACGCGATCCAGCGGATGGTCAAACATGACGCAGACCTTGAGGGCGGCGTCGTCTCCGGCTTTGGTCAAGATGTCGGCCACGCCTTTGCCGCCCGTGAGCGGCTGGTCCAGCCGCCAGTGCCATTGCAGTCGGCCCGGGTTGACATTGGCCAGGTCGTGCACCCAGGTGCCATACGAAGCGCGGGTGCTGACCTTGAGCGCCCGCTCGCCTTGCACCTCGGCCAACTCGAAGCGGGTGGCCGGAATATCGGCCTTGGATTTGGGAAACCCGACAAAGCGCCAGTTGTTGGCCGTTACGCCATCGGCTGGCACCAAAGGCGCAAGACTTTGCGCGAGGGCCGATGACGTTGCGCAAGTTATGCCCAGCGCCAGCAGCGCAGGGGCGGGCTTCAAAAGCAGTTTCATCCGCGCCGCCAATCGTGGTACTTCTTGACCCAAGCCAGCAGCTTCTGTGGCGCGTGTGCGCGCTTCCATTCGCCCGCCGCGTATTTGTTGGCCTCCGACATCGTGGGGTAAGTGTGGATGGTGCCCAAAATTTTGTTCAGGCCCAGGCCGTATTTCATGGCCAGCACGTACTCGGCCAGCAAATCTGCCGCGTGTGCGCCCACGATGGTCACGCCCAAAATCTTGTCTTTTCCCGGCACGGTGAGCACCTTCACAAAACCGTGCGCTTCGCTGTCTGCGATGGCGCGGTCCAGATCGTCGATGCCGTATTGGGTCACTTCATACGGGATGTTTTTCTCTTGGGCTTCTTGCTCGTTCAGGCCCACACGCGCCACCTCGGGGTCGATGAAGGTCGCCCACGGGATCACCGAGTAGTCGGCCTTGAACAGCTTCCACTCGCCAAACAAAGCGTTGACGGCCGCGTACCAGGCTTGGTGCGCGGCGGTGTGGGTGAACTGGAACGGACCCGCCACGTCGCCTGCGGCGTAAATGTTGGGGTAGATGGTTTGCAGGTATTCGTTGGTTTCCACGGTGCGGTGCGTGGGGATGCCCAGCTCTTCCAATCCATATCCCTGCAAACGCGCCACGCGGCCCACGGCGCACAGCAGCTGGTCGAACGGAATGACCTGCTCTTGACCGTTGTGCTCGACGATCAGGCGTTTTTCGAATGGCGTGTCGACTCCCTCCTTCTCCGTCATCACGAGCTCCCTCTTCTCCGTCATCGCGAGCGAAGCGTGGCGATCCATGGACTGCTTCGCTGCGATCGCAGCGACAGTGGGGGGGTGCAGCTCGCAGCGCAGCGCCTTATGGCCGGTGAGCACTTGCACGCCGTCGGCCTCCAGTGAGGCTTGGGCGATTTCGCTCACCTCTGCGTCTTCGCGCACCAAGATGCGTGCGCCCATTTCCACTTGGGTGACCTGTGAGCCCAGTCGCGCAAAGCTTTGCGCCAATTCAGAGCCAATCGGTCCGCCGCCCAGCACCACCAAGCGTTTGGGCACTTCATCGAGCTTCGCGAATTCGTCCCACAGGGTGTCGCTGGTCACGTAGCCGACGTCGTCCAAGCCGGGCAGGAGCGGCACGAAGGGGCGGGCACCGGCGGCGATGACGATGCTGCGGGCGGTCAAGCGCTGGGTTGTGCCGTCGTTCAACGCCACTTCCACCGTCCACGGGTTCACCAACTTGCCATAACCCTGCAACACCTCCACACCCAAACCGGTGTAACGCTCGATGCTGTCGTGCGGCTCGATGGCTTTGATCACATCGTGCACACGCTGCATCACCGCTTTGAAGCTGAAGCTCGGGGCCGAATCGCTCAGGCCGTAGTTGGACGCGTGGCGCATTTGATGGGCCAGCTTGGCGCTTTTGATCAGCGCCTTGCTCGGCACACAGCCGTAGTTCAAGCAGTCGCCGCCCATTTTGTGCGCCTCGATCAGCGTGACTTTGGCCTTCACGGCTGCCGCAATGTAGGCGCTGACCAAACCGCCCGCGCCACCGCCGATGACGATCAGGTTGCGGTCAAAAGTTTGGGGGCGTTGGTCGGCCCAACGGGCGTAGACCTTGCGCTTTTGCACAGCCGCTACGATGCGGCGCGCGATCAGCGGGAAGATGCCCAGCAGCACAAAGCTGCCCAAGAGTGCGGGGCTCAAGATGCCTTGCAAGGAGTCGAGCTGCGCCAGCTGCGTGCCCGCGTTCACATACACCGCCGTGCCCGCCAGCATGCCGATCTGGCTGACCCAGTAATACGTCCACACCTTCATGCGCGTGAGGCCCATGAGCAGGTTGATCAAGAAGAACGGCACCACCGGAATCAGGCGCAAAGTGAAGAGGTAAAAACCGCCCTCGCGGTTCACGCCGGCATTGATGTCGGCCAGGCGCTGACCAAAGCGCGCCTCCACCCAGTCGCGCAACAAAAAGCGCGACGCCAAAAACGCCAAGGTAGCGCCCACGGTGGACGCAAACGACACGATCAGCAAGCCCTGCCACAAGCCAAAAATGGCCCCACCCGCCAAGGTGATGACCACGGCCCCCGGAATAGACAGCGCCGTCGCCAGCACATAGACAAGGAAATAGACCGCGGCCACCGTGAAAGGTTGCTCGGCGTGCAGCTGCGCAAAACTGGTTTGGCTGGCCTTGAGTTGCTCAAAGCTCAAGTAGCGCCCCAGATCCAGCGCCACAAACGCACCGATGGCCAGCGCCAGCAAGAGCAGCAACACAATTTGACGAAGGCGCATGAAAACTCCAAAGGGGTTGGTGACTGATAGCACCTGGTCTGCTGTCTTGGGCACAACGCCCTACATCACCCACGCATAGGCCGTATTGCGCCCACCACCTTCGAGGCGGCGCAACACACCACGCACTAACAAATCATTGATGTCTCGCAGCGCCGTGTCGGCCGAACATTGTCCGATGGTGGCCCACTTGGCGTTGGTCAACTTGCCGTCCATGCCATCGAGCACGCGGTTGAGCACCAAGGTCTGACGTGCATTCAGGGGCGTGCCCGCCCAGCGTTGCCAAAACTGGGCTTTGTCCAAAACGCCTGCCAACAGGCCATCCGCCCCCTGCACGGCGCGCAACAAACAAGCCAAAAACCAATCCAGCCATGGCGTCACGTCCATTGTGCCGCGCTGCGTGGCCTCCAGTTGCTCGTAATACTGTTTGCGTTCGCGCTGTATTTGCGCACTCAGGCTGTAGAACCGTTGCGCTGATTTTTCCGCACGCGCCAGCGCCATGTCGCCCACCGCACGGCTGATGCGGCCATTGCCGTCATCAAACGGGTGCAAGGTCACCAGCCACAAATGCGCCAGCCCAGCTTGCACCAGCACATCACCCAACGGCTTGGCGTTGAACCATTCCAAAAACGTAGCTGTTTGTGCTGGCAAGATGTGGGCGGGTGGTGCCTCAAAGTGCACCTTTTCTCGGCCCACCGGGCCCGAGACCACTTGCATCGGACCCGCTGCATCGTTGCGCCAGTTCCCCACTTGAATCCGCAGACGGCCACTGAAACCGGTGGGAAACAGCGCCGCATGCCAGCCAAACAAGCGCTCGGCCGTGAGCGGCAGCGCGTGTTGCTGGGTGGCATCCAGCACCATGTCCACCACACCATCCACATGGCGGTCAGCGGGCGCAAGCGCGCCAATGTCCACACCCAAGCGCCGGGCGATGGACGAGCGCACCGCCTCCAGGTTGAGCGTTTCGCCCTCGATGGCGCTGGTGGTGATGACCTCTTGCGTCAAAGCTTGCAAAGTCGCCAGATCGCGCTGCGCCAAACCCAAATGCGCCATCCGCCCCACCAACTCGCCTTGCGCACGGTGCAACTGCGCCAACGGCCCCGCCAGCGCAGTTGCGTCATAACTCCACTGCGGCCAGTCAGGGCGCTGCCAGAGGTCAATGCGTTTGCGGGGGGTCTTGTCGGCGAACATGCGGTGATTATGCGCCGTATTCACCGCAAATATTGCGGTGAATAAACGGCGTATTCACCGCAATCGCCTACATGAAAGCCGCATCCCCGCTGAATTGAACCGCCCCTGGCTATGCCCGCAAGCTGTGCTGCCGAATGTGCTACTCAACCAATTGCGCCACGTCGGCTTTTTCTTGTGGCGTGTAAGGTGACTCGGGCAGTGACAGATACACCTGATCCATGATGAAGGTTTCCACCTCAGCTTGGGTCTGCTCTTTTTCGGTCCACCGGTCGAGCGGCGCAATGACCGCCAGCACGCTTGCCAGCAAATCGCGGGGGGCTTGTTTGATGCGTTCGCGCACGGTCTTGTTCAAGACAGCGCGTTGCACCCAGTCAAACAGCGCCAGCTGCTCTTCACTTACACCTGTGGAGCAATATCGATGAAGTTCAGATGGCCGCCACAGATTGGATGTGGAAATGCAATCACGATCGTCTCAATACGACCCTGGGCAAATTCACCCCAAATCAGCGACAGGCCTTGGCTGCATAACGATTCCACTTCTGGCATCCATGGCAATTGAGGGGATTACCATTGCTCTTCCCTTCCAGCCATCAAAGATCAGGTCACGGCACCACAGGCCAAGCCCAATGGTGAAAACCGAAGTAGCAGCCGCGCAGATATGGGCATGGCTAATCAGCCTGCCCTCGCCTGCGCCTCATTTCATACGACATGGCAGCCAATTGATCGTTGCTACACGCTTGCTTGGCTGCCGGATAAATAGTCCACTCTTCTTGGTTGATGTGCTCGATATAGGCCGCAGCAAAGGCGTCGAGTGCGCCGTTGTTGGCATCGTTGAAAGCGACCCAAGTGTTGGCATCGGCATTGACCACCGACGCCAACAATTGCTTTACGACGACCCAGCTCTTTTCCATCTCAAAATGGTCTTGCTTGAGTCGAAGCACCAAGGCATCAAGGATGGCATCATGCAAGGCGAGGATGGCCGGAAACACATGCATCTCCTCGTCCAAGTGGTGATGCGGCGCCGCCAGATCAAAATAACGCATGACATCGGTAGCCGCCTTGGCTGCTTGGTCGTCCCAACCGTGCGACGACAAATGGTGTCGAAGTTGGATGAGCAAAGCCAACATGCGTTCCACACGCTCATGGCAAGCGCTGAGCATCTCAAACGGTGCTTCAAAACCAACGCTGGGGGATCGATGCCCAGGTAGACCAACGCCTACCGCAGCTGAATGACCCATGTTCAATCTCCCCAAACTTGGACGAATTGATGAGCCTCAGGCCGTGGCTTGAAAGGCTTACGCGAACTCACAGTTCCGACATTTAAAAAACAAATCGCATGCTCGGCACGCTTCAGCTGCAAACCCGATCGGAACGATTCGGCCTTCAGGGCCTTGCCGCTCGTCAAGCCCGTGCCGTAGCCCATGGCGTTGGCCAGCAGCATGAAATTTTGCACCGCGCACCCCGCACTCAACACACGCTCATGCATGTCAATCTCTGGATCGCCTTTGGCCGCATCCACGATCAACACCATCAACAAAGGTGAGCGTCTCGCCTTGTCACGGGCTTGTTCAAGTTGTTCAGCGGTCGCGCTTGGATCGCGTTCACTGAGCGCGTGCGCGAACAGTTCACCCAAGTCTTTTCTTTTGTGCTCAGGGATGACCAAAAATCGCCACGGATTGATGAGGTCATGGTCGGGTGCCGTCGATGCGGCCAAAAACAATTTTTCTATTTCTACAACACTCGGCCCAGGCTCGATCAGCCGTTTTGGCAAGATGGTTTGCCGCGTGGCCATCACTTGGCTCACCATGAGCAGCTGACTTTCTTTCTCGACATCACTCATTCAAATACTCCACATGCGGCGTAAATGGGCCCGTTCCACTGTGAGACGATCGCGATGCGGGTACAAAGTCGCCGCGCTGTACGTCGAACACATGGACCTCCCCCTCTTCAATCACATAGTGCCAACCGTGCAGCTTCAAGTGCCCTGCCTCGACCGCGCGCCTGACCATCGGATAGTCCATCAGCCGCTCCAGCTGCAACACCACCGAACGTTGCTCCGTGCGCAAGAGCGCTTCAGGGCAAGGCCGCACAGGCAACAAAGCTTCATCCACCAAGCGCAACCAATTTTGCAATGCTTTGGCTTCTTCGGGTGCACCCTCGTAGGCGGTGCGGATAGCGCCGCAGTGGCTGTGGCCGCACACGATGATGCTTTTCACGTGCAGCATGAGGACGGCAAACTCAATCCCTGCCATGGTGCCGTGCAGACCATGCGAGCCGTCATAGGGCGGGACCAATGCGCCGACATTGCGCACGATGAACAACTCACCAGGCCCTGCCCCTGTCAGCAGATAGGGCACCAGCCGGGAATCAGAACAGCCGATGAACAAAGTTTTAGGATGCTGTCCTTGCGCCACCAAGTCCTGAAACCGTTGTTGGTGCAACGGAAAATAGTCCGCGTGAAAACGCTGCAAGCGATGCAGCAGCTCATCCGAAGACTCAGGCGGCGCGGGTGGGATCATTGCACCAAGGACGAGGCGTCCCCATCCAACTCAATCCCTGTGACATGCGCCAAGCCCACCAAGCGACGCATGTATTGCCCCAGCGCGGTGGCGCGGGACTGCCATTGCAAACGGGATGCAATTTGCGCCTTCAAGGTTTCAAAGTCTGGCAGATGCCCGGGGTTCACATCGAGCACATCGACAAGATGGAAACCAAACCGTGTGTGCACCAAGCGGGGGCGCAGACCGGTCCCTTGGCTGGACTCTTGCAGGTAGAACAGTTCTTTGGCGAACTCAGGCGCACAGTCGTTGGGGGTGAGCCAACCGAGTGCGCCGCCTTGCGCGCCCGTCGGGCAATTCGACAACTCCCCAGCCAACTGGGCAAAGCGCTCAGGGGCCACGTCTTTGTGTGACAACTCAAGCAAGGCCGCTTCTGCGCGTTGCGCCAACGCTTGCACATTCACACCGGGTGTGACGGCAAACAAAATGTGGCGTACCAAACGCTCCTGGCCCACGGTGAACTGGGCCTGATGTGCCTCGTAATACCGTTTGGCTTCTTCTTGTGTGGGTTGCGGCGAGACGACTTCGGTCTCCAGCATACGGTCCAAGATGTCTTGCTGTTCCGCCAACAACGTCGGCGCCATCAAACCCGTTTGCGCTGGCAAATGCCCGAGCCTGACCGCCTCTTGACGCAACAATTCGGAATAGGCCCGCTCACGCAAGGTCTCATGATCAACGCTTCCGCCGGGCGCTTGCAAAGCAATGCCATTGATGCTGGCGATCGCGATCGCGGCAGCATCAACGCTCTGACAACCGCAAGAGCCACTGCCACAGCCCTCTGACGTGTTGCTCTGGTTCTCATGGGAAGTATGGATCGTCATGGTTGAGTCCTGAATGTGTGGGGTGCGAAATTTCAACGACGGCTGGGTGGCACGCGGGGCGTCATGCCCATGCGGCGGCTGCGCACCAACTGGTACGGACGCACCAGATAGGCCAAGGTACCAAAGCCACTCCAGACGTGCACCAGGCGCGTGAACGGAAAGATGAAGAAGATGCTCATGCCCAAGAACATGTGTGCCTTGAAGATCCAACTGGCTTCAGACAACAATTCCACTGCACCACCGCGGAAGGTGACGATGCGTTGCGCCCATTCGGCGAGCTTGAGCATCATGCCGCCATCCAAATGCTGTGCAGACAGCGGGATCGTGGCCAAGCCCAAAGCGAACTGAACCCACAGCAACACCAGCAACACGATATCGCTGGTTTTGCTGTTCACACGGATGCGCACATCAAACCATCGGCGGTGCAACAGCATCGACACGCCGATGAACCCCATCACGCCGAAAACACCGCCCGAGACCATGGCCAACAATTGCTTGTCGCCAGCCGTCATGAAGTGTTCGTACACAAAGTGGGGTGTGAGCATGCCCACGCTGTGTCCGCCCAACAAAAACAACACGCCGACATGGAACAAGTTGCTACCCCAACGCAACTGACCGCCGCGCAGGAGTTGGGAAGAATCACTCTTCCAGGTGTACTGATCGCGGTCGAAACGGATCAGACTTCCGAGCAAAAACACACTCAGTGCAATGTACGGGTAGAGGCCAAAAATGAAATGATCAAGGTAACTCATACTGAAACTCCCGGCGTGTGGTTGGCGGCCTTTTTCACGAAATGAATGGGTTGGACATCACCCGGACGGGCCTGGCCACGCGTGCTACAGCCATCAAAGGCTTCGGGCTCGCTCCAGCTGTCGTCAAGGGACTCTTCCGCAGCGATCACAACCGCTTGGGCCTTGTGACCTGTCAGTTCGAGCACGGCAGCCACCACCACGGCGTAGGGGCTTTCGCGTTTGAGCAAGGCACTGAAGATGGCGTTCAAGATGTGCGCCATTTCCCCCAAGAATGCTTTGGCCACCTCGGGCGTTTGGGTTGAAGCGAACTCCAACACCACGCACAAATGGTCAGGCAACTCTTCAGGGGCGAGGAACAAGCCCGATTGCTCATACGTTTGGGTCAGATCGATCATGGCCGGACCACGGTCGCGAGAGTCGCCGTGCACATGTTCAAACAAGTGCAGACAAGTCGCACGGCCACGGTCGAAGGTCTCGACGTAGCGCGCCTCGGCATCCAATGTGTCGAGACGCAACAGGTGCGTGACCAAGGCTTGCAGTTCGGTGCGACGCGCCAAGCCAAGTGCGCCCTCTTCTTCGAGCACTGGCAACAGCAGAAGGAATTGCTGACGCAGCTCAGCGTCCGGATACGACAGCAACTTCGACAACACGCGTAGGGAATAACGAATGGGTTTCATAGGTGCCTCGATTTAGACGACAGGTTGAATCGGAATCGTGCGGCGTTTGTCACCGCCAAACAAACTGGCATCGGACTGCCCATCAGAGCAACCATTGCCAAACGAGAAGCCGCAGCCACCCCGCACATCAAAGGCGTTTTCTGCATATTCACGGTGCGAGCTTGGGATCACAAAGCGATCTTCGTAATTCGCGATGGCCATGATTTGGTACATCTCTTCGACTTGAGCGACGGTCAAACCGGTTTGCTCCAATACGGCATAGTTCTCGACACCATCCACATGTTTGCCGCGCTGGTAGGCGCGCATGGCCAACATGCGTTCGAGGGCGCGGGTGACGGGGGCGACGTCGCCAGCGGTCAGCAAATTTGCCAAGTACTGGACGGGGATGCGCATTTGCGACACATCAGGCAACTCGCCGTTCATGCCAACATGACCGGCATTGGCAGCCGCCGCGATGGGTGACAACGGTGGCACGTACCACACCATCGGGAGCGTCCGATATTCGGGGTGCAGTGGCAACGCGACTTTCCAATCAATCGCCATTTTGTAGACCGGGCTGTTGCGCGCACCCTCGAGCCAAGACTCGGGGATGCCGTCTAAGCGGGCTTGCTCAATCACCTTGGGATCGTGCGGGTTGAGGAAGATGTCGAGCTGGGCTTGGTACAAGTCCTTTTCGTTCTCCGTGCTTGCGGCTTCAGCGATGCGGTCTGCGTCGTACAACACCACACCGAGGTAACGGATACGGCCCACGCAAGTCTCTGAACACACCGTGGGTTGACCCGCTTCGATGCGTGGAAAGCAGAAGATGCACTTCTCTGCTTTGCCACTTTGCCAGTTGTAATAAATCTTCTTGTAAGGGCAGCCGCTCACGCACATGCGCCAACCACGGCACTTGTCTTGGTCGATCAACACGATGCCGTCGTCTTCACGCTTGTAGATCGATCCTGACGGGCACGAGGCCACACAGGTCGGGTTCAAGCAGTGTTCGCACAGGCGTGGCAAATACATCATGAAGGTGTTTTCAAACTGGCCAACCATCTCTTTTTGGACTTGGTCGAAGTTGGCGAGGTTGGCGTCTTTGCTCCGTTTGCTGAACTCGCCGCCCAAAATCTCTTCCCAGTTAGGGCCCCACTCGATCTTCTGCATGCGTTGACCCGTGATCAAGCTGCGTGGGCGTGCCGTGGGGGTGGCCCTGGACTCGGGTGCACTTTGCAGGTGCTCGTAGTCATAGGTGAACGGTTCGTAGTAGTCGTCGATCTGAGGCATGTTGGGATTCGCAAATATGCGCATCAACAGCTTCCACTTGCCACCCTGCTTGGGTTCGATCGAACCATCGGCTTTGCGGGTCCAGCCACCATGCCATTTGTCTTGGTTTTCCCACTCTTTGGGGTAGCCAATGCCGGGCTTGGTCTCGACGTTGTTGAACCATGCGTATTCCACACCGGGACGGCTGGTCCACACGTTTTTACAGGTGACCGAACAGGTGTGGCATCCGATGCATTTGTCCAGGTTCAGGACCATGGCAATTTGTGCGCGTATTTTCATAGGTATCTCCTTCAAGCCTGAACCGTTGCAGGCGCTTCGTCATCTAACCAATCGACCTTGTGCATCTTGCGAACCACGACAAATTCGTCGCGGTTGGTGCCAATGGTTCCGTAGTAGTTGAAGCCGTAACTGAACTGGGCGTAGCCACCAATCATGTGGGTGGGCTTGGTCACGATGCGCGTCACTGAGTTGTGAATGCCGCCTCGGATGCCGGTGATTTCTGAGCCCGGGGTATTGATCGTTTTCTCCTGTGCGTGGTACATCATCACCATGCCTCGATTGACACGTTGACTCACCACAGCACGGGCGGCAATCGCACCATTGCTGTTGAACAATTCCACCCAGTCGTTGTCGACGATGCCTGCGCTCTTCGCATCATCTTCACTCAGCCAAATCACAGGCCCACCGCGGTTCAGCGTCAGCATGTGCAGGTTGTCGCTGTACGTGCTGTGGATGCCCCACTTCTGGTGCGGTGTGATGAAGTTGAGTGAGATTTCCTTGTTGCCGTTGGGACGGCGATTGAGCATCTCGTCCACGGTTTTCAAGTCCACCGGTGGACGGTAGGTGGTCATGCCTTCACCAAAGGCCAACATCCATGGATGGTCCAGATAGAACTGTTGACGACCCGTCAGCGTGCGCCATGGAATGTATTCGTGGACGTTGGTATAACCCGCGTTGTACGACACTTTTTCGCTCTCAAGTCCCGACCAAGTCGGCGAACTGATGATCTTGCGTGGCTGCGCTTGGATGTCTCGGAAACGAATTTTTTCATCCTCGCGGTGCAAGGCCAAATGCGTGTGGTCACGACCTGTGATCTTGCCCAAGGCCTCCCAGGCCTTCACAGCGACATGGCCATTGGTCTCCGGCGCGAGTTGCAACACCACCTCGCAGGCGTCGATGTCGGTTTCAATCTTTGGCATGCCTTGTGTCACGCCAGGGGCGCGAACCTTGCCATTGAGTTCACCAAGTTGCTGCACTTCATCGTTCGTGTTCCAACCAATGCCCTTGCCACCGTTGCCAAGCTTCTCCAGCAGCGGCCCCAGAGCGGTGAAGCGCTTGTAGGTGTTGGGGTAGTCGCGTTCGACGACGCTGATCTGTGGCGCTGTCACGCCAGGGATCAGATCGCAATCGCCTTTGCTCCACTCTTGCACATCCAACGCTTGCGCCAATTCGGCAGGCGTGTCGTGCATGAGAGGGGTGAGCATCAGCTCTTTTTCCACGCCCAAATGACCGACACACACTTCACTGAAAGATTTGGCAAACCCTTTGTAGATCTCCCAATCGCTCTTGCTCTGCCAAGCTGGATCCACCGCGGTCGACAAGGGGTGGATGAAGGGGTGCATGTCGCTGGTGTTGAGGTCATTCTTCTCGTACCACGTGGCGGTGGGCAACACGATGTCTGAGTACAAACAGGTGGTGCTCATGCGAAAGTCCAACGTGACCAGCAAGTCAAGTTTGCCTTCAGGCGCTTGGTCGTGCCAAGTCACTTCGGTGGGTTTAGCCTCTTCAGCGCCCAAGTCTTTGCCCTGCACACCGTGTGAGGTACCGAGCAGATGCTTGAGGAAATACTCATGGCCTTTGCCAGACGAACCCAAAATATTGGAGCGCCACACAAACATGTTGCGGGGCCAGTTCAAAGGGTGGTCTGGGTCTTCGCAGCTCATCTTGAGACTGCCGTCTTTGAGTGATTTGACAGCGTACGCTTTGGGGTCCATGCCTTGGGCTTGGGCATCCTTGACCACCTGCATCGGGTTGGTTTGCAGTTGCGGCGCACTGGGCAACCAGCCCATGCGTTCGGCACGCACGTTGTAGTCGATCATGCTGCCGCCGAACTTGGTCTTGTCTGCCAAGGGCGACAAAATCTCCTCCACACCAAGTCGTTCATAACGCCACTGGTCGGTGTGCGCGTAGAAAAAGCTGGTGCTGTTCATCTGGCGGGGTGGACGCACCCAATCCAAGGCGAACGCCAAGGCGGTCCAGCCAGTTTGTGGACGTAATTTTTCTTGGCCCACGTAGTGCGCCCAACCGCCACCACTTTGACCGATGCAGCCGCACATCATCAGCATGTTGATGATGCCGCGGTAGTTCATGTCGCTGTGGTACCAATGGTTCATGGCCGCACCGATGATGACCATGGACTTGCCGCGTGTCTTGTCTGCGTTGTCGGCAAACTGGCGTGCGACAGCGATCACTTGATCGCGTTTCACGCCTGTGATTTTTTCTTGCCATGCGGGTGTGTAAGGCGTGTCGTCGTCGTAACTGGCGGCGACATCTTCGCCAGGCAGACCACGGCCCACGCCATAGTTGGCCGCCGTCAAGTCAAACACCGTGGCGACCAAGGCATAGCGCTCTTCACCGGCTTTGCCCAGCTTGATGCGACGCACGGGCACCTTGCGCACCAGCACATCATCTACCGCGCTGGCTTGTTTGTTGGCGCTGAAGTTGGGGGTATCGATGCCGCCGAAATACGGAAAAGCGACCTCGCCCACCTCGTAGTCCGTTCCCTCTCCTTCCATCAAGCTCAGTTTGAGTTTGACTTCATTGCCCCCGCGCGCCTCTTTGTCCTCGAGGTTCCATTTGCCTGCATCACTGCGGCCTTCGGCGCCCCAGCGGAAACCGATGGAGCCGTTCGGCAAAACCACACGGTCGGCCTGGTCGAGCGCAACCGTTTTCCACTCGGGGTTGTTGTCTTGTCCGAGCTTGCCGTTGAAATCACTGGCCCGCAAGTAGCGACCTGGCACCGTGACTTTGCGGCCATCTGGCAGCGTGCGCGCTTCGAGTTGCACCAGGTTGGGCATGTCGGTGTAGCGACGCACGTAGTCGTCAAAATAAGCACTGCGCTTGTCGAAGTAAAACTCTTTGAGAATCACGTGGCCCATTGCCATGGCGATGGCAGCGTCGGTGCCTTGCTTGGGATGCATCCAAAGATCGGCCAATTTGCTGATCTCGGCATAGTCGGGGGTGATGGCGACGGTCTTGGCACCTTTGTAGCGCACCTCGGTGAAAAAGTGGGCATCGGGCGTGCGCGTTTGCGGCACATTGGAGCCCCAAGCAATGATGAAGGTGGAGTTGTACCAATCTGCTGATTCAGGCACGTCGGTTTGCTCACCCCAAACCTGGGGACTGGAGGGCGGCAAATCGCAATACCAATCGTAAAAGCTCATGCTGACGCCGCCGATCAACGACAGGTAACGGCTACCTGCGGCATAGCTGATCATGGACATGGCTGGGATGGGTGAAAAACCGATGATGCGGTCCGCGCCATATTGCTTGATGGTGTAGACGTTGGCGCTGGCAATGATCTGGTTCACCTCTTCCCACGTGCTGCGCACAAAGCCGCCCAAGCCACGCTGCTCTTGCCATTCAAGGCGTGCGCTGGGGTTTTCAACAATGCTGGTCCAAGCATCCACCGGACTCTTGGCCACAGCCAAAGCGGCACGCCAATGCTTGAGCAAGCGGGCGCGGATCATGGGGTACTTGACGCGGTTAGCGCTGTACAAATACCAAGAATACGATGCGCCTCGGGCACAACCGCGAGGCTCGTGGTTGGGCAAGTCTGGGCGTGTGCGGGGGTAATCGGTTTGCTGGGTTTCCCAAGTGACGATGCCGCCCTTGACGTAAATCTTCCACGAACACGAACCGGTGCAGTTCACGCCGTGGGTGCTGCGCACAATTTTGTCGTGCGCCCAACGGTCACGGTAGGCGTCCTCCCATGTGCGGTCTTCGCCCGTGGTCACACCGTGGCCACCCGAAAAAGCTTCCTTGGGGTTTGAAAAATAATTCAATCGATCTAGAAAATGACTCATAGGTTTCTCCAATGCATCGGGGTCATTCGCGACCCCTTTTCAAACAATTTCAAGGGTTACGAATTTCGGCACCTGCACGCAGGTAAAACCACCAATTCAGGACAAGGCACAGCGCATAAAAAATAGCAAAGCCGTACATCGCGACTTCGGGCGTCCCAGCTTTGATCTGCTGACCAATCACCACCGGCGCGATGAAGGCGCCATAGGCGGCGATGGCCGATGTCCAGCCCAGCACAGGGCCGGCTTGTTGCCGGTCAAAGATCACAGCGATGGTGCGAAACGTCGAGCCGTTACCAATGCCACTGGCCGTGAACAGCAAAATGAACAACAACATAAAGGTCAAAAAGTACTGCTCTGGCGATGCGGACTGGTAAGCCAACCACATCACATAGCCCACGCTGGCAGAGGCCACCACCATCACGGCCGAGATGATCTGCGTGACGATGGACCCCCCCGTTTTGTCTGACAACCAGCCGCCAACAGGTCTGACCAAGGCGCCGACAAACGGGCCAATCCAGGCATACGTCAACGCAGAGGGTGCGTTGGGGTTTTTCAGGGTGTGCTGCAGCACGCCACTGGCATCAGGCACATGGCTGATGCCGAAGATCACAGTGATTGAAAGGGGCAATGCCATCGAGAATCCGATGAAGCTGCCGAATGTCACGATGTAGAGCACCGTCATTGACCACGTGTGCTTGTTCTTGAAAATAGCAAACTGTGCCGCGATGTTGTCCTTCATCGTGCCAAAGGCCGTGAGCTTCATCACCATCAACGTGCTCGCGATGATGAGCGGCATCACCAGCCACATGTTGAGGATGCCTAAACCACTGGGGGCGGGCAGGTACAAATACAGACCGACACCGGCGGGGACAAACGACAAGGTGTAAAGCCAGATGATTTTGAAGAAGGCAGGAATGGTGCCGCCGATGTTGGGCGACACCGTGGTCAGGTTGTTCATACCGAAATAGCAAGCCACCGACAACGGAACCAATGACAAGACCCAAGCAAAGCCTGCGTTTTGCACCCAAGTCGGCGTACCAGCCGCAATCTTGCCCAGAATCCAACCACTGTCCTTCACCAAGGTCATGGGCTCACCACCCAAGCCGCCAAACAAGCTCACCGTCATGACCAAGGGGATCACGATCTGCATGGTGGTCACGCCAAAGTTGCCCAAGCCGGCGTTCAGTCCCAACGCCGTGCCCTGCAAACGCTTGGGGAAAAAGGTGCCAATGTTGGACATAGAGCTGGCAAAGTTGCCACCACCGACACCAGACCAAAGTGCCATGAGCTGGAAGACCCACAACGGCCACTCGGGGTGCTGCAAGGCCATGCCCGTTCCCAACGCAGGCGCCAACAACATGGCGGTCGTCAAGAAAATCGTGTTGCGGCCACCAGACAGACGGATCACGAACGAGGCTGGAATGCGCATGGTGGCACCTGCCAAACCTGCAATCGCCGTGAGGCTGAATAGCTCAGCCTGGGTGAAAGGAAAACCCAAGTTGAGCATCTGCACCGTGATGATGCCCCACATGCCCCAGATGGCAAATCCGCACAAGAGCGCAGGCACCGAAATCCAGAGATTGCGGTAAGCGATGCGCTTGCCGGTGCTCTCCCAAAACGTCTCGTCTTCGGGACGCCAATCACTGATGTCTGTGCCCTGAACGGCGTTGATGTTTTGTTTTTTGTCCATGTCAATCCTTGATAAATGGAAACTCAAGCCTGAAGCGCAGACTCTGGATGGGGACGACCCATAACGCTGGTTTTGCGTACTTCCGTCCAATACATCCAGATGAGTGACACCCAGACCACGCCATACATCAACATGAAGGCGCTGCTGCGAATGCCTGTCACATCCACCAACGCACCAAACAAAATAGGCAGGACGAAGCCCCCCAAACCACCGGCCAGGCCCACGATGCCGCTGATGGCACCAATGTTGTGTGGGTAGTCATCGGCGATGTACTTGAAAACACTGGCCTTGCCAAAGGCAAAAGCAATACCGAGTACGAACATGATCGCGGTGAACATGTAGACGTTCAGGCCCAGCACGAACGTCTGTGGTCCTGTGACGGTAGCAATGGTGAATTCGGTTTGTGGGTAAGACAGCAAGAACAAGCAGATCCAACTGACCCAGAGCACCCACCAAGTCACGCCGTGCGCACCATACTTATCGCTGAGCACACCACCCATCGCTCGCAGCACACCGCCAGGCAGAGAGAAGCACGCTGCCAATAAGGCCGCCACGCGAATGTCCAAACCGTATTCGCCGATGTAGTACTGCACCATCCACAAAGCCAACGCCACATACCCACCAAACACAATGCTGTAGTACTGGCAGTACTTGAGTACAACAGGGTCTTTGAGCGCTTTAAGTTGGTCTTTGAAAGACACACGAATCGTCACCAGATGCGAGGGTTCGCTGTAGCTGAATAACCAAAACACCACCACCGTGCCCGCCATGATGGCGGCATACACCTGCGGCACCATCGCCCAACCAAAGGCCACCAAAATCACGGGAGCAATGAATTTATTCACAGCAGATCCAGAGTTGCCAGCGCCATACACGCCCATGGCCATGCCTTGCTGCTTCTTAGGGAACCAACGCGCCACATAGGGGGTTCCCACAGAGAAAGAACCACCGGCCAATCCGACAAACAAGCCAATGACAAGAAACTGCCAATACGCCGTGGCGTAGGACATCAACCAAATCGCGGGGACTGTGGCCGCCATCAACAAAGCCATGACGATGCGACCACCATAACGGTCGGTCCAGATACCCAATGGGACCCGCACCAGCGAACCGGTCAACACCGGCATCGCCATCAGCAAGCCAAATTGGGTGGCATTGAGATCCAGCATTTTTTTGATCGGAATACCGATCACGCCGAACATCATCCACACCATGAAACAGACGGTAAAAGCCAGCGTGCTCACAATCAGCACCGACCATGCTTTGCGTTGTTGAATCAATTCATTCGCCATCACTGCTCTCCAAACTTGTGCATGCAGTTTGGATGTTTGGATCGGCGTTGGGTATCGACCTGAAGACCACGTCACGCAATGCAAAAGGAGGATGAAGGCCAAGCCTTCATCCTCCTTAGGGAGTATGGAAATTGTTCTAGATCAACTCAAGCCATGTGTCGCTGCGAAAACCGCAATCTGTACGCGAGATATCAGGTCCAGTTTCTTGAAAATGTGTTGGATATGAATCTTGACCGTGGTCTCTGCGATGTCTAAATCGCGGGCGATCAATTTGTTACTGAGACTTTTTGCGATCAGCAAAAAGATATCCTTCTCCCGCGGAGAAAGTTTGTCGAGCGACTGTATGGCTGCAACCTTGCTGAGGGACATGATCCCAGCAGCATCAGCCGTTGAATTGGCCGGAAGTCGCATCGTTGAAACCAATTTATTCAGCATCGAGGGGCTGATAACCGAATGTCCCTCGTGTACTTTGACAAGCGCATCACACAACTGGTCGGATTCGGATGTTTTGAGCAAATAGCCGTCGGCACCACTTTGCAAAGCTTTGGACAGATCTTCCTCATCTTCACTCACGGTGAGCATCAAAATACGCAGATTCGGACGCTCCGATTTGAGTGATGCAATGGCGTCCACCCCTTTGACGCCTGGCAAATGGTTGTCCAGCAACAGCAAGTCAGGTTGGGTCTTGGCAAGCACCCGCAAAGCCTCGCCCACATCACCCGCTTCTCCCACGATCTCAAACCGATCATCTTGCGACAGCAATGCGATCAAGCCTCTGCGAAACAAAGGATGGTCATCGACCACGAGCAGTTGGATGGGTTCAGACATAAACATCACGACAGCGGCGCTGTCTGCTCCTCTTTCAATTTGGAAAGCTTGGCGGCTGGCACACGCAGCGTCACGGTGGTGCCTTGGTCGACTTCAGATACAACATCCACTTTGGCGCCAATCTGCTCGGCACGCTCACGCATGATTTTTAAACCCACCTGAAGTTCAGAACGGTTGTTATGTTCATCAAATCCAACGCCATCGTCTCGCACCACAAAACGCCATGAATCGCCTTTGTGAATTTCAATCACAACAGCGTGGGCGTTGGCATGCTTGCGGACGTTCGACAAGGCTTCTTGCAACACATGCAACACATGAATCTGGACATCTTGAGGCAGTGGCAGCCCGTCTCCAGAGACCGTACGACTCACCTGAAGACCCGTTTGGTGATGGAATTTTTGCAAGGTCTCCTGCACGGCACGGTCGATGTCATCGGCTTGGGTACGCGTCCTGAAATGCAAGAGCAACTCCCGCACATCCGCGATGCTTTCCTTTAAGCCACTGTCAAGTTCGTTCAGCGCAACGTCTGTTTTATCTCTGTTATTTTTTGAAATAGCAGATCGGAGCAATTGAACTTGAATCTTCAGAAACGCCAAGGACTGTGCAATCGAGTCATGCAATTCCCTGGCCAGCAGTGACCGCTCACCTGCAATCGCTGCTTCACGGTCCAAGGCCACCGCCCGCATCCCCTCGACCGCTGTGGCCAAGTGACTGGCCAGCGTGTCCACCAGTTCGAACTCCTCTGCCGCCAAACTGACCTGACTTTTATAAAACAAATTGATTTCACCCAACACTTTGTGGTGCATGCGCACAGGCACAGAGATCAGGCTTTCATAGCCGATGCGGACGCAGTGCTGAAGGGGTGCAATGTCACTGTTGGTGATCGGAATCACTCGGGTACGGGCGTCTAGTTTGGGATTGCCACAGGCACAGGCACCGGCCCTCAAACACTTCTCATCCTCTTGCATGGCCTGAGGGAATTGATCAGAAGCCATGAGTAAGAATTTAGAAGCATCCTCATCTGCCCAGCGCAGGGCTATGGCATCTGCCTTCATCAAGCGTCGCACGCGCTGCGCAAAGCCTTGTGTTAATTCACTGATGTCGTTGGTTTGTGCAAGAAAAGCACTGACCCCGTACAAGCCTTCCAGCCTTTCTTTTTGCGCCGCGATGCGTTGGGTTTTGGCGATCACTTGGGCTTCAAGGTTGCCATACAAGGATTGCAAAGTGGCCGCCATGCGGTTAAAGCCAGAGGCAACTTGTCCAAATTCGTCGTTGGAAACCACATCCAATCGCACTGAAAATTGTGCAGATTCAAGTTTTCGCAAGCCATCACGCAAATGGCTCAAGGGGTTGATGACGTACAGATATCCCGTGTAAAGCATGACAACCGCACCGGCAATCGCCAACGCCATCATCACAATTTGGAACAAATTCAAAATTGCGGTCAAGCTTGACATCTGACTTTCGATCGACAACACAAAGCGATCAATCGCATTCATGAATTTGACAGAATGTTCGACCAATAGTTGGTGCTCCAAGGCTGGATGCGCGTTAAAGCGCATCTTTTGATCGACCCACAAATGCGCCACTTCTTCGTATCTTGCCTTTACAACGCCATCCCACGGAACAAACAAAGGACGAGAAGCATCACCGTTTTTGAGCACCGCCATGCTTTGGTCAAATTCACCGGTCAGCAACTGAATCTCTGGTTTTGGCAATTGCGCTTGCACCGCACTGGTCAGACGCCAAGTTTGCATGCGCATGCGCCCGGCTTCGTTCAGCGCTGCAGCGCCCCCGCCCAGCTTCCAAGTCACCCACAGCGTAAGCCCGATGGAGATCAAGGCAATCACCAGCAAGCCCGTGCCTGTGCGCACGAGTTTGGTTGACAGTGATGCGGTGTTCTTCATTCAGTTTTAACCGTAGCGCCCTTTTTTTTGCCTAAGGAAAATCCCACGGTGCGAATCACCGCTGGTGGATCCTGTGCATCGACCATCAAATCTGCCAAAGTCACGCTGTCGAGTTTTTCAAAAAAAACTTTCAAAGCCTCTGCGAGAACATTTTTCAAACGACAACTGGGCATCAACGCGCAGCGACTTACCCCATCTTGAAAGCACTCAACCATCGAAAAATCACTTTCTGTTTTTCGAACAACTTCGCCAATCACGATCTCTGACGCAGGCCGCCCCAAACGCAGGCCACCGCCTCGACCGCGACTGGTGATTAAATAGCCATCCGCCGCAAGCGTCATCACAATTTTTGTCAGATGACTTTTCGATATGTCATGTTGCTCGGCGATCTCCTGAATGGTTGCGGCGGTTTGCCGTGATTCGCTTTGCGCGCAGTACATCAGTACACGAAGACTGTAGTCGGTCCAGTGGGTAAGTCGCATCGTTCCATCGTCCTGGTTCTTGAGGATGACCCCTCAAATATTCATTTTGAATGAATTTTATGCTGTGGTTCGTTTTTAACCGCATGAACCCAAGTAGCCACACTGCGTGCAATAGTCACAGCCATCTTTTCGAATCACTGCGTGTGCACCGCAATCGGCGCACTTTTTACCTTTGATAACGGTTTGAGCCGCCTCTGATACAAACACGGTTGACGCCATTTCCCCAGCTTCACCCAGAGACTCAGGCAAGGTGGAAATTTCAGGTTGCGTCGCTCGGAGTGTCAAAATATTTTGTATGGCGAAGGCAATGGCAGCCACTTCAGAATCGTGCCAAAGCGGTATACGGGTGCCATCTTCACGCGTTTTGTACCCATGGCGCACCGGCCCTCTGTCCCATGCCACCTTGCACATGTCACTCAACGCGCGCTCTAGAAAACCACCTCGCGCAGCAAGAGACAAAAGGCGCATGCTGGCTGTGATCCACTGCTGCGATTCACCGCTCTGGCCCACAGGCATAAAAAATTCAATCGCACGGTCCACGGTGCCATGGCCGTCTGCCCGCTTGACCGGTAGAAAGGACACGATGAGGTACAGCGTCTTGTGCCCTTCATGAGTCCAATACTCGATCTTCTCAGCCACCGCACTCAAGGCCCCTTTGGGTCTGCTTTCAATCACGGTGCGCATCGGGTCGGGGCCCGCCGCCTCAACAGAGGCAACGGGCTTGCTAGCTTCTGGTACTGGCGTGAGCTCCAGCACAGAGCCCAGGATGGCATTGGGTCTGTAAGTGGCCAGTCCTTTGAGCCCCGCGCGCCACGCTTGCAGATACAAGTCCTTGAAATCTTCATAGAGGTAGTTGGCCGGCACATTCACCGTCTTAGAAATCGCGGTGTCTACAAAAGGTTGAACCGCTGCCATCATGGCGATGTGTTCATGGGCCGTCATCTCCAGCGCACCGACGAACTGTGGCGGTAAATTTTCAGTATCACCGCCCATTGCACGGTACAAGCGCCAGGCATGATCTTGCACCTCGTATTCTGTGCGCGAGCCATCGGCTTCACGTTTTTTTCGGGTGTATATCCATGAAAACGCTGGCTCAATCCCATTCGATGCGTTGTCAGCGAACGCCAGACTCACGGTGCCGGTGGGGGCGATCGACAACAAGTGGCTGTTGCGAATGCCGTGCTTGCGGATATTCGCTTTCAAAGCATCGGGCAATCGACTTGCAAAGGTCCCATTGGCCAAATAAGTTGGCGCATCAAACAAGTTGAATGCCCCTTTCTCTCGCGCCAAGGCCACCGACGCGATGTAGGCCGCATCGCGCATGCACTCCGCGATACGCCGCGCCATGTCGCGCCCTTCCTCGGCGTTGTAGCGCAACCCCAACATCACCAACGCATCACCCAAGCCCGTGAAACCCACGCCAATGCGGCGCTTGTCCTGCGCCTCTTGCTGTTGTTGCGGCAAGGGCCAGTGCGTCAAGTCCAAGACATTGTCCAGTGCCCGCACTTGCAAGGCCACGCTGTTCGCAAAAGCTTCAAAGTCAAATTCTGCTTCGCCGCCGTGTCCAAATGGGCGTCGAACAAACCGCGGCAGGATGACGGGGCCGAGGTCGCAACAACCGTAGGGCGGCAACGGTTGCTCACCACAGGGATTGGTGGCACTGATCGACTCCATCGCGCGCAGGTTGTTATCTCGGTTGATCTGATCAAGAAACAAGATGCCAGGCTCCGCAAAGTCGTAGGCCGAGCACATGATCGTGTCCCAAAGCTCCGTCGCTCGCAAGGTCTGGTAGACCCACATGCCATCTTCACGTTGATGTGCGCCCTGAGGGCACAAGTCTGCGCCAGGGTCTGCAGCATGCACCAAGTCCCACGGCCCGTCATGCAGCACGGCATCGATGAAGGCATCGCTCACCGCGACGGACACGTTGAAGTTGTTCCAACGGCCCGGCGTGCGCTTGGCCGTGATGAACTCCATCACATCTGGGTGGTCAATGCGCAGCACACCCATTTGCGCGCCGCGCCTCGCGCCCGCACTCTCTACGGTGGCGCATGAGTGGTCAAACACATTGATGTAGCTGCACGGCCCAGATGCCGTCGAGGCCGTTCCCTTGACCCACGCCCCATGGGGGCGGATGCGAGAAAAGTCATACCCTACACCCCCGCCACGCCGCATGGTCTCTGCCGCTTCTCGCAGTGCTTCATAAATTCCGGGATAGCCCCCGCCGTCCACGCCTTGGATGCAATCGCCCACTGGCTGTACAAAACAATTAATCAGTGTGGCTTGAATTCCTGTGCCGGCCGCACTCATGATTCGGCCAGCACCAATGGCCCCTGCTTCTAGATTTCGACGGAACAAGACTTCAAATTCGGCCCGCAGCTCCACCGGTTCAACGCTGGCCAACGCGCGGGCCACTCGGTCAAAGAGTTGACTGACGTTGTCCTCTCCTGGCTTGAGGTATTTTTCTCGCAGCACATCCTCGCTGATCGACTGTATCGGCATGGCTGAAATTGCATCCAACAAAATTTGGTGATCGACGTGACGGTTCATGCGTCCACTCCCTTCAGAGTCATTTAACGGGTCAACAGTTGAAATAGGCATCCTGTGCACAAGGCTAGCGGGACATCTTTGATTTCGGCTTGCCTTTGGTCAAGCAACCATGCTTTACCAAGCAGACTTGTTCGCGCAGCACCTGTTCCGCTTTGCACCATGACCCCCAGTTAGGTCAAACAAATCTCAACTTTTTACCAATACATTCATTTGGCGTGAATCTTATCTGATAATAGATGCACCTCACATGAATCTTTAAGGGTTTTTTATGCCATCACACACCACTCAAAACTTTGCCAATGCCGATCAGAGCCTGGGGCATCTGGCAGTTCAAATCCCTGGTGCAACCGCCATTTTTCGAAAATTAAAGTTGGACTTTTGCTGCGGAGGGCAGCAGACATTGGCGAACGCTTGTGCTGAAAAGGGACTAAAAACGAACCAGGTGTTATGTGAAATCCAAGCACTCATACATCACGAGTTGCCGCCCCTGACGCCCACAGCCATCGAACTCATTGATCACATACTGGCACGCTACCACCAGGTGCACCGACAACAACTGCCCGAACTGATTCGCATGGCACGACGCGTGGAAGCGGTGCACCGTGAGCACCCACAAGTCCCCAAAGGTCTGGCGGATCAGCTGGAGACCATGCAAGAAGAGCTGCTAAAACACATGGCGAAAGAAGAGGCCATCCTGTTCCCACTTCTCAAATTGGGTCAGCACCCCATGGCCGTTCATCCCATCGGCATGATGCGTCACGAACACATCAGCCATGGCGCACAACTGGAAAAGCTGGCCGAACTCACCACGCAGCATCAACCTCCGAGTGGGGCATGCAACACATGGCAGGCGCTGTATGCAGGCACCGCACGCTTGAACGAGGACCTGATCGAACACATCCACCTCGAGAACAATTACTTGTTTCCACAGTTTGAGCCAAGCGCCCAAACCAGCCATTGCGCATGAGCCACCGATCACCGAGACCACGCCATGCCAGGTGAAGCAACTGACTGGATGAGCTTGACGCAAGCCTCAGGCTTGAAGCCTTTGACGATCAAAGAGCGCCAACTTTTACCCATCGTCCAAGGCGGGATGGGCGTTGGTGTCTCCGCATCTGGGCTGGCTTGCGCCGTCGCACGCATGGGCGGCATGGGCACCATCTCTGCAGTGGACCTGCGTCGCCGTCATCCTGACTTGATGCTGGAGACCCAGCACCTAGACAAAGAGCGCGACGCAGGCGAACGCATTGACAAGGCCAATCTGATCGCGCTTGACCGGGAAATCAAAATAGCCCACCAACGTGCGGATGGCAAAGGCGCCATCGCCGTCAACATCATGAAAGCCCTGAGCGCCTATGAGGCCTACATCCACCAAGCCTTAGAAAGTGGCGCAGATGCGCTCGTCGTGGGTGCAGGTTTGCCTTTGGACCTTCCTGAGCTGGCACGTGACTACCCGAAAACTGCGTTGATCCCCATCCTTTCCGATGCCCGTGGCGTGCAACTTCTGGTGCGCAAATGGGAAAAAAAAGGCCGCTTGCCAGATGCCATCATCATCGAAAACCCGCGACTGGCGGGTGGCCACCTGGGTGCCGCGAAAGTGGCTGACCTTGGGGATTCCCGGTTTGATTTTGATGTGGTGATTCCCCAGGTACTTGAATTTTTCAAGACATCAGGGTTCGAACAAGAGATCCCATTGATCGCAGCGGGCGGCATCAACAGTCATGCTCAAATTGCACAACTGCAAAGCTTGGGCGCCAGTGGCGTCCAACTTGGCACTGCATTTGCGGTCACAGAAGAATGTGATGCCGCGTTGGCCTTCAAAATGATTTTGGCCAAGGCCAAACCACAAGACATCGTCGAATTTTTGAGCGTTGCAGGCTTGCCAGCTCGCGCCGTAAGGACGCCGTGGCTGGACAAATACCTCCGCATATTGCCCATCCTGCAAGAGCGTGCACACGTCAAAGCGAAGTGCAATATGTCCTTCGACTGCCTTCAGCACTGCGGCCTGCGCGATGGCAATGCGAGCATGGGCCAGTTCTGCATTGACCAACAGTTGGGGCATGCGCTCGAAGGTGACACGCAACGTGGCCTCTTTTTTCGGGGTGCCGGTCTTTTGCCATTTGGTGAGCAAATACGCAGCGTGTCTGACCTCATTCGGTATTTGCTGACCCCGGTTGTCGTCGATCGCACGTGAAAATCATGGGGCTTTGACATGCTTTTTTATGCCAGGCAATCATCCGGGATGCGACACCTATGCCCGCAAGCTCTGCTGCCGAATGTGCTGGTAAACCAATTGCGCCACGTCGGCTTTCACCGGTGTGAATCAGTGGTGCATTCGCCGCAGACAGTGCGGTGAATAAAGTAGGTTTTCGCCACATCAACTGGCCTGTCACTCGGCGCAAACATCGCCGGGGTGCGCATCCGTTAGCTTGATCCTATTTTTTGCTCTTATCGCCCTTGCGTTTGACCTGAGAAACATCAACTCCAAGTGCTTTTGTGACCTTCAAGACTCGGTCAAAGTCCGATTCAATTTTTTGCGTTCGATTGAATTCCACGTATTCGGCCAAAGCTTTCTGGTCGGCCTGCGTCTTGCTGATCCGGCCTTTATGCGTCAACACGGCTCGGCCAACAAAAAGCGTATGAGCGCCACACGCGCACGCTGCCCGCCCGAGAGCGTGGACGGGTCGCGTTCGCCCATGCCGCTCAGTTCGGCTTCTTGCAGCGCTTGTTGCACGCGGGCTTGGCGCTGAGCGTTGGTGATGCTGTTGCCGCTGATGTCACTGGCGGGCACGGCAAACAGCAGGTTCTCGGCCACTGTCATGTGCGGGAAAAGCAAGGCGTCTTGAAACACCAGGCCCACGGCCTTGGCCGCACCCGTGCTGCAGGGGATGATGTTTTCGAGGATGCCTCGGCCGCCGCGCCAGTCTTTGCGCGAGGAGCCGTCCACGGTCATTTGGCTGGCGGTGGCGGCATGCACGGTGATCATCAGGCCGCGCTTGATGCCCCACTTGTCGTTCAGCACCTTGACCACGGGGGCCAAACAGTTGGTGGTGCAGCTGGCGTTGGAGTCGATGGCTTCGCCTGCGTATTTCTTGTGGTTCACGCCAAAGACGCACAGCGCATAGTGCTCAGGCGGCTGTCGGGAACAAATAGGTTGTCCGGTTTTTAGCAAGTAATCTGTCCGGTTTGGGGAGTGCGATGCAAGACGCACCGATCAGCCGGACTCGCTACATGCAGGAGAACCGGAAGATGAGATTCGAACATGCATATGTCGGCTGGAGTG
>CAMDFT010000010.1 GCA_945897795.1 Limnohabitans sp. Rim8 | reverse complement strand
TTTGCGTTTGCCCGTGTGGAGGCCAAACCCCAAATCGACCGGCGAAACAACCGGGTGCAGTTTGTGCTGCAGGCCGAGCCTTCGCGCCGGGCCTATGTGCGCCGCATCCAGGTTGCAGGCAACGATCGCACCCGCGACGAGGTCATCCGCCGCGAGTTTCGCCAGCTTGAAGCGGCCTGGTACGACGGCGACAAAATTCGCCTGTCACGTGATCGTGTGGACCGCCTGGGTTATTTCACCCAAGTGAACGTTGAAACCATGGAGGTGCCCGGCGCACCCGACCAGGTGGACCTCTTGTTCACGGTGGCCGAAAAGCCCACGGGCAGCATTTCTTTGGGCGCGGGTTTTTCTTCTGCAGAAAAAGTGGCCTTGAGCTTTGGTATCCGCCAAGAGAATGCGTTTGGTTCGGGCAATTACCTCGCGGTTGAAGTCAACACCAGCAAGTACAACCGCAATTTGGTACTGAGTACCACCGACCCTTACTTCACGAAAAATGGTATTTCCCGGACCCTGGATGTATTTCAGCGCACAACACGTCCCTATTTGGGGGATGTGAATGCCTACAGCCTCATCAACTCTGGAGCGGGTTTGCGCTTCGGTGTTCCGGTGACTGAAACGGACACCGTGTTCATGGGCATCAACGCAGAGCAAACCGAGATCCGTGAGGGTACGGGTTTGCCTAATGAGTACCGTGATTACGCCAAACAGTTCGGATCCACCAGCTCAGCTTTACCTTTGACCTTAGGTTGGGCGCGTGACGGTCGTGACAGCGCTTTAGTGCCAACTCGAGGCAGCTTGCAGCGGGTCAATGCCGATGTAAGTGTGGCGGGTGATGTGCGCTACATGCGGGCCAGTTACCAATTTCAGCAGTATTACCCGCTCAGCAAAAAATACACCTTGGCCTTCAATACTGACCTGGGTTGGGGACAGGGTTTGAAAGGGCAACCATATCCTTTGTTCAAGAATTTCTTTGTGGGTGGTTTGGGCAGTGTTCGTGGGTTTGAGCAATCAACTTTGGGTCCCCCCCCAAGCGCCTCAAATCCAACCCCCATTTACCTCGGAGGGCCTAAGAAAATGGTGTTCAACGCCGAATTCATCACCCCATTTCCTGGTGCTGGCAACGACCGAACGCTGCGCTTGTTTGGTTTCACCGACATCGGACGCGCTTTCGGCGAGAACGAAAACGTATCCTTGGGCGATTTGCGGGCTTCTGCAGGTGTTGGCTTGAGTTGGATTTCCCCGATGGGTCCTTTGCGTTTTTCCTATGCCATGCCGATACGTAAGCAGACAGAAGATAAAATCCAGCGACTTCAATTCCAAATCGGAACATCCTTCTAATGAACACCTTGCTTCAAAAAATGTCCATGGCCTTGTTGGCCGCAGCCTGTGTGACCTCTGTGGCACACGCCCAGGAGTTCAAGATGGGCTTTGTCAACACCGAGCGCATATTCCGCGAAGCGGCCACTGCCAAGCAAGCGCAGGCCAAACTGGAGCAGGAATTTTCGCGCCGGGAAAAAGAGTTGGTGGAAACCGGTAACACGCTCAAACTGGCCTCTGAAAAGTTCGAGCGGGAAGCGCCCACTTTGGCCGAGTCCCAGCGCACTGCCCGTCAAAAGCAGTTGATCGAACAAGACCGGGAATTCCAGCGCAAGCGCCGTGAGTTCCAGGAAGACCTGAACGCCCGGAAAAATGAAGAGCAGCAAATTGTGGTCGAGCGTGCCAACCGCGCCGTCAAGCAAGTGGCCGAATCCGAAAAATACGATGTGATTTTTCAGGAAGCGGTTTACATCAATCCCAAGCATGACATCACCGAAAAAGTCATCAAGGCGCTCAACGCCTCGGCGGCCAAGTAACCGCGTCTTGGGGGTTCAACCCTGTGTCTTTGACGCTGGCCTCTTTAGTTGATCGACTTGGCGGGCGTTTGATCGGTGATCCCGATTGGGTGATCGCTGGCTTGGCCCCCTTGCTATCGGCCGGGCCCGACCAGATCAGTTTCCTCAGCCATCCAAAATACCAAAGCCAACTTGCTGCTAGCCAGGCCGGTTGCGTGATCGTTGCTCCTGCTTTTGAGGCGCAGGCTGTTTTGGGGCGCGCGGTGATCGTCACCGACGAACCCTATCTGTATTTTGCTCGGCTGACCCGTTTGTGGAAGCAGACCCAACAACCCCGCCAAGGCCCTCGCATTCATCCCACCGCGGTCATCGACCCGGACGCATCGGTGGCTGAGGACGCGGTGATCGGCCCTTTGTGCGTGGTCGAGCGTGGCGCCAGGGTCGGCTCGGGCTCGGTGCTCAAGTCGCGTGTGACCTTGTCCGAAGGTTGCTCGGTGGGGGAGCGTTGCATCCTGCATTCGGGGGTGGTGGTAGGCGCAGACGGTTTTGGTTTTGCCTTGCACCAAGGTCAATGGGAAAAAATTGAACAACTGGGCGCGGTGCGCATTGGCGACGATGTGGAAATCGGTGCCAACACCTGCATTGACCGCGGCGCGCTGGACGATACCGTGATTGAAAACGGCGTCAAACTCGACAACCTGATCCAGATTGGCCACAACGTGCACATCGGTGCCCACACGGCCATGGCCGGATGTGTGGGGGTGGCTGGGAGCGCCCGCATTGGTGCGCACTGCACGGTGGGTGGCGGCGCGGTGGTGCTGGGGCATCTGACCCTGGCCGACCATGTGCACATTTCGGCAGCTTCCGTGGTCACCCGATCCATCTTGCAGCCAGGGCATTACACCGGCATGTTCCCGCTTGATACCAATGCGAGTTGGGAGAAAAACGCCGCCAGCCTCAAACAACTTTCCCGCTTGCGTGAACGCATCAAGGCGCTGGAGAGCGACATTCAAAATAACAAGGAAACATGACCATGATGGACATCCACAAAATTCTCAAACAATTGCCACACCGTTACCCGATCTTGTTGGTGGACCGCGTGCTGGAGCTTGAAAAGGGTGTACGCATCAAGGCCCTGAAAAACGTGTCCATCAACGAGCCCCATTTTCAGGGCCACTTTCCGCACCGTCCGGTGATGCCGGGGGTGTTGATGCTCGAGGCATTGGCCCAGGCCGCTGCCTTGCTGGCCTTTGACACCTTGGGTGAGACGCCCGATGACCAGACCGTTTATTACTTTGCGGGCATCGACGGTGCGCGCTTCAAGCGCCCGGTGGAGCCAGGTGACCAGTTGATTCTGGAGGTGGAGCTTGACCGCATGAAAGCCGGCATCTTCAAGTTCAAGGCACGCGCCAAAGTGGGCGACGAGATTGCGGCCGAAGCTGAGCTGATGTGCACCATGCGGAAAATCCCACAGGCTTGAGCAGCATGAGCCAAATCCATCCTACGGCCATCATCAGCCCGGGGGCTGAGCTCGACTCGTCGGTGAGCGTTGGGCCTTATACCGTGATAGGCCCGCACGTGCGCATCGGTGCCGGTACCACCGTGGCCAGCCACTGCGTGATCGAGGGCCACACCACGATTGGTCGCGACAACCGGATTTTCCAGTTCAACTCGCTGGGCGCGATTCCCCAGGATAAAAAGTACAACAACGAGCCTTGTGAGTTGGTGATTGGGGACCGCAACACGGTCCGTGAGTTTTGCACCTTCAACATTGGCTCGCCAAACGACCGGGCCATGACCTCGGTGGGCCACGACAACTGGATCATGGCTTATGTGCATTTGGCGCACGATTGCCAGGTTGGCAACCACACGATTTTTGCCAACAACACCCAGCTTGCAGGCCATGTGGTGGTAGACGACTGGGTGATTCTGGGCGGCTTCACGGTGGTGCACCAGTTTTGCCGCATTGGCGCGCACAGCTTCACCGCGATGAACTCCTTGTTGTTCGCCGATTTGCCGCCCTTTGTGATGGCGCAGGGGCAGCCCGCGAATGCCCGTTCGATGAACTTTGAAGGCTTGCGCCGACGTGGGTTTTCAGCGGAGCGCATCAGCGCCGTCAAGGCCATGCACAAAGCGCTTTACCGCGATGGTCTACCTTTGAGCGAGGCGATGACCCGCATCGCTGGTTTGGTCGAGAAAACGCCAGAAGCAGCGCCAGATGTGCAAATGATGCTGGACTTCTTGGCGGCTTGCTCACCACAGCGCGGGATTGTTCGTTGACCGACACCCATTTCAGCGCAGCGCAGACAGCCCCTTCGGGGGCTTTGTCCTTTGCCATGGTGGCAGGGGAGGCTTCGGGAGATTTGCTGGCCAGTTTGTTGATGCAGGGTTTGCGCGAGCGATGGCCACAAGCGCAGGGCCATGGCATCGGCGGTCCTCGCATGACCGCCTTGGGTTTTGATGCTTGGTGGCCGCATGAGCGGCTGGCGGTTCGGGGTTATGTGGAGGTGCTGCGCCACTACCGGGGCATTGTCGCCATCCGCGCGCAACTCCAGCAGCGATTGCTGGCTGCGCCACCCGACGTTTTCATTGGCGTCGATGCACCCGACTTCAACCTGGCCTTGGAAGCGCAGCTCAAATCGGCGGGTATTCCAACGGTGCATTTTGTGTGCCCATCGGTCTGGGCTTGGCGTCCTGAGCGCATTGAAAAAATTCGCCGCAGTGTGGACCACATGCTGTGCATCTTTCCGTTTGAGCCTGAGTTGCTGGCGCGCGCAGGCATAGAGGCGACCTATGTCGGCCACCCGATTGCGTCCACGATCGCCATGCGGCCCGATCGCCAAGCGGCCAGGGCTTTGCTGGGCCTGGATCAAGAGCGGCCCGTGGTGGCCTTGTTGCCCGGCAGCCGACGCTCGGAAATCGAGCACATGACCCCGCGTTTCATCCGTGCGGCGCAGCTCATGCAACAGCGCCAGCCACATCTGCAATTTGTCTTGCCCGCTGCGCATGGATTGATGCGTGCCATTGAGGCGCAGGTTCAGAATCAAGGAGGCTTGCCAGGTTTGCAGATCGTGGCGGGCCAATCGCACGCGGTGTTGGCCGCCTGCGATGTGACCTTGATCGCCAGTGGCACAGCTACTTTGGAGGCTGCATTGTTCAAGCGACCTATGGTCATTGGCTACCACATGAACTGGCTCAGCTGGCAAATCATGAAGCGCCAGCAGCTGCAGCCTTGGGTGGGATTGCCCAACATCCTGAGCGAGGACTTTGTGGTGCCCGAATTTTTGCAGGACCGCTGCACACCCGAGGCCTTGGCCCAGGCTTGTCTGGCCTGGTTGTCCGCGCCTGACCGGGTGGACGCCTTGCAGTCTCGTTTTCAACAATTGCACCTGGCTTTACAACGTGACACAGCCCAGCTCTCAACCCATGCCCTCGAAAAAGTCCTCTCGCGCTGAGCAATCGGCCTTGCTTTTTCACGTCTCCGGCTTGATGGCGGGTGTGGATGAAGCCGGGCGCGGGCCATTGGCGGGCCCGGTGGTTGCAGCCGCTGTGATCCTGGACGATCTGAACCCGATTCGCGGGCTGAACGATTCCAAAAAACTCACGGCCAAGCGCCGTGAGGCCTTGTTTGACGAGATCCGGGCGCGTGCCTTGTGCTGCGCCATTGCCGAGGCTTCGGTCCAAGAAATTGACCAACTCAACATCTTGCAAGCCACGCTGTTGGCCATGAAGCGGGCCGTGGAGGGTCTGCGCCTGCCGCCCAAACTGGTGCTGGTCGATGGCAACCGCTTGCCCTTGCTGCCCATGCAGGCTGAAGCCATTGTCAAAGGCGATGCGCTGGTGCCCGCCATCTCAGCCGCTTCGATTTTGGCCAAGGTGCACCGTGACCGCTTGTGCCAAGCCATGCACCAACAGTACCCTTTGTATGGGTTTGACCAACACAAGGGCTATGGCACAGCGCAGCATCTGGCCGCTTTGCAAGCCCATGGCCCGGCGGACTGCCACCGCATGACATTTGCCCCGGTGGCCAGGAGTGTGCGATGAAATCGATCAGCTCCCGGGAGAACCCACAGCTCAAAGCCTGGCGGCGTTTGGCCCAAGACAGCACGGCTTACCGCAAGGCGGGGCAGTTCTGGCTGGAGGGCGATCACCTGTGCCGCGCGGTGCTGGAGCGCGGCGTGCGCCCTCTGCAGGTGGTGCTGACCGAGTCGTTTCAAGCCGAGCAGGGCGAACAATGGCTGGGGCTGACCGATAAGGTGTTTGTCGTGCCCGATGCCTTGTTTGCCAGCTTGAGTGGCTTGGAGTCACCGGCCCGCATGGGTTTTGTGGTGGCATGGCAAGCCGCGCATGAGGTGCTGCCGGATGCACCCACGGTGGTGCTGGACCGATTGCAGGACGCGGGCAATGTGGGGGCCATCTTGCGCTGTGCCTCGGCTTTTGGTTACCGCCAGGTGCTGGCCATCAAGGGCACGGCGGCCTTGTGGGCGCCCAAGGTGCTGCGCGCGGGCATGGGGGCGCATTTTGGCCTGCGACTGGTCGAGGCGCTCAGTGAGGCCGATGTGGCCACTTTGCTGGTGCCCTTGCTGACCACCAGCTCGCACGAGGGGCCGTTTTTGCACGCCTTGCTGAAAGCGGGTGATTTGCCCCAAAAGTGTGCCTGGGTTTTTGGACACGAAGGGCAGGGCGTCAGCGCCAGCCTGATGGCCATGGCCCGGCACCAAGTGCGCATTGCCCAGCCAGGCGGAGAAGAATCGCTCAATGTGGCCACGGCAGCGGCCATTTGCCTGCACGCCAGCGCAACAGCGGGTCCCTGAGCCCATTTTCGGCCAAGCCACAGGGGCAGGGCGCGTGATTTCTCAGGGTTTTCAACTAGTCCTCAGCTATAATGGTGGGCTTTCCCGCATCAACCTGTACGCCACAGTCCATCCCAGGCCCAATCCTCGAACAAGCAGCCAAAAAGAGATCACATCTCTGGTGAGTGCTGAGGCGTACCCGAACTATTCCGGAGAACCCAGTGCTTTTGTCTCTTCAGGGAACTTTCCCCCCCGCCATCTTGGCGCTCGCAGACGGCACGGTCTTTATCGGCAACTCGATTGGAGCCACCGGCTCCACAGTCGGCGAAGTGGTGTTCAACACCTCGCTCACCGGCTACCAGGAAATCCTCACCGACCCCAGCTACTGCCAGCAGATCGTCACTTTGACGTACCCGCACATCGGCAACTATGGCGTCAACTTGGAAGACATCGAAGCCGACCAAGTCCATGCCGCTGGCTTGATCATCAAAGACTTGCCTTTGATCGCGAGCAACTTCCGCTCGAGCCAAACCCTTTCCGCTTATCTGATCGATGCAGGTACGGTCGCGATTGCCAACATCGACACGCGCCAGTTGACCCGCATTTTGCGCACAAAGGGTGCCCAAAATGGTGCCATCGTGGGTTTGGCCAAAGGCCAAGAAGTCACGCAAGCGGTCATCGACCAAGCTGTGGCCGCTGCCAAAGGCGCGCCCAATATGGCTGGCCTCGATCTGGCGCAAAAAGTCACCGTGTCCAAGTCGTACGAGTGGACACAAACCGAGTGGACTTTGGGCCAAGGCTACGGCAACTTGACAGCGCCCAAGTTCCATGTGGTCGCGTACGACTTTGGCGTCAAGAAGAACATCTTGCGCATGCTGGCCGAGCGCGGCTGCAAAGTCACTGTGGTGCCCGCCAAGACGCCAGCCGCAGAAGTGCTCAAGCACAAGCCTGACGGCATCTTCTTGTCCAACGGCCCTGGCGACCCACAACCTTGTGACTACGCGATTGCAGCGGCTGCTGAGCTGATCGAAACCGGCATTCCTACCTTCGGCATTTGCTTGGGTCACCAAATCATGGCCTTGGCCAGCGGCGCGAAAACTTTCAAGATGAAGTTTGGACACCATGGTGCCAACCACCCTGTAAAAGACCTCGACTCCGGCCGCGTGTCCATCACCAGCCAGAACCACGGTTTTGCAGTGGACGAAAAGACATTGCCCGCCAATTTGCGAGCCACACACGTGTCCTTGTTTGACGGCACTTTGCAGGGCTTGGCCCGAACCGACAAGCCCGCGTTCTGCTTTCAGGGGCACCCCGAGGCATCACCTGGCCCACACGACATTGCTTACCTCTTTGACCGCTTCATCCACCTGATGGAGGCGAAATAACATGCCAAAGCGCACCGACCTCAAAAGCATCCTCATCATTGGCGCTGGCCCGATCATCATTGGTCAGGCTTGCGAGTTCGACTACTCCGGCGTGCAGGCCTGCAAAGCCTTGCGTGAAGAGGGCTACAAAGTCATCTTGATCAACAGCAACCCTGCCACGATCATGACCGACCCGGCCACGGCCGATGTCACTTACATCGAGCCCATCACTTGGCAAACGGTCGAGAAGATCATCGCCAAAGAGCGCCCCGATGCGATTTTGCCCACCATGGGTGGCCAGACCGCTCTGAACTGCGCTTTGGACTTGTGGCACAACGGCGTGCTGGAAAAGTACAAGGTCGAGTTGATCGGTGCAACGCCCGAAGCCATCGACAAAGCCGAAGACCGCCTGAAGTTCAAAGACGCCATGACCAAAATTGGTCTGGGTTCCGCGCGCTCGGGCATTGCCCACAGCATGGAAGAAGCGTGGGACGTGCAAAAGACTTTGGGTTTCCCAACAGTCATTCGCCCCAGCTTCACACTGGGCGGCACGGGCGGCGGCATTGCCTACAACCCTGAAGAGTTCGAGACCATTTGCAAACGCGGCCTGGAAGCATCGCCCACCACCGAGTTGTTGATTGAAGAGTCTTTGCTCGGCTGGAAAGAGTACGAGATGGAAGTGGTGCGCGACAAGGCGGACAACTGCATCATCGTGTGTTCGATCGAAAACTTGGACCCCATGGGCGTGCACACCGGTGACTCCATCACCGTGGCCCCTGCCCAGACGCTGACCGACAAGGAATACCAGATCCTGCGCAACGCCTCTTTGGCCGTTTTGCGTGAAATTGGTGTGGACACTGGCGGCTCCAACGTGCAGTTCTCGATCAACCCCCAAGACGGCCGCATGGTTGTCATTGAGATGAACCCACGCGTGTCGCGTTCATCGGCATTGGCATCTAAAGCCACGGGTTTCCCGATTGCCAAAGTCGCGGCCAAGCTGGCTGTGGGTTACACACTCGACGAGCTGCGCAACGACATCACGGGCGGTGCCACGCCTGCCTCGTTCGAGCCTTCGATCGATTACGTGGTCACCAAGATCCCACGTTTTGCGTTTGAGAAATTCCCCACAGCCGACAGCCGCTTGACCACCCAAATGAAATCGGTGGGCGAGGTGATGGCCATGGGGCGCACCTTCCAAGAGTCCTTCCAAAAAGCCCTGCGCGGTCTGGAAGTCGGCGTGGACGGCATGAACGAGAAAACCCAAGACCGCGAAGTGCTCGAGAAAGAACTGGGCGAGCCCGGTCCTGAGCGCATCTGGTACGTGGGCGATGCCTTTGCCATGGGCTTGAGCGTGGACGAGGTGTTTGCCTTGACCAAGATCGACCCTTGGTTCTTGGTGCAGATCGAAGAGATCGTGAAGATCGAGCTGGAGCTTGAAACTACAACGCTGGACGCGGTCACGGCCGATGAATTGCGTGCGCTCAAGAAGAAAGGCTTCTCGGACCGTCGCTTGGCCAAATTGCTCAAGACCACCGAGCATGTGGTGCGCGCCCGTCGCCATGCCTTGAACATTCGCCCCGTGTACAAACGCGTGGACACCTGCGCGGCCGAGTTCTCCACCGACACCGCTTACATGTACTCGTGCTACGAAGGCAATGGAGACGGTGAGTGCGAAGCCGAACCCACGACCAATAAGAAGATCATGGTCTTGGGTGGTGGTCCGAACCGCATCGGCCAAGGCATTGAGTTCGACTACTGCTGCGTGCACGCCGCCTTGGCCATGCGCGAAGACGGTTACGAAACCATCATGGTCAACTGCAACCCCGAGACCGTGTCGACAGACTACGACACCTCGGACCGTTTGTACTTTGAGCCCGTCACTTTGGAAGATGTGCTCGAAATCGTTGATAAAGAAAAGCCTACTGGCGTGATCGTTCAATACGGTGGTCAAACGCCTTTGAAATTGGCTCTGGACTTGGAAGCCGCAGGCGTGCCCATCATCGGCACCAGCCCTGACATGATCGACGCGGCCGAAGACCGCGAGCGTTTCCAGAAATTGCTGCAAGACCTTGGTCTGCGCCAACCCCCCAACGCCACAGCACGCACCGAACCCGAAGCCTTGGAAAAAGCCGCAGCCTTGGGTTACCCCTTGGTGGTGCGCCCCAGCTATGTGTTGGGTGGCCGTGCCATGGAAATCGTGCACGAACAACGTGACCTCGAGCGTTACATGCGCGAAGCGGTCAAGGTGTCGCACGACTCGCCCGTGCTGTTGGACCGTTTCCTGAACGACGCCATCGAGTGCGATGTGGACTGCCTGCGCGACCCTGAAGGCAAGACCTTCATCGGCGGCGTAATGGAACACATCGAACAAGCGGGTGTGCACAGCGGTGACTCGGCTTGCTCCTTGCCGCCTTATTCTTTGTCAGCCGAGACTGTGAACGAAATCAAGCGTCAATCCGCAGCGATGGCAGGCGCATTGAACGTCGTGGGTTTGATGAACGTGCAGTTCGCCATCCAGCATGTGGATGGCCAAGACGTGATCTACGTGCTGGAAGTCAACCCCCGCGCCTCACGCACCGTGCCTTTCGTGTCTAAAGCCACGGGCATTCAGCTGGCCAAGGTGGCTGCGCGTTGCATGGCGGGTCAAACACTCGCGTCGCAAGGTATCACCAAAGAGGTTACGCCTCCATATTTCAGCGTGAAAGAAGCGGTGTTCCCGTTTGTGAAGTTTCCCGGTGTGGACACGATCCTTGGCCCCGAAATGAAGTCCACAGGTGAAGTGATGGGCGTGGGCAAGACCTTCGGCGAAGCTTTTGTGAAGAGCCAGTTGGGTGCAGGCACCAAACTGCCACGCCCCACCAAGGCCGATGGCACGCCATCGGGCAAGGTTTTCATTTCGGTCAAGAACAATGACAAGGCGCGCGCCATCGAAGTGGCGCGTCAGTTGGTTGCTCAAGGCTTTGCGCTGGTGGCGACCAAAGGAACTGCCAGCGCGATCACCGAAGCGGGCGTTCCTTGTGCCATTGTGAACAAGGTCACCGAAGGCCGTCCGCACATCGTGGACATGATCAAGAACAACGAGATTGTGCTGGTCATCAACACCGTCGAAGAGCGTCGCAACGCGATTGCCGACTCGCGCCACATCCGCACCTCTGCCTTACTCAACCGTGTCACCACCTTCACAACCATCGCAGGTGCCGAAGCGGCTGTTGAGGGCATGAAGTACATGGACCAGTTGGGCGTGATTTCTATCCAGGAAATGCACGCCCAGCTGGCAGCCTGAACCCTTGCTTTTAGACCCGCACCCTGAACCGGGTGCAGGGCATAATACTGACAATGACCGCCGAGTCTCCACGCTCGGCGGTTTGCTTTTGGAGAACCCAACATGTCAACCATCCCGATCACCAAACGTGGTGCTGAAAAACTCAAGGAGGAGTTGCACCGCCTCAAAACGGTGGACCGCCCCGGCGTCATTCAGGCCATTGCCGAAGCCCGAGCCCAGGGCGACCTGAGCGAGAACGCCGAATACGATGCAGCCAAAGACCGCCAAGGCTTTGTAGAAGGCCGTATCCAGGAAATTGAAGGCAAGTTGTCGGCTGCGCAGATCATCGATCCGACCTCGGTCGATGCGGGTGGCCGCGTGGTGTTTGGCACCACCGTCGAGTTGGAAGACCAGAGCTCGGGTGAGGCTGTGACCTACCAGATCGTGGGTGAGGATGAGGCTGATTTGAAGCTGGGATTGATCAACATCAGCAGTCCCATTGCGCGGGCCTTAATTGGCAAGGAAGAGGGCGATGTGGCCGAAGTGCAGGCCCCTGGTGGTGTACGCCGTTATGAAATCGTGGGCGTATCTTACGTTTGAGGCAAAACAAAGGCCGTTGTCTAACGGCCTGTGTTGGCGGTGCCAGCCCGATGCGGGCAGTTCGCCCCTCAGTCTTGACGACCTTTTTTGACCGATTTTTGCTTGGGTTTGGCCCGCTTGATTTGCCCCCCAGCGGCAAGACGTTGATTGCCCAGCACGCGAACGGTTTTGACTTCAGGGCGTTGACCACCGCGTGAGCTGTATTTCAGAATTTTGAAATCTCGAGGACCTGCTTTGCGGTCTTCATCGGTTTCCTTGATCTTTTCAGGCTGAGGTCGCCAGAGGATTAACAGTTTGCCGATGTGCTGGATGGGCGCGGCGCTGAGTTGATCGGCCAGTTGGGCGAACATGGCTTCACGCGCAGCACGGTCATCGCCCAGCACACGGATCTTGATCAGTCCATGCGCGTTCAGGGCCGATTCGGTTTCCTTGACGACGGCGGGGGTCAGGCCATCGCCGCCGATCATGACGACCGGATCCAGGTGATGGGCATCAGCGCGAAAAACTTTGCGCTCGGCAGGTGTGAGTTGTATTTGGGGCATCCCCGTATTATCCCCGCAAGGAAGCAAAAGAATGAAAGTCAAAACTAAAAGTAAAAAGGTCAACAAAGCGTGGTTGAACGACCACGTCAACGACACCTACGTGAAACTGGCCCTGAAAGAGGGTTACCGAGCGCGGGCGGCTTACAAGCTCAAGGAAATCGACGAAAACTTGGGCCTGATCAGGCCCGGCCATTTGGTGGTGGACCTGGGCTCTGCCCCCGGCGCTTGGAGTCAGTACTTGCGCCGCCGCTTGTCACCCGATGGTGCGGCCGTGGGCGAACTCAATGGCTGCATCATCGCTCTGGACATTCTGCCCATGGAGCCCGTGGAGGGGGTTCAGTTCATTCTGGGGGATTTTCGCGAAAACGAGGTTTCGGCCCTGCTGGAGGCGGCATTGCAAGGGCGGCAGGCCGACGTGGTGGTGTCCGACATGGCCCCCAATTTGTCGGGCATCGAATCGTCGGACGCTGCGAGGGTGGCGCATTTGATCGAACTGGCCGTGGAGTTTGCGCAAAACCACATGAAGCCGCAGGGCGCTTTGGTGGTCAAGGTCTTTCACGGCAGTGGCTATGGCCAGATCGTCAAGATGTTCAAGGAGACCTTCAAGGTGGTCAAGCCGATCAAGCCCAAATCCTCCCGGGATAAATCTTCGGAGACTTTTTTGGTGGGAATGGGCCTGATTCAAGGGGCCTGATGCATTAATTCCCAGCTTTTAGAGGGCCAAACCTCTGGAAGGGGTAGCCAAGGCGTCTGGCAGGCCTAGAATAGAGAAAGTCAATTTTTTTTCGATTGGAGCCTCTCTTGAATAACCCTTGGTTTTCCAAAATTGCCGTCTGGATGGTGATTGCCATGGTGCTGTTCACCTTGTTCAAGCAATTTGACAACCGTGGCGTCGCAGGTGCTAATGCCATTGGCTATTCGGATTTCCTGGAAGAGGTTCGCAGTAACCGGATCAAGAGTGCCACCATTTCCGAGAGCCCTGGTGGCACTGAAATTGTGGCCATCACCAACGATGACCGCCGCATCAAAACCACAGCGACTTATCTCGATCGCGGTCTGGTGGGCGACCTGATCAGCAGTGGCATCAAGTTCGATGTCAAGCCACGCGAAGAGGGCTCCTTGCTCATGACCTTGCTGGTCAGCTGGGGTCCGATGCTGCTTTTGATCGGTGTTTGGGTCTATTTCATGCGCCAGATGCAAGGCGGTGGCAAAGGTGGTGCGTTCAGTTTTGGCAAGTCCAAGGCCCGCATGATGGACGAAAACAACAACAACACCACTTTTGCGGACGTGGCTGGTTGTGATGAAGCCAAGGAAGAAGTCAAAGAGGTGGTTGACTTCCTGAAGGACCCTCAACGTTTCCAGAAGCTGGGCGGTCGCATTCCCCGTGGCTTGCTGTTGGTGGGGCCTCCTGGAACCGGTAAGACCCTGCTGGCCAAAAGCATCGCAGGTGAAGCCAAAGTGCCGTTTTTCAGTATCTCTGGTTCTGATTTTGTCGAGATGTTTGTGGGTGTGGGTGCTTCCCGTGTTCGCGACATGTTCGAAAACGCCAAAAAGAACGCACCTTGCATCATTTTCATTGACGAAATTGATGCGGTCGGTCGTCAGCGTGGCGCAGGCCTGGGCGGCGGCAACGACGAGCGCGAGCAAACCCTCAACCAGATGCTGGTGGAGATGGACGGCTTTGAAACCAATCTGGGCGTGATCGTTGTGGCGGCCACCAACCGTCCGGATATTCTGGACGCTGCCTTGCTGCGCCCCGGACGTTTTGACCGTCAGGTCTATGTGACCTTGCCCGACATCCGTGGGCGCGAGCAAATCCTCAACGTGCACATGCGCAAAGTGCCTATCGGCCAAGACGTGAATGCGGCTGTGATCGCCAGGGGCACGCCTGGCATGAGCGGTGCTGATCTGGCCAACCTTTGCAACGAAGCGGCCTTGATGGCGGCACGTCGCAACGCCCGCGTGGTGGAGATGGTCGACTTCGAAAAAGCCAAGGACAAGATCCTGATGGGTCCCGAGCGCAAGAGCATGGTCATGCCCGAGGAAGAGCGGCGCAACACGGCTTATCACGAAGCGGGTCACGCCCTCATCGGCAATCTGCTGCCCAAGTGTGATCCGGTCCACAAGGTCACCATTATTCCCCGCGGCCGAGCCTTGGGCGTGACGATGAGCTTGCCCGAGAAAGACCGCTACAGCTTCGACAAGGAGTTCATGCTCAACCAGATCAGCATGCTGTTTGGTGGGCGCATTGCCGAAGAAGTGTTCATGAACCAGATGACCACGGGTGCCAGCAACGATTTCGAGCGTGCCACCTCCATTGCCCGCGACATGGTCATGCGTTATGGCATGACCGATGCCCTTGGCCCCATGGTTTATGCTGAAAACGAAGGCGAAGTGTTTCTCGGCCGTTCGGTCACCAAGACCACCAACATGAGCGAAGCCACCATGCAAAAGGTGGACTTGGAGGTACGCCGCATCATTGACGAGCAGTACAGCTTGGCCCGTCGTTTGATTGAGGAGCACAGCGCCCAAATGCACGCGATGGCCAAAGCCTTGCTCGAGTGGGAAACCATCGACAAAGACCAAATCGCTGACATCATGGCGGGCCGTGATCCATTGCCCCCCAAGGACTTTACACCCCGTACGCCCCCATCTGGCGGCAACAGCGGTGATGGCTCTTCGGTCGTCCAGCCTGAACCCGCTACCACGGCGGCCTGAGCGAGCCAGGACTAGCCAGCGAGACAACGGACGGGGCCTGCGGGCCCCGTTTTTCATGGCGATGCCCTTTTTTGTTTTGTTTGAAAGTTGCTTGTTGTATGCATTGGCAAACCTCACGTTTTAAGCTAGAGCTCACTCGCCCCTGGGTCATGGGCATCGTCAACCTGACGCCAGACTCTTTTTCGGATGGCGGGCAGCATGCGCAGGGCTCACAGGCCTTGCAGCATGCCGAGCGGTTGTTGCGCGAAGGTGCCGGCATTCTGGACGTGGGAGCGGAATCGACCCGACCGGGTGCCCAAGCGGTGCCGCTGGAAGACGAGTTGGCGCGTTTGATGCCATTTTTGCGGGAGGCCGTAAGCTGGCAGGTTCCGATATCGGTGGACACCTACAAGCCCGAGGTGATGGAGGCGGTTCTGGATTTAGGGGTGGACATAATCAACGACATCTGGGCTTTGCGCCAGCCGGGTGCCGAGCGCGTGGTGGTGGCCCATCCATCGTGCGGGGTGTGTTTGATGCACATGCACCGTGACCCACAGACCATGCAACTTCACACCATGAGCGGCGACGTCGTTTCCGATGTCAAGCTGTTTTTGCAAGCGCGGATGGAAAGTCTCTTGGCGCAGGGCGTTGATGCAGCCCGTTTGGTGCTGGATCCAGGCATTGGGTTTGGCAAAACGGTGACGCAAAACTTCGAATTGCTGGCCCACCAAGCGGAGTTGATGCTGGAGGGACGTCCCATCTTGTCGGCTTGGTCGCGAAAGTCATCCTTGGGGGCCGTGCTGAGCCAAGATGGCGTCATTCCCCAGCCCTCTGAGCGCTTGTCGGCCAGTGTGGCTGCGGCTTTACTGGCGGTAGAGCGGGGTGCTCGCCTGATTCGCGTGCACGATGTCAAGGCCACAGTGGACGCCTTGAAAGTCTGGCAAGCACTCCAAGCAGCCGCAGCAGAAAAATGAGCGCTGCCACTCAATGCGTGTCGGTGATTTGGCTTGCCTAGACCGATAAAATCAGACGACTCATTATAAAAAAAGGATCAATGTATGGCACGGCAATATTTCGGGACAGACGGCATTCGCGGCACAGTGGGGCAAAGCCCCATCACGCCCGACTTCATTTTGCGTCTGGCCCATGCGGTCGGCCGTGTGTTGAAGGCCCAGGAACCCCATCCTGTGGTTTTGATCGGCAAAGACACCCGCATTTCCGGGTACATGCTCGAAAGTGCTCTGGAGTCGGGCTTCAACTCGGCAGGGGTCGACGTGGTCTTGCTCGGGCCTGTGCCGACGCCCGCTGTGGCTTACCTGACCCGAGCGCAGCGCGCTTCTTTGGGGGTGGTGATCAGTGCCAGTCACAACCCGTTTGCCGACAACGGCATCAAATTCTTCAGCGCAAAAGGACAGAAACTTTCCGATGATTGGGAGAAGTCCGTGGAGGCCAGGCTGCTGGAGGACCCGGTTTGGGCGGACTCTGCCGATCTGGGCAAGACCCGGCGACTGGACGATGCAGCGGGCCGATACATCGAGTTTTGCAAGAACACATTCCCCAACGACTTGACGCTTAAAGGCCTGAAGATCGTGGTGGACGCCGCTCACGGGGCGGCCTACCAGATCGCGCCCAAGGTCTTTCACGAATTGGGGGCCGAGGTGGTTGCCATTGGTTGTTCGCCTGATGGCCTGAACATCAACATGGGCGTGGGTGCGACTCACCCCGATGCGCTGGTGCAGGCCGTCAAGGACCACCGTGCCGATTACGGCGTGGCCCTCGATGGTGATGCCGACCGCCTGCAGTTGGTGGATGCCACAGGCCGCTTGTTCAATGGGGACGAGCTGCTGTACCTGATGGTCGCTGACCGCTTGGCCCGTGACGAGGCCGTGCCCGGTGTCGTGGGCACTTTAATGACCAACCTGGCGGTAGAAATGGCCCTGCAAAAGCGTGGCGTTCAATTTGTGCGGGCCAAAGTGGGAGACCGCTACGTGTTGGAGGTCTTGCACGACAAAGGCTGGTTGCTCGGTGGTGAAGGCTCGGGCCACTTGCTGGCCTTGGACAAGCACACCACGGGTGATGGTTTGGTCATTGCTTTGCAAGTGCTGCAAGCCTGCGTGAGCAGTGGTCAGACCATGGCGCAGCTGCTCGAAGGGGTCAGTCTCTTTCCTCAAACCTTGATCAATGTGCGCCTGTCAGCCGGTTTTGATTGGCAAGGTCACACCCCGTTGTGGGCGGCCAAACAGGCCGTTGAGACCGAGTTGGGCGATGCCGGGCGGGTTTTGATTCGTGCCAGCGGCACCGAACCCTTGGTCCGCGTCATGGTGGAGGCCAGGGATGCGTTACAGGCGCGTCAATGCGCTGAACGGATTGCAGCCACCTTGGCATGACGACCCCTGAGTTGTCCAGTTCTCCAATTGCTTGGGCGGGCCTGGTCTTTTTTAGTAGATCAGCCGGTCCGGCTTGATCTCTTGCAAGATCGTGGTGGCGATTTCTTCGATGGACTTGGTGGTCGTGGACAACCAACGAATGCCTGATCGGCGCATCATGGCTTCACCCTCTGAGACTTCCATGCGGCAGTTTTCAAGGCTGGCGTAACGCGAGTTGGGGCGGCGCTCCGTGCGGATTTCGGACAGACGCTCCGGCTGGATGCTCAGGCCAAAGATTTTCGAGCGATGTGGCATCAAGGCGGGCGGCAGCTGTTTGCGCTCAAAGTCCTCCGGGATCAAGGGGTAGTTGGCCGCTTTCAGGCCGTGCTGCATGGCCAGGTAAAGGCTGGTGGGGGTTTTGCCGCTGCGGCTGACGCCCACCAAAATGACATCCGCCGACTCCAGATCGCGATTCGATTGACCGTCGTCGTGCGCCAGCGAAAAATTGATGGCTTCAATCCGGTCGTGGTATTCCTTGCTCTTGCTCACGTCTGAAAAACGGCCCACTCGGTGGTGCGACTTGATGCCGAGCTCGGCTTCAAGTGGATTGACAAATGTGCCGAACATGTCGAGCAGCATGCCCTGGCAATGCTCTTGAAGCACTTTGAGGACATCCATGTTGACCAAGGTGGTGAACACAATGGGTTTGGTGCCTTCCGTGTCGGCGGTGTGGTTGATCTGCCGCACCGCTTGGTGTGCTTTGTCGATGGTGTCTGTGAATGGCAATCGAACATGACGAGACTTCATGTCGAATTGGGCCAGGATGGCGTTGCCAAAAGTTTCGGCGGTGATGCCTGTGCCGTCAGATACGAAAAATACAGTGCGTTTTGGCATGCTCGTCATTTATTTCAATGGCCGGGGTCAACAAGACCCCTAAAATCAATCGATTATCCACCGTGGTCGGATCAGGGTTCCATTCAAAGAACAACCAAAACCCTGACATTCGCTCTGGAGACCGTTTTTAACTTTGGAGCTTTAGCATGTCTGTTCTTTTCAGTGAGACCGCCCTGGTCGTCCCTTTTGAGTTGTTGCGCATGACCGACGTCGAGTCGGTCGGGGGCAAAAACGCCAGCTTGGGCGAGATGATTTCCCAATTGCCATCGGGCGTGCGTGTGCCCACAGGCTTTGCCACCACCGCCCACGCTTTTCGACAATTTTTAGCTTTCGCAGGCCTGACCGAGCGCATCAATGCCCGACTTGATGCCCTGGACACCGAAGACGTGCGCGCCTTGGCCGCAGCGGGTGCCGAAATCCGCGCCATGGTCGAAGCCCAGCCTTTTCCCGCTGACTTGGAAAAAGCCATCCGCGAGGAGTTTGTGCGCCTGCAGGGCAGCAACCCGGAGTCTTCGTTTGCGGTGCGTTCTTCGGCCACTGCCGAAGATCTGCCCGATGCCTCGTTCGCCGGTCAGCAAGAAACCTTTTTGAACGTGGTCGGTATCGAGGACGTGCTGCACAAAATGAAAGAAGTGTTCGCCTCTTTGTACAACGACCGCGCCATCAGTTACCGCGTGCACAAAGGCTTTGCCCACGCCGACGTGGCCTTGTCAGCGGGCGTGCAGCGCATGGTGCGCTCTGATTTGGGTGCGGCGGGCGTCATGTTCACCATCGACACTGAGTCGGGCTTCGAAGACGTGGTGTTCATCACCTCGAGCTATGGTTTGGGCGAGACGGTGGTGCAGGGTGCCGTGAACCCGGACGAGTTCTATGTCCACAAGCCGATGTTGGCCGCGGGCAATCGCAGCGTGATCCGCCGCAACCTGGGCTCCAAGCTCATTGAGATGGTGTTCGCCAGCGTGCAAGAAAAAGCGGCTTCGGGCAAGTTGGTCAAAACCACCGACGTGCCCACCGAGCTGCGCAACCGCTACAGCCTGACCGATGACGAAGTCGAGCAATTGGCCCGCTATGCGGTGGTGATCGAGCAGCATTACGGTCGCCCCATGGACATCGAGTGGGGCAAGGATGGCACCGATGGTTTGCTTTATATCTTGCAGGCCCGCCCAGAGACCGTGAAAAGCCAGGCCAAAGGCACGCCCGAGCTGCGCTACAAACTCAAAGGCAAAAGCGCCATCTTGGCTGAGGGCAGGGCGATTGGCCAAAAGATTGGTACTGGCCCAGTACGCCTGGTTCACCACATCAGTGAGATGGACCAAGTTCAGCCGGGCGATGTGTTGGTGACTGACATGACCGACCCCAACTGGGAACCGGTGATGAAGCGAGCCAGCGCCATCGTGACCAACCGGGGTGGACGCACTTGCCATGCCGCCATCATTGCCCGCGAACTGGGCATTCCTGCGGTGGTCGGTTGTGGCAATGCCACTGAGCAATTGACCGAGGGCAGCCTGGTCACCGTCAGCTGCGCCGAGGGCGATACCGGGCACATTTACGATGGGCTGCTCGAAACCGAAATCAGCGAGATCCAGCGCGGCGTGCTGCCTGAGATCAAAACCAAAATCATGATGAACGTGGGCAACCCCCAGCTGGCCTTTGACTTTGCCCAGCTGCCCAATGCCGGCGTGGGCTTGGCCCGTCTGGAGTTCATCATCAACAACAACATTGGCGTGCACCCCAAGGCCATCCTGGATTACCCCGCCATCGACGCTGACCTGAAAAAAGCCGTGGAATCGGTGGCCCGTGGCCACGCCTCCCCCCGCGCTTTTTACGTGGACAAAGTCGCCGAAGGCGTGGCCAGCATCGCCGCTGCCTTCTGGCCCAAGCCGGTCATCGTGCGTCTGTCGGACTTCAAGAGCAACGAATACCGCAAGCTGATAGGCGGCAGCCGCTACGAGCCGGAAGAAGAAAACCCGATGCTGGGTTTTCGGGGTGCTGCGCGCTACATCAGCGCAGACTTCGGCGAGGCTTTCGCCATGGAGTGCGAAGCCCTCAAGCGGGTTCGGGGCGAGATGGGCCTGACCAATGTGCAGATCATGGTGCCCTTTGTGCGCACCTTGGGGCAGGCCGAGAAGGTCACGCAACTGCTGGCCAGCCAAGGTCTGCGCCGAGGCGAAAACGAGCTCAAGTTGATCATGATGTGCGAGGTGCCGAGCAACGCCATCCTCGCTGAGCAGTTTCTTGAGTTTTTCGATGGTTTCTCGATCGGTTCGAACGACCTGACCCAGCTGACTTTGGGTTTGGACCGCGACTCAGGCATGCCGCTTTTAGCCGCTGATTTTGACGAACGTGATCCTGCCGTGACGGCCTTGATTTCTCAAGCCATCAAGGCCTGCTTGTCCAAAGGCAAATACATTGGTATCTGCGGTCAAGGCCCATCGGATCATCCGGACTTTGCGCATTGGTTGATGGACCAAGGCATCAGCTCGATCTCGCTGAACCCGGACACCGTCATCGAGACTTGGACGAATCTGGGACGCTAAGCCCGAGGACACCGCATGATTAGGACAAGGCGATGAGCCAACCCCTTGACGTCGCCATGTCTTCGGCTTATCGCTGGCGACTGCATCGCAACGTCCTGATTTATGTTGTTTTTCTTCTGAGTTTGATCGGGGTGATGGCCTGGGCTGAGCGCTCAGGCCTGTCGCGCAACTTGATCGGCCCGATCTTTCTGTTCAGCACGGTCATGATCTACGCGCTGATCGGAATCGCGGGCAGAACCACGAACGAGGACGAGTATTACGTGGCTGGTCGGCGCATCCCGGCCATGTACAACGGCATGGCCACGGCGGCAGACTGGATGAGCGCGGCCTCGTTCATCAGCCTGGCGGGTGCGCTGTACCTGCAAGGCTTTTCCGGCAGCGGCAACCAGCCCGGTGGCTTGGCCTATGTGATCGGCTGGACCGGTGGTTTTTGTCTGGTCGCCTTGTTGATTGCACCTCAATTGCGTGCCATGCGCTTGTACACCTTGCCCGACTACTTCGACCAGCGCTATGGCGGTCGTTGGCCAAGGGTGATTGCGGCGCTGGCCTCGGTGCTGTGTTCATTCACCTATGTGGTTGCCCAGATCTATGGCATTGGCTTGATCGCATCGCGGCTGACCGGCGTGCAGTTCGAAATCGGCATCTTGTTGGGCTTGGGCGGTGTTTTGCTGTGCTCTTTTCTGGGCGGCATGCGGGCCATCACCTGGACCCAGGTGGCGCAGTACATCATGCTGCTGTTGGCATTTCTCATTCCGGTCTCCTGGCTGGCTTACAAACAACTGGGCAACCCTGTGGCACCTTGGGTCTATGGTGCGCAGCTGTCGGCCATTGCCAGTATCGAAAAGCGCCTCATGGACGACCCGGCCGAGCTGGAAGTGCGCCGCGAATACGCTCAGCGGGCCAAGCTCTATGCTGAGCGCTTGCAAGATGTGGACGCGGCCATGGTCGATCTGCGACAGGAATTGGAGGAAAAAATCCGCTTGCTCAAAGCGCAGGGGGCCGACTTCGCCACCATTGCCCAAGTTCGCCGTGAGTTGCTGGCTGTGCCGCACGAAGCCTCTGCTGCTCGCGAGTTGTGGACCCGTGCGAAGCACGACAACCTGGAGCGTGCGCGGCCTTTGGGCGGCATGCCTCCGCACACGCAGGCTTTCACCGGGGAACCCGATGGCGGGCTGGCCCAAGAGAAATTGTTCAGCGAGTCGCGCTTGAATTTCCTGGCCCTGGTGTTTTGCCTGATGATTGGCACGGCAGGATTGCCGCATTTGTTGACTCGCTTTTATACCTCTCCCTCGGTGTCTGAGACGCGCAGCTCCGTGGCCTGGTCCTTGTTTTTCATCGGCCTGATTTACCTGAGCGTGCCCGCCTTGGCGGTGCTGGTGAAGTTCGAGGTGCTCAATACCTTGGTGGGCAGCAACTTTGCCGACTTGCCCAGTTGGATGGCGCAGTGGGCCAGGTTGGACTCGGCCTTGGTCTCGTTTTCGGACGTCAACGGCGACGGCATTTTGCAACTGGGTGAGCTCAAACTCGGTGCAGACATGATCATGTTGGCCACGCCCGAATTGGGCGGAATGCCGTTTGTGGTGTCTGGCTTGGTTGCAGCCGGCGGGCTGGCAGCCGCTTTGTCAACCGCCGATGGTTTGCTGTTGACGATCAGCAATGCCTTGGTGCGTGACATGCGGCCCAATAGCGTCAATGGCCCCAAGTCTTCGGAAGGGCGGGTGATCCTGTCCAAGTTCGCTTTGCTGGCCGTGGCCATGCTGGCGGCGGTGGTCGCGGCTTTCAAGCCCGCAGAAATCCTGGCCTTGGTGTCGGCCTCTTTTTCGCTGGCTGCATCCGCCTTTTTTCCAGGCATGGTGCTGGGGATGGCCTGGCAGCGGGTGCATCGTGCAGCGGTGGTGCTGGGTATGCTGTCGGGTTTGGGGGTGACGATCTTTTACATGGCGGTCAATGCCCCTGTTTTCCGCCATTTTTGGGATTTGGACCCCTCTGGTGGCTTGTGGTGGGGCATTCAGCCCTTGTCCGCAGGTGTTTTTGGGGTCCCTGTTGGTTTTGTGGTCATGGTGCTGGCCACCTGGCTGATTCCGCAGCGCCTGATGGGTCCAAACCCGCGTTCACAAGTGCCTCAGGCCGACCCGCCCAACAACTATCCGGGACTGTGATGTTCGGGCTATAATACTGGGCTTCGCCTTGCTGCACCCCGTCAGACGCTGGGGGCAGCTATTCCAACCATTTGGGTTAACCTCAAGGAGTCTCAATGCGTCATTACGAAATCATTTTGCTGATCCATCCCGATCAGTCCGAACAAGTTCCAGCCATGCTGGAGCGATACAAAGGCATGATCACTGCCGGCGGTGGTCAGATCCACCGTGTTGAAGACTGGGGCCGCCGTCAGTTGGCCTATCAGATCAACAAACTGGGCAAAGCTCACTACCTGTGCGTGAACATTGAAGCCGACCAAGCCGTGATGGCTGAACTCGAGCACGCCTTCAAGTTCAACGATGCCGTGCTGCGTCACCTGACTGTGTTGAAGAAAAAAGCCGACGCCGGTCCTTCTTCCATGATGAAGACTGTCGAGCGCGAAGAAGCCCGCAAGTCCCAACAAGCCGAATTCGCCGCTTGATACATAGACCTGTTGAGGAGTGAACCGTACCGAACTGACAGCCTGTATTGCCGAGCAAGCCGCTTTGCGATACACCCCCGCCGGTTTGCCTGCTCTTGATTTGATTCTGGAGCATGCCTCTGAAATACAAGAGGCTGGGCAAATGCGCAAAGTCCAGTTAAAACTTCGTGCTTTGGCCATTGGGTCATTGGCCGAAAGACTGGTCAAGCAGGCGGTAGGCAGTGTTTGGACATTCAAAGGCTTTTTGGCCACCCCTCGACAAGGTAAAAGTGTCGTGTTGCACATTCAAGAGTTTCAGCAAGATTAATTTCAGGAGGCCCCATGGCCACGTTCAAAAAATTCAACAAAGACAAGCGCCCCAAGCGCAACACCCAGTCACTGCTGTTCAAGCGCAAGCGTTTTTGCCGCTTCACAGTCACTGGCGTCGAAGAAATCGACTACAAAGATGTGGACACCTTGCGTGACTTCATCGCCGAAAACGGCAAGATCATCCCTGCGCGCTTGACTGGCACCCGTGCCATTTTCCAGCGCCAGCTCAACACCGCCATCAAGCGCGCACGCTTTTTGGCCATGTTGCCCTACACCGACCAGCACAAAGTCTAAGGAGTCCAACCATGCAAATCATTCTGCTCGAAAAGGTTGTGAACCTAGGTAATCTGGGCGATATCGTCAAAGTCAAAGACGGCTACGCTCGCAACTTTCTGATCCCCCAAGGTCGTGCACGCCGTGCGACCGAAGCCAACAAGGCCGAGTTTGAAGCTCGCCGCGTTGAGTTGGAAAAAGCCGCTGCTGCCAAATTGGCCGAAGCCCAGGCCCAAGGCGAGAAATTGTCTGGCCTGGTGGTCAAGTTGTCGCAAAAAGCTGGTGTGGATGGCCGTTTGTTTGGTTCCGTGACCAACCACGACATCGCCGAAGAGCTGAACAAGCAAGGCTACAAACTGGTCAAGTCACAGATCCGCATGCCCCACGGCCCCATCAAGGTGGTGAGCGACTCCACAGTGTCAGTGGCATTGCACACCGACGTGGTGGTGGACGTGACCGTGACGGTTTACGGCGAAACAGCCTGATTTTCGCTGCGTTCTGAAAAGCCGCCTGGCCTTGTGCTTGGCGGCTTTTTCTTTGAAATGCACGCGATTTGACTTACAGTGCATATCACTGGATGCACAGAGCTTATCCACGCTCTTATCCCAGACTTGCAGGTTTTTTGCGACTACCATGGTCTTTTGAGGCCCTACATCGATGTCCGCCGTTTTTGTTCCTTCCTTGAATACCTTTCCCGCCAACCTTTCCAACGACAGCCAGGTCGCCAAGTTGCGCGTGCCGCCGCATTCCATTGAAGCCGAGTCCAGTGTTCTGGGCGGCTTGTTGCTGGACAACGGCGCCTGGGACCGTGTGGGGGATTTGCTGGTTGACAACGACTTTTACCGGCACGAACACAAGCTGATTTATGCCGCCATTGGGGCGCTGGTGAATGCTTCCAAACCAGCCGATGTCATCACTGTGAATGAGCAGTTGCAAAACCAGGGCAAGGCCGATGAAATGGGGGGCTTGGGCTACCTGAATTCGCTGGCGCAGTACGTGCCCAGCGCCAGCAATATCCGCCGCTATGCCGAGATCGTGCGCGAGCGCTCGATCCTGCGCAAATTGGTGTCCGCCAGCGATGAGATCGCGACCAACGCCTTCAACCCCCAAGGCAAGGCGATTGACCGCATCCTGGACGAGGCCGAGCAAAAGATCTTCAACATCGGTGAAGAAGGTTCGCGCATGAAGCAGGGCTTCCAGTCGATGGACACACTGGTGGTGGAGTTGCTCGACCGCGTGCAGGAGATGGCCAACAACCCCAACGACATCACCGGGGTGCCCACAGGTTTCTACGACCTGGACCGCATGACCTCGGGCTTGCAGCCTGGGGACATGGTGGTGCTGGCGGCACGACCTTCTATGGGCAAAACGGCTTTTGCGATCAACATCGCCGAGCATGTGGCCTTGAACGAGGGCTTGCCAGTGGCGGTGTTTTCGATGGAAATGGGCGCATCGCAGTTGGCCGTGCGTGTGGTGGGCTCGATCGGTCGCATCGATCAAGGTCATTTGCGCACAGGCAAACTCAACGATGACGAGTGGCCACGCTTGACCGAGGCCATTGAAAAACTGCGCACCGTGTCCTTGCACATCGACGAAACACCAGGTCTGACGTCGTCCGAATTACGGGCCAATGCCCGACGTCTGGCGCGCCAGTGCGGCAAGCTGGGACTGATTGTGGTGGACTACTTGCAGCTGATGAGTGGCTCGGGCGGCGCGGGCGGTGACAACCGCGCGACAGAACTGGGCGAAATTTCGCGGGGTCTGAAAATGCTGGCCAAAGAGCTGCAGTGCCCGGTGATTGCCTTGTCACAGTTGAACCGCAGTGTCGAGCAGCGCACCGACAAACGCCCCATGATGAGCGACTTGCGCGAGTCCGGCGCCATTGAGCAGGATGCGGACATCATCATGTTCATTTACCGCGATGACTACTACAACAAGGATTCGAAAGAGCCGGGGGTGGCCGAAATCATCATTGGTAAACAGCGAAACGGCCCCACAGGGACCGTTAAGCTGACTTTTTTGAAGAATTTGACCCGTTTCGAGAGCTTGGCCTCAGGCCTCAGCGACGATTACTGAGGCCCACAGGTCAATGCAAGAGCCGTTGCGTCAAAGGGCTTCGCTGGCAAAGTCAGCCAGTCTGGATCGCTCACCGCGGGCCAAGGTGATGTGGCCACCATGCGCCCAACCTTTGAAACGGTCTACGGCGTAGGTCAGTCCCGACGAGCCTTCGGTCAGGTAGGGGGTGTCGATCTGGGCGAGGTTGCCCATGCAGATGATCTTGGTGCCCGGACCTGCGCGGGTGATCAGGGTTTTCATCTGCTTGGGCGTCAGGTTTTGCGCTTCGTCGATGATCACGTACTTGTTCATGAAGGTGCGACCGCGCATGAAATTCATGCTCTTGATCTTGATGCGGCTCTTGATCAGCTCGTTGGTCGCTGCGCGCCCCCATTCACCGGCGTTGCCGCCCTCGCCCTTGGCCAAAAATTCCAAATTGTCGTCCAGTGCGCCCATCCAGGGGCCCATTTTTTCTTCTTCGGTTCCGGGCAAAAAGCCGATGTCTTCACCTACGCTCACCGTAGCGCGGGTCATGATGATCTCGGTGTAGCGGCGATCATCCAGCACCTGAGTGAGGCCTGCGGCCAGAGCCATCAGGGTTTTACCCGTGCCAGCGGTGCCGGCCAGCGTCACAAAGTCGATGTCCGGATCGGTCAGCAGGTTCATCGCGAAGTTCTGTTCCCGGTTGCGTGTGGTGACGCCCCAAATCGCATTCTTTTGGTGGTTAAAGTCCTTCAGGGTCCGCAGCACCGCTGTTTTTCCACGAATTTCAGTCACTCTGGCATACAAGCTAGGTTCCCCGGGCGCCTCGAAATACACAAACTGGTTCATGAACAGGCTGGGCACAATGGGACCGCTGATGCGGTAGAAGGTGTGGGTGCCTTGCTGCCAGCTTTCCACCGTTTTGCCATTTTTGAGCCAAAAGTCAGGCGGCAAAGCCATTGAGCCTGGGTACAGCAGGTCGCCGTCTTCCAGGGTCTTGTCATTTTGGTAGTCCTCGGCTTGCAGTCCCAGAGCGCGGGCTTTGACGCGCATGTTGATGTCCTTGGACACCAGCACCACTTCACGAGGCGCATGCAGTTGGCCCAGCGCCTTGACCACGCCCAAGATCTGGTTGTCGGCTTTGCCCTGCGGCAGTGCCAGGGGCAGGCTCAGGTCGAGCGTCTGGGTCTGGAAAAACAACTGACCTGTGGCATCCGAGTGGCCCGTGACACTCAAGGGTGAACCTTGGCTCAGGTCTTGCCCTTGTCCAGAGGCCAAAGCGTCGAGCGAGCGGCTGGCCTGGCGTGCATTGCGGGCGACCTCGGTCATGCCTTTCTTGTTGCTATCGAGCTCTTCCAGCACGATCATGGGCAAAAAGACATCGTGCTCCTCAAAGCGGAACAGGCTCATCGGGTCGTGCATCAGCACATTGGTGTCGAGAACAAAGAGTTTGCTCGGGCCGTTGCGACGCTTGGTTCGGCCTTTAGCGGATTTGTTCACCCGATTGGCTGGTGCGGCCAAAGCGGGAAGGGGCTCAGCTTGTGGCATGCCTGCGTATGCGATTTTTGACGTGGCCAGCGCGGCCTCTGGGGTCTTGGGTGTCAGTGGACTGGCTTCGCTCTTACGTGGCTTTGAGGGACGTTTGACCGAGCTGGCTTCGGGTGTCTCGCTGGCCAAGCTCCGTTTCGTTTCAACTTGCACCATGGCGGGTGCATCGGTTGGCGTCTCGCTGCTTTCAAAGGCTGTGTGGGTCAAGCGGCTGGCGCGGTGGGTGGGAGCGGGTGGCAATGGCATGAACGAAGGCCTTTAGATGATTGAAGATTCGAACACCAAAAACAAAAAGCCGCCCGGAAACCCGGGCGGCTTGAAGTATGGGATGTAGAGGGACTGCGTTTCAGCGTCATGAAAATCATTATGCACGAGCCCTGTGACAACACAGGCTGGCGACATCAAACCACAGCTGAGGCTTTTTTCAGGTCCTTGACGGCCTGCAGAACTTCTTCGACATGGCCGGGTACTTTCAGGCCGCGCCACTCTTGCTTGAGGGTGCCGTCGGTTCCGATCAAGAAAGTGCTGCGCTCAATGCCTTTGACCTTTTTGCCGTACATGATCTTGTTTTTCACCACACCAAACATGTGGCACATCTTTTCCTCGGTGTCGGCGATCAACTCGAAGGGCAGTTCCAGCTTGGCTTTGAAATCGTCGTGCGATTTCATGTTGTCGCGGGACACGCCAAGGACCAAGGCGCCGACTTTCACGAAATCTTTGTATTTATCGCGAAACTGCATGGCTTCGGTGGTGCAGCCAGGGGTGTTGTCTTTGGGGTAAAAAAACAAAACAACGGTTTGACCAACGTGGGAGATGTTTGAAACTTTCAGACCGCTGGTGGCATTGGCTTCAAATTCGGGGAGGGGTTTGTTGAGAACGATCGCCATTGAACTTTATCTCGCTAGACTGGTTGAGCGGGTGCCGCCATTGACTGGTGTCAATTTCGCTGAAGGCCTTGGGCCTCGGCAACCTGCTATTTTACCCTGAACAGCCGCTGACATTCGTACGCATGAGCAGTGAAAAAAACAGCGAAAGAATGCATGCTTTAGAACTCGATCAAAAGCAAGGCGACCACCTTTCTTCCTTCACTGGCCAGGATGTTGTAGGTGCGACATGCCGCAGCAGTGTCCATGGTTTCTACCCCGATGCCGCGCATGATCAAGTCCTGTAGCCATTGCGGCTTGGCAAAACGCAGTTTTTGTCCACTGCCGAACAAGACGAGCTCGGCACCGCTTTGGGCCCATGGGCTGAAGTCGCTCGCGCCAAGTGCCTCGAAATGGCCCGTCGCCCAGGCTGCAGGTGGCAGATCGGGCAGGCTGCTCACGGCCAAGGACTGAGTATGCCGCACGCCATTGACTTCGATCCAGGCCCTGTCATAAGCGTTGATGGTGGGGGCGTTGGATTTGTCGGGCTGGAGTTTCATGGGGTGGGAAAAGTGAGGGGAAGCGCAATTAAAGGCCAAGCTCTGAAAACTGCGCCGGAGAGGCCAAAGAAATGTGGTCAAATTATAGGTTTTCCCTCATCCACACTGCCTTTGGAGGCACTTTGAAGCCCATTCAGAAATCTGCCAAGCTCGCCAACGTTTGTTATGACATTCGCGGCCCCATCATGGACCGAGCGCGTCAGATGGAAGAAGACGGCCACAAGATCATTAAGCTGAACATTGGCAACCTGGCGGTTTTTGGTTTTGATGCACCCGAGGAGATCCAGCAGGACATGATCCGCAACCTGCCCAATTCGGCGGGTTATTCGGACAGCAAAGGCATTTTTGCGGCTCGCAAGGCCGTGATGCACGAGACCCAAAAGCAAGGCATCTTGGGCGTGACGCTGGACGATATTTATCTGGGCAACGGGGCCAGCGAGTTGATCGTGATGGCCACCAATGGATTGCTGGACGATGGCGACGAGTTGCTCTTGCCTTCGCCCGATTACCCTTTGTGGACGGCGGCGGCCAGTTTGTCGGGGGGCACGCCTGTGCATTACCGCTGCGATGAAGCCAATGGCTGGATGCCCGATTTGGCCGACATTCGAGCCAAGGTCACGCCGCGCACCAAAGGTATTGTGGTCATCAACCCCAACAACCCCACGGGCGCCTTGTACTCCGATGAGCTGCTCAAGGCCATCGTGGCCATTGCCCGCGAGCATGGCCTGGTAATTTTTGCAGACGAGGTGTACGACAAAGTTTTGTACGATGGCGTCAAGCACACGCCCATGGGCAGTCTGTCACAAGACGTGGTGACCTTGACCTTCAACTCCTTGTCTAAAAGTTACCGCTCTTGCGGTTACCGTGCGGGCTGGATGGTGATTTCGGGCGACAAAAAAAGAGCCCGCGATTACATCGAGGGCCTGAACATGCTGTCCAACATGCGTTTGTGCGCCAACGTGCCGGGCCAGTGGGCCATTCAGACTGCTTTGGGTGGTCACCAAAGCATCAATGAATTGGTGGGCGAGGGCGGAAGGTTGCGTAAGCAGCGCGATTTGGCGCACCAACTGATCACGGCGATCCCGGGTGTCAGCTGCGTCAAGCCCCGTGCGGCTTTGTACATGTTTCCCAAACTCGATCCGAAGATCTATCCGGTGCAAGATGATCAGGATTTCTTTTTGCAGCTTCTCGAAGAAACGAAAGTCATGCTGGTTCAGGGCACAGGTTTTAACTGGCCCGATGCCGACCATTTTCGGATCGTGTTTTTGCCCCATGAAGACGACTTGCGCGAGGCCATTGCCCGCGTCGCTCGTTTTCTAGAGGGCGCACGCCAACGTTTTGGCACCGAGGCATTGGCGCACTGAATTCAATCCTTGCCCAAGTCTTTTGGGCGCAAAGCAGTAAAGAAGATAAAAATGAAACCGATCAAAGTGGGCCTTTTGGGCATGGGCACTGTGGGCAGCGGCACTTTCAATGTGCTCAGGCGCAACCAGGAAGAAATCCAGCGCCGTGCAGGCCGAGGCATAGAAATCACCATGGTGGCCGATCTGGATGTGGCGCGAGCCAAGGCCCTGGTGGGCGAGGGCGTTGAAGTGGTGGCCGATGCCCGAGCTGTGATTGCCAACCCCGAAATCGACATCGTCATTGAACTGATTGGTGGTTACGGCATTGCCAAAGCGCTGGTGACGGAAGCCATTGCTGCAGGCAAGCATGTGGTCACGGCCAACAAGGCCTTGCTGGCTGTTCATGGCACTGAGATCTTTGCCGCAGCGCAGGCTAAAGGCGTGATGGTGGCTTTTGAAGCTGCCGTGGCAGGCGGGATTCCGATCATCAAGTCACTGCGCGAGGGCCTCACGGCCAACAGCATCCAATGGGTGGCGGGCATCATCAACGGTACCACCAACTTCATCTTGTCAGAGATGCGCGACAAGGGCCTGGACTTTGGCGATGTGCTCAAGGAAGCCCAGCGACTGGGTTACGCCGAAGCCGACCCGACCTTTGACATCGAAGGCGTGGACGCAGCGCACAAAGTGACCCTGATGAGCGCGATTGCTTTTGGTATTCCGGTGCAGTTTGACAAGGCCTATATCGAGGGCATCACGAAGCTGGGCGCGGCCGACATCAAGTACGCCGAGCAACTGGGCTACCGCATCAAGCTTTTGGGCATCACCAAGCGCACGGCGCAAGGCATCGAGTTGCGCGTGCACCCCAGCCTGGTGCCGACCCAGCGCCTGATTGCCAACGTTGAAGGCGCCATGAACGCGGTGATGGTGCAAGGCGATGCCGTGGGCACCACTTTGTATTACGGCAAAGGCGCAGGCTCAGAGCCCACCGCCAGCGCGGTGATTGCCGACCTGGTCGACATCACCCGTTTGCACACGGCTGACCCCCTGAACCGCGTGCCACACCTTGCCTTTCAGCCCGGGTCCATGAGCAACTTGACCGTGTTGCCCATGTCTGAGGTGGTGACCAGTTATTACCTGCGTTTGCGCGTGGCCGATCAAGCCGGGGTGCTGGCCAAATTGACCGGTTTGCTGGCCCAGGCCGACATCAGCATCGACGCGGTGTTGCAGCGCGAGGCCGATCAGGTCAGCCAAGCGGGTGAAAACCAGACCGATGTGATCATCCTGACCCACGACACCCGGGAGGGCACCCTGAATGAGGTGTTGGCCCAGATGCAAGCCTTGCCCACCGTGATGGCTCCGATTGTGCGCATCCGCAAGGAAGAGTTGAACTGATGCGTTACCTGTCGACACGCGGTCACGCCGACCGACCACAATTTTGTGACATCTTGCTCGAGGGCTTGGCGCCAGACGGCGGCCTTTACTTGCCTGAAAGTTATCCGCAACTCGACGCTGCGGCGTTGACGCGTTTGCGCCAAGTCTGGCAAAGCCAAGGCTATGCGGCTTTGGCCTTTGAGGTGTTGTCCCTCTACATCGACGACATTCCTCCGAGCGACCTGCAGGCCCTGTGCCTCAAGACTTACACGCCTGAAGTGTTCGGTACGAAAGAAATTGTGCCGCTCAAGCCTTTGCAGGCAGCGGGCCAAGCACAGCCCGAGATGTTTCTGGAGGCCTTGTCCAATGGCCCCACATTGGCCTTCAAGGACATGGCCATGCAGCTGCTGGGCAACTTGTTTGAATACGAGCTGGTGCGGCGCGGCGAAACGCTGAACATTTTTGGAGCCACTTCGGGGGACACAGGCAGTGCAGCCGAATACGCCATGCGCGGCAAAAAAGGCGTGCGCGTCTTCATGACCAGCCCGAACGGCCGCATGAGTCCGTTTCAACAAGCGCAGATGTTCAGCCTGCTCGACGACAACATCCACAACATCGCCATCGAAGGCGTGTTCGACGACTGCCAGGACATCGTCAAGGCGGTCTCCAACGATCTGGAGTTCAAGCGTAAATACAAAATCGGCACGGTGAACTCCATCAACTGGGCGCGTTTGCTGGCCCAGGTGGTGTATTACTTTGCTGGTTACTTCCAGGCCACCAACAGCAATGACCAGAAGGTCAGCTTCACCGTGCCGAGCGGCAACTTTGGCAATGTCTGCGCAGGCCATGTGGCGCGCATGATGGGCTTGCCGATTGACCGTTTGGTCGTGGCCACCAACGAAAATGATGTGCTCGACGAGTTTTTCCGCACCGGCGTTTACCGTGTGCGCGGCACGGCCGACACGCACGAGACCTCCAGCCCCTCCATGGACATCTCCAAAGCCAGCAACTTTGAGCGCTTTGTTTTTGACCTGTTAGAGCGCGATGCTGCCAAAACCAAAACCATCTTTGGCGAAGGCCTGAGCCGCCATGGTTTCTTCGATGTGTCAGGTGATCCACGCTTTGCCCAAGCTGCCACCACCTACGGTTTTGACAGCGGCCGCAGCACGCATGCCGACCGCCTGAAAACCATTCAACAGGTCTTTGCCACCTACGGCATGATGATCGACACCCACACTGCCGACGGCGTGAAGGTGGCCAAAGAGCATCTGAACCCGCAAGTGCCCATGATCGTGCTCGAAACCGCTTTGCCCATCAAGTTCGCCGCCACCATCGTGGAAGCCTTGGGTCGACAGCCTGAGCGCCCACCGCAGTTTGAAGGCATCGAAGCCCTGCCCAAACGCGTGCAGGTCATGAAAGCCGATGTGAGTTTGGTCAGAGCCTACATCCAGCAGCACTGCGACTGACAGCCCATGAGCACCGCCCCACGCGCCCCTTTGATGTCTTTGGACGACGCGTTGCAGGCGTTGCTTGCGCGCATCTGCCCCCTGACCGACGCCGAGTCGGTGGCCACCTTCGATGCCGATGGGCGTGTGCTGGCCGAAGACCTGGTTTCTGCCTTGCAGGTGCCTGCTTTCGACAATTCCTCGATGGACGGCTATGCGGTGCGCCGTGCCGATTTGTTGCAGCCTGGCGTCGCACTGCGTGTGACCCAGCGCATCGCCGCCGGTCACACCGGGCTGCCGCTGGCCCCGGGCCAAGTCGCCCGCATCTTCACCGGCGCGCCTGTGCCCGAAGGCGCAGACGCCATCGTCATGCAAGAGCAAGCCGAGCTTGTGCCGGAAGCGTCTGATGCCGTGCGTTTTTCGGTGGTGCCCGAACCCGGGCAGTGGATTCGCCGCAGCGGCGAAGACATCCGCCAGGGCCAGACGGCTTTGCACCGTGGTCAAAAACTGGGACCTGCCCAACTGGGCTTGGCCGCGAGCCTGGGTCTGGCGCACCTGCCGGTTTTGCGCCGCCCTCGGGTGGCCTTGTTTTCGACGGGCGACGAGTTGGTCATGCCGGGCGATGTGGCCCCGCAGGACATGCCTCCGGGCAGCATTTACAACTCCAACCGCTTTTTTCTGCGCAGCTTGTTGCACCGCATGGGCTGCGAGGTGAGCGACCTGGGCATCGTTCCCGACCGGCGCGAAGCCACCGTGGCCGCGCTCAAAACAGCCGCTGATCACCACGACCTGATCTTGACCAGCGGCGGGGTGTCGGTGGGCGAAGAAGACCACGTCAAACCGGCTGTGCAGTCCTTGGGCGAGTTGAACCTGTGGCAAATCGCCATGAAGCCGGGCAAACCCTTTGCCTATGGGCAGGTGCTGCGTCAGACTGCCGAGGGCGTGGCCCACTTTGTCGGATTGCCTGGCAACCCGGTGTCCAGTTACATGACCTTTTTGCTCCTGGTCAGGCCTTTGCTGTGCCAGCTGCAAGGCATGGCCGCGTCTGTTCCATACACCCAACGCTTGCCGGCTCACTTTGCGTGGCCAAAGGCCGACAAGCGTCGCGAATTTCTGCGTGTGCGCCGCAACCCGCAGGGGGGGCTGGACCTCTTTCCCAACCAAAGTTCTGGGGTGCTGACCTCGGTGGTGTGGGCCGATGGGGTGGTGGACAACCCTGGTGGGCAGACGATAGAGCGCGGTCAACTGGTCGATTTTTGGCCTTTTTCGGAGTGCTTGGCATGAAAGTGCAAGTTCGCTATTTCGCCTCTTTGCGTGAAAGCATTGGCTTGTCGCACGAGACCGTGGAGACACAGACGGCCGATGTGGCCGCTTTGCGAACCGAGTTGATGGCCCGGGGCGAGCACTACCGTGCTTGTCTGTCCCCAGACCGTCCAGTGCGCATGGCCCTCAATCAGCTCATGGTGCAGGGCAACGCCGCCCTGACCGAGGGCTGCGAGGTCGGCTTTTTTCCACCCGTGACCGGAGGCTGACGCGATGGCGCCCCGAGTCAGCATCCAGACGCACGACTTTGACATGTCCACCGAGTTGGCCGCCTTGCAGGGTCAGGACTTGCGGGTTGGGGCCGTGTGCAGTTTTGTGGGCACGGTGCGCGACACCCGGGCGCTGACCGGTCAGGCGAGTGATGAGGTGCAGGCCATGGAGTTGGAGCACTACCCGGGCATGACCGAAAAATCCATCGAAGCCATGATCGATGAAGCGCACAAGCGCTTTGATTTTTATGCGGCGCGTGTGGTGCACCGTGTGGGGCGTTTGTTGCCAGCAGACCAGATCGTCTTGGTGGTCGTGACCTCGGCGCACCGCGGTGAGAGCTTCAAAGCCTGCGAATTTTTGATGGATTACCTCAAAACACAGGCACCTTTTTGGAAAAAAGAGCAAACCCCGGAAGGGGCGCATTGGGTGGATGCCCGTGTGTCTGACGATGCGGCTTTGGCGCGTTGGGGCATCCAAGCCCTCAACGGCTGAGTTTCGGTCGGGCCCTGAACGGGCCAGTATCAGTGGGCGTAGCGAGGCGGCTCAGTTGGTGTCACAGGCCCTGGGGCGGTCGCTTTGGCGGAGCTGCCCAAATTGCCCCATTCGGCTTTTTCGGTGGCTTGCTTGATCAGGTGCAGCATGCCGTGCACCAGGCTTACTTGCAGGTGCAGCTGACAAGCGCGTGCTTGTGCCGGATCGGACTTGTCCTCAAAAGCAATTTCCAAAGCCCCGTTGGGCTTTATCGTCAGATGGGCATCGGTGATGAGCAGGGGTTCTGCCCCCAACGGCCATTTTGTGGCGCGGTTTTCAAATGGGGTGGCAAAGTCGGCTTTTTTCAAGAATGCATCGCGCTTGAGTTCACTCAGCAGGTTTTGCGATGGCGCATCGGTGGCCGCGACGCCCGGTTGCGCCGCCTCCAGACGCACGGCCGATTGTTCGATGGCGGGCATCAAACGCAGGGCCATGCGCCGCGTCAACCAGAAACGAAACTCCTGCTGGTCTTGGGTGTTCAGACGAAGCAACAAGCGGTCTTGGCGCTCGTCGTGGTTCACGGACAGTTGGTGAATGTTCATGCTTTGATTTTAGGCAATATTGCCAGTTGTACATTCCCTTGAAAATGTCATTTTCAGCACAAGTTAACAGGCATTGGAGAACCCCACATGCGAATTGACAAACTCACCACCAAGTTTCAGGAAGCCTTGTCAGACGCCCAGTCGCTGGCCTTGGGCAAAGACCATGCATACATAGAGCCCGTGCATGTGCTGGCCATCATGCTCAAGCAAGACGACGGGCCCAAAGCCATTTTGTTGCGCGCGGGCGTTCGGGTGCCCGCTTTGTTGCAGGCGGCCGAATTGGCCGTCTCGCGTTTGCCCCAGGTCAGCGGACAAGACCAGGTCACCGTGGGTCCGGATCTGGTCAAGCTTTTGCAGGCCGCTGAAAAAGAGGCCATCAAGCGAGGTGATGCCTTCATTGCAGGTGAATTGTTTTTGTTGGCGCTGACCGAAAGCAAGTCAGAAGCTGGGCGCATCGCCAAAGAGCATGGCCTGAACCGCAAGAGCTTGGAAACCGCGATCGAGGCGGTGCGTGGCGGCCAAAGTGTGGGCAGTGCCGATGCCGAAGGCCAGCGCGAGGCGCTCAAAAAATATTGCATCGACCTGACCGAGCGCGCCCGCATCGGCAAGCTTGACCCTGTGATCGGTCGTGACGACGAAATTCGCCGCGCCATCCAGGTCTTGCAGCGCCGCACCAAAAACAACCCCGTGCTGATTGGCGAGCCCGGTGTAGGCAAGACAGCGATTGTCGAAGGCTTGGCTCAGCGCATCGTTTCGGGTGAGGTGCCTGATTCACTCAAAGGCAAACGGGTGTTGTCGCTCGACATGGCGGCTTTGCTGGCCGGGGCCAAATTCCGCGGGGAGTTTGAAGAGCGCCTGAAAACCGTGCTCAGTGAGCTGGCCAAAGACGAAGGCCAGACCATTGTGTTCATTGACGAGTTGCACACCATGGTGGGTGCGGGCAAGGCCGAAGGCGCGATGGACGCTGGCAACATGCTCAAGCCTGCGCTGGCTCGGGGCGAGTTGCATTGTGTGGGCGCGACCACATTGGACGAGTACCGCAAATACATTGAAAAGGACGCGGCTTTAGAGCGCCGTTTCCAGAAAATTTTGGTCAACGAACCCACCGTCGAGGCCACGATTGCCATCTTGCGCGGCTTGCAAGAGAAGTACGAAATCCACCACGGCGTGGACATTACCGACCCGGCCATCGTGGCTGCAGCCGAACTCAGCCACCGGTACATCACTGACCGCTTTTTACCCGACAAAGCGATTGATCTCATTGACGAAGCTGCGGCCAAGATCAAGATTGAAATTGACTCCAAACCGGAGGTGATTGACAAGCTGGACCGTCGTTTGATCCAGCTGCAAATTGAGCGCGAAGCGGTGCGCAAAGAAAGCGACGAGTCTTCACAAAAACGCTTTGCCTTGATCGAGGAAGAGATCGTCAAGCTGAAAAAAGAAGCCGCTGACCTGGAAGAAATCTGGCGCGCTGAGAAGTCGCAGGCCCAAGGCGGGCAGCAGGTGCGCGAGCAAATCGACCAGCTCAAGCAGCAAATTGAGGAGCTGACCCGCAAGGGCGATTTCAACAAGGTGGCCGAGTTGCAATATGGCAAGTTGCCCGCCTTGGAAAAAACCCTCAAAGAAGTGCAGGCCAAGGAAGCGGCACCCGGTGAAAAATCGGTGCACCGTTTGCTGCGCACCCAAGTGGGAGCCGAAGAGATAGCCGAAGTCGTGTCCCGCGCTACAGGCATTCCAGTGTCCAAGATGATGCAAGGCGAGCGCGAAAAATTGCTGCAGATGGAAGACAAACTGCACCAACGTGTGGTGGGCCAGGACGAAGCCATTGCTGCGGTCGCCAACGCCATTCGCCGCTCGCGTTCGGGCCTGTCTGATCCGAACCGTCCAACGGGCTCTTTCCTCTTTTTGGGTCCCACAGGCGTGGGCAAAACCGAGCTGTGCAAAGCGCTTGCTGGCTTTTTGTTTGACAGTGAGGACCACCTGATCCGCATGGACATGAGCGAGTTCATGGAAAAGCACTCGGTGGCCCGCCTGATCGGCGCGCCACCCGGATACGTCGGCTATGAGGAGGGGGGCTATCTGACCGAGGCCGTGCGCCGCAAGCCTTACAGCGTCTTGTTGCTTGACGAGGTGGAAAAAGCCCACCCCGACGTGTTCAACGTTTTGCTGCAGGTGCTGGACGATGGCCGTTTGACCGATGGGCAGGGCCGAACGGTGGACTTCAAAAATACCGTGATCGTGATGACCTCCAATCTGGGTTCTCACTTGATTCAGGCCATGGTGGGCCAGCCTGCAGAGGACATCAAAGACGCTGTGTGGGATGAGCTCAAGGCCCATTTCAGACCCGAGTTTTTGAACCGCATTGACGAAACTGTGGTCTTTCACAGCCTGGATGCGCAGCACATCGCTGCGATTGCGGAGATCCAACTGGGCGTCTTGAAAACCCGCTTGGCCCGCATGGACCTGAACTTGCAGGTCAGCCCGGCGGCCCTGTCCGAATTGGCCAAGGTGGGGTTTGATCCGGTGTTTGGCGCAAGGCCGTTGAAAAGGGCGATTCAACAGCGCCTAGAAAACCCCTTGTCCAAACTCTTGCTTGAAGGGCGTTTCCCGCCCAAATGCACCATCGAGGTGTTCGTCGACCCGGTGCACAACCCTGGGCAATTCGAGTTCAAGGTGACCGACCACGTAGCCTGATCTCAGCGGCGTTGCAGGTCCCTGCTTGCACCGCTGTGACAGACAGGTTTCGGGGTCGTTTGGCACAATGGGTGATGACTTCAAAAATTGCTGGACATCTGCTTGTTGAATGCCTTCTGGCCCAAGGCGTTACCCATGCTTTCGGGGTACCCGGTGAGAGTTATCTGGCGGTGCTTGATGGCTTTCACCTGTACCGTGACCAACTCACTTTCGTGACCTGCCGCCAGGAGGGTGGGGCGGCTTTCATGGCTGAGGCCCAAGGCAAGCTCACCGGTCGGCCCGGGATCTGTTTCGTCACGCGCGGCCCTGGGGCCACCAACGCGTCGATCGGCGTCCACACCGCGTTCCAGGACTCCACGCCCATGGTGTTGTTCGTTGGCGACGTGGCCAGCGACACCCGTGACCGTGAAGCCTTTCAGGAAATGGACTACACCCATTTTTTTGGCCCATCGACCAAAGGCATGGCCAAACGGGTGGAGCGCGTGGACGACCCCGAGCGCTTGCCTGAATATGTGGCCCGCGCTTTTGCCACTGCCATGAACGGGCGGCCCGGGCCGGTGGTCTTGGTGCTACCCGAAGACATGTTGACCCAGCCCGTGAAGGCTCAAGCCTTGGGCCGCGTGGAGCCCGTTCAGGCTTGGAGTGACCCTGGCGCCTTGCGTAACTTGCGCGACATGCTGCTGGCGGCCCGCAAGCCTTTGGTCATTGCAGGTGGCGGTGGCTGGACACCCCAAGCCGCGCAAGCGTTGCAACGCTTTGCCGAAAATTGGCAGCTGCCCGTGACCAATGCATTCCGATTTCAGGACACGTTTGACAACCACCACCCGCTGTATGCCGGTGATGTGGGCATTGGCATTGGCCCAGGCTTGGCGCAACGCGTTCGTGATGCCGACCTGATTTTGGCCATCGGCCCACGCTTGGGGGAAATGACCACCGGGGGCTACACCTTGCTGCAGGCCCCTAAAACACTTCAAAAATTGGTGCACATCCACGCCAGTGCCGAAGAGCTCAACCGGGTCTACCAAGCCGATTTGGCCATCAACGCCACCATGAACGCGGCCGCCCGCAGCCTTGAAGTCTTGAGTGCGCCCACCGAGTTGCCTTGGAGCGATTGGACGCAAGCCGCGCACAACGATTACCTGGACAACCTCAAGCCCCAGGCATTGCCCGGCACGATTGACATGCCGGCCATCGTGGCTACATTGCAAAAGCATTTGCCAGCTGACGCGGTGCTGACCAATGGTGCGGGCAACTTTGCCAGCTGGATGCACCGTTTTTACAAACACCACGGGCTGGTCAAGGGCCACAAAACCCAGTTGGCCCCCACGGTGGGCGCCATGGGTTATGGCGTGCCTGCGGGCATTGCGGCCAACTTGTTGACCGGGCGCTTGGCTTTCACCATCGCTGGTGATGGCGACTTTTTAATGAACGGCCAAGAGCTGGCCACGGCAGTGCAGCATGGGGGCAAAAGCATCATTGTGTTGCTGAACAACGGCATGTACGGCACCATCCGCATGCACCAAGAGCGGGAATACCCTGATCATGTGACGGGCTCGAAGCTCCAAAACCCCGACTTTGCCGCTTTGGCTGCGGCTTATGGTTACGTGGGCGTGCGCATCGAGAAGACCGACGCTTTTGAGCCGGCGCTGCTGGCTGCATTGGCCCGACCTCAGGGCACTCTCATTGAGGTCATGCTCGATCCAGAGGTGATTTCTACACGCGGGACTTTGAGTGCCATCACGCAAGCCGCTTTGTCTCGTCAAGTACGCACTTGATTGGCAAGCTTGGAAGTTCATCCGGCCTTGTCGACGTCAGGCTTGGCGAGCTGACAGGTGACCCATAAAAAAACCCGCCGAGGCGGGTTTTTTTATGGGTCAAGCGACTGAATTACTTCAGGTGCTTACCGATCAGGCCAGCCATTTCGAACATGGTGACTTGCGCCTTGCCGAAAACGGCCTTGAGCTTGTCATCGGCGTTGATGGCGCGACGGTTCACGCTGTCTTGCAGCTTGTGTTTCTTGATGTAGACCCACATTTTGCTGACCACTTCGGTACGTGGCAGAGGGGCTGCGCCCACCACGGCAGCCAGAGCCGCGCTTGGTGTCAGTGCCTTCATGAAAGCAGGGTTAGGGGTGCGCTTGGTAGCAGGAGCGGCCTTTTTGGCGGGTGCTTTGGCAGCCACCTTTTTAGCCGGTGCAGCCGCTTTTTTGGCGGGTGCAGCCTTGGTTGCCGGTGCTGCTTTTTTAGCGGGTGCAGCCTTCGTTGCCGGTGCTGCTTTTTTAGCGGGTGCTGCAGCTTTTTTGGCCGGGGTTTTTTTCGCAGTTGCCATGATGAAATTCCTTTGGTCGGAAGTTGGTTCGCCGCTGAGAAACGATGTGTTTACAGCTATACGGATGCTAATGGAGAAAGTGGCTCTTTCCAAGCATAAAAATCATTTTTCTCTCGATGTTGTTGCTGATTTGCCCTCGTTGTTTGGCTTTTGTTGGTCTTGACAACTTTTTTCAAGGTGTTTCTAGGTCATTTGTAGGGCGTTCAAGGCGTTGGTGTGTGGCTCAGATTCACAGAATGGAGGGGGTATTTGGTGGCTCTTCCCTCTTTCTTGTTGTTCAAGGAATGATGGCGCAGGACGTCATAAACTGAACCTGTGCCCCCAGAATTGAGTGGAGTGGCAAGTCCACGTTCTCGCTCTTGGTAAATGTTCTGGTTGTTTTTCAATCGTGTTGTTTGCAGGACTTTTCATGGGCCGTATTCACTTTTCACATTGCAAAAAAATCCTGGATTGATTTTGATTAACCATTCCGGCTAATGACTTAAAATTTCACATTGAAAAAAACATTATGTAAGCTGTTGATTTTCAACATAAAAAAATATGTCTTCTATAAGACATAAGATAAAATCATGGTCTTATATAAGAGTTAAGATGAAAACAACGACGGGGCAGATCTCGCTGAACCGTTGCCAGTTTTCAACTTGACCACAGGAGTTCTCCATGCCAGCAGACATCACTCAACAACTCAGCCGTGCACAGCAAATCGCCGCCCTTGAAAAAGACTGGGCGACCAACCCGCGTTGGAAGGGCGTCAAGCGCGGTTATTCCGCTGCCGACGTTGTGCGCCTGCGCGGCAGCATGCCCATCGAGCACACTTTGGCCAAGCGCGGCGCTGAGAAGCTCTGGGAAAAAGTCAACGGCGGCGCCAAGAAAGGCTACGTCAACGCATTTGGTGCGATTTCTGCCGGTCAAGCCATGCAACAAGCCAAGGCGGGCCTTGAGGCTGTGTACCTGTCGGGCTGGCAAGTTGCCGCTGACGGCAACACGTCAGAGACTATGTACCCCGATCAGTCGCTGTACGCGTACGACTCGGTGCCCACCATGGTCCGCCGCATCAACAACACCTTCAAACGTGCCGATGAAATCCAGTGGGGCCGCGGTATCGAGCCAGGTTCCAAGGAATTCATCGATTACTTCCTGCCCATCGTGGCCGATGCAGAAGCCGGTTTCGGTGGTGTGTTGAACGCCTTCGAATTGATGAAGAACATGATCGCCTCTGGCGCGGCGGGTGTGCACTTCGAAGACCAATTGGCGGCCGTGAAAAAGTGCGGTCACATGGGTGGCAAAGTGTTGGTGCCCACGCACGAAGCTTGCGAGAAGTTGATCTCAGCACGTTTCGCAGCGGACGTCATGGGTGTGTCCACCATCGTGTTGGCCCGTACCGATGCCGAAGCTGCCAATCTGATCACCTCTGACCACGACGCCAACGACAAGCCGTTCTTGACCGGTGAGCGCACCCCTGAAGGCTTCTACCGCGTTAAAAACGGTTTGGAACAAGCCATCAGCCGCGGCGTGGCATACGCTCCCTACGCTGACTTGGTGTGGTGCGAAACAGGCGTGCCAGACATTGGCTTCGCTCGCGAATTCGCACAGGCTGTGCACGCGGCTTGTCCAGGCAAGTTGCTGTCGTACAACTGCTCGCCCTCTTTCAACTGGAAGAAAAACCTCAACGACAGCCAGATCGCTTCGTTCCAAGAAGACCTGTCGGCGCTGGGTTACAAATACCAGTTCATCACCTTGGCGGGTATCCACATCAACTGGTACAACACCTTCCAGTTTGCGCACGCCTATGCGAACGGCGAAGGCATGAAGCACTACGTCAACATGGTGCAAGAGCCTGAATTTGCTGCACGCGACAAGGGTTACACCTTCGTGTCACACCAGCAAGAAGTCGGCGCAGGTTACTTTGACGATGTGACCACCGTGATTCAGGGCGGAGCGTCTTCGGTGAAGGCCCTGACGGGTTCTACTGAAGAAGAGCAGTTCCACTGATCTGTTTAAAAGGCGTCTGAAAGGGCGCTTGGATCAAAAAGCCATCCGATGCGAGAGTGTCAGGTGGCTTTTTTGGGTGTGTCAGAACAATTCATGAAAAAGCCACCCCTGAGGGTGGCTTTGAATTTTCGCGCTTGGGACGCTGGCTTGAGCTGGCTTCAGGCAGCCGCCGCCAAAGCCGCGTTGAAAGTGGCGCTTGGGCACATGATGGCTTTGAGCTTGTCTTGGGACGGGTAAAAATAGCCCCCGATGTCCACCGCATGGCCCTGAACGGCATTGAATTCGCTCACGATTTTCTTTTCTTGTTCGGTCAGGGTTTTGGCCAGCGGTGCAAATTTGCTTTGCAATGCCATATCGTCCGTTTGAGCGGCCAATTCCTGCGCCCAATACATGGCCAGATAAAACTGACTGCCCCGGTTGTCCAGCTGACCTGTCTTGGGGGAAGGATTTTTGTTGTTGTCCAACAATTTGCCGGTGGCTGCATCCAGGGTTTTGGCCAAAATAACGGCTTTTTTGTTGCCTCGCTTGAGGCCCAGGTCTTCCAATGAAACGGCCAAGGCCAGGAATTCACCCAGCGAGTCCCAGCGCAGGTGGTTTTCTTCCACCAGCTGCTGCACATGCTTGGGGGCAGATCCCCCGGCCCCGGTTTCGTACATGCCGCCGCCCGCCATCAAAGGCACGATGGACAGCATCTTGGCCGAGGTTCCGAGTTCCATGATCGGGAACAGGTCGGTCAGGTAGTCGCGCAAGATGTTGCCGGTAGCGCTGATGGTGTCAAAGCCGCGGACCACGCGCTCCAAGGTGTAGCGCATCGCTCGCACCTGGCTCATGATTTGAATTTCAAGACCCGCAGTGTTGTGCTCGTGCAGGTACATCTTGACCTTGGTGATCAGCTGGGCTTCGTGTGGGCGGTACTGGTCGAGCCAGAACACCACGGGCATGCCGGAGTTGCGGGCACGTGTCACGGCCAGCTTGACCCAGTCGCGGATCGCCGCGTCTTTGGTTTGGCACATGCGCCAGATGTCGCCTTCTTCCACGTCTTCGCTCAGCAGCACTTCACCCGTGTTGATGTCGGTGATGTTGGCGATGCCGTCTTCTTGGATTTCAAAGGTCTTGTCGTGCGAGCCGTACTCTTCGGCTTGTTGGGCCATCAGGCCCACGTTGGGCACGGTGCCCATGGTCTTGGGGTCGAACGCGCCGTGCCATTTGCAGAAGTTGATCATCTCCATGTAGATGCGGGCAAACGTCGACTCGGGCATCACCGCCTTGACGTCTTTCAATCGACCATCAGCACCCCACATTTTGCCGCCGTTGCGGATCATGGCAGGCATGGAAGCGTCCACGATCACATCGTTCGGCGAATGGAAGTTGGTGATGCCCTTGGCCGAATCGACCATGGCCAGCTCAGGGCGGCCTTCGTGGCAAGCGTGCAGATCGTGCTTGATTTCGTCTTGTTTGGACTGAGGTAAGGTGGCCACCTTGGCATACAAGTCGGCCATGCCGTTGTTCACATTGACGCCCAATTCCTTGAACAAAGCACCGTGCTTGGCAAACGCGTCCTTGTAGAAAATCTTCACGCAGTGGCCGAAAACGATGGGGTGGGAGACCTTCATCATCGTGGCCTTGACGTGCAGAGAGAACATCACACCCGTCTGGTGGGCGTCTTCGATTTCTTTCTCATAGAACTCGAGCAGCGCATTTTTGCTCATGTACATGCTGTCAATGACTTCACGGTCGAGCAAGGCCACTTTGGGCTTGAGGACGATGGTTTTGCCACTCTTGGTGATCAGCTCCATCTTCACCTCTCTTGCGCGGTCCAGCGTGATGGACTTTTCGCCATGGTAAAAGTCACCCGCGTGCATGTGCGAGACGTGCGAGCGCGAGGCTTGGCTCCATTCGGCCATGCTGTGCGGGTTCTTGCGGGCAAATTCCTTGACGGCATTGGGTGCGCGGCGGTCAGAGTTGCCTTCGCGCAGCACCGGGTTCACAGCCGATCCAATGCATTTGGCATAGCGCGTCTTGATGGCTTTTTCTTCGTCGTTTTTAGGGGCGTCCGGATAGTCGGGCAGTGCGTAACCCTTGGACTGAAGTTCTTTGATGGCGGCTGTGAGTTGGCCTACCGAAGCGCTGATGTTGGGCAGCTTGATGATGTTGGTGTCGGCGCGAAGCGTCAGACGGCCCAGCTCAGCCAGGTTGTCAGGGGCTTTTTGATCCACCTTCAGGTGATCGGAAAACTCCCCCAGGATGCGGCCAGCCAGCGAGATGTCGCTGGTTTCGACCTCAATGCCTGCCGGCTGTGTGAAGGTGCGAACGATGGGCAGGAAGGCTGCGGTGGCCAACAGGGGCGCTTCATCCGTCAGGGTGTAAATGATTTTGGTGCGTGCTTCAGGCATGGTCATCGTGGTGTGTTTTTACAAGATGAAAAGGGGAGCCACCATCTTAAACCAAGCCTGCCGACATTCGCCTGACAAATGGGCAACTTCATTCAAGGTTTTTGTGTCTCAGCGATCTGCTGCGGTCCTCATCGATCCAACGAGCCCGACGCCGAGTGCCCAACAAGCCTGTCTCCGCTTGGATTTGTGGGAAAATGAACTCCTGTTGACGCCTCTCCCCTTCATCCAGCGCGGTCATTGACCGCGTTTTTGCATTCAATTTCATGGTTCAGATCACGCTTCCCGACGGTTCATTGCGCGAATTTCCTGGCCCGGTCACCGTGGCCGAAGTGGCCGCCTCTATTGGTGCTGGCTTGGCCAAGGCAGCCTTGGGTGGCAAGGTCAATGGTCAGCTGGTCGACACCAGTTTCAGCATGACCGGCAATGCCCAGTTGGCCATCGTGACCGCCAAGGACCCTGAAGGCCTGGAATTGATCCGTCATTCCACGGCACACTTGTTGGCTTATGCGGTCAAGGGCTTGTTTCCTGAGGCACAAGTCACGATCGGTCCAGTCATAGACAACGGCTTTTATTACGACTTTTCATACAGTCGCCCCTTCACGCCTGATGACTTGGTGGCGATTGAAAAGCGCATGACCGAGCTGGCCGCCAAAGACGAGCCCGTGTTGCGTCGTGAACTGCCTCGCGATGAGGCGGTGGCTCACTTTAAAGCCATGGGCGAGCATTACAAAGCGGAAATCATCGGCAGCATTCCGGCCGACCAAGCGGTCAGCCTGTACCGAGAAGGCGATTTCGAAGACCTGTGCCGCGGCCCGCACGTGCCCAACACCGGCAAGCTCAAACACTTCAAACTCATGAAGGTCGCCGGTGCTTATTGGCGTGGTGACAGCAAAAACGAGATGCTGCAGCGTGTGTATGGCACCGCTTGGGCCAGCAAGGAAGACTTGCAGCAGTACCTGTTGCGCCTGGAAGAAGCCGAAAAACGCGACCACCGAAAACTGGGCCGCGAGTTGGATCTGTTCCACATCGATGAGCACGCTCCTGGCTTGGTGTTCTGGCACCCCAAGGGCTGGACCGTGTGGCAGGCCGTAGAGCAGTACATGCGTCAGGTTTACCGGGACAGTGGTTACCACGAAGTCAAAGGCCCACAGATTTTGGACAAAACCCTGTGGGAAAAAACAGGTCACTGGGACAAATACCGCGACAACATGTTCACCACCGAGTCGGAAAAGCGCGATTACGCGCTCAAGCCGATGAACTGCCCGGGGCACATCCTGATTTTCAAGCAAGGCATTAAGAGCTACCGAGATCTGCCGCTTCGCTACGGCGAGTTCGGGCAGTGTCACCGCAACGAGCCCTCCGGTGGTTTGCACGGCATCATGCGCGTGCGGGGCTTCACGCAGGATGACGGTCACATTTTCTGCACCGAGGACCAGATCCTGCCCGAGTGCGACACCTTCACCCAGGTGCTCAAGAATGTGTACGCCGATTTTGGCTTCAGCGACATCCTCTTCAAAGTGTCCACGCGACCGGCCGCCCGAATTGGCTCGGACGAGCTGTGGGACAAGGCCGAAAAAGCACTGATGGACAGCCTTCGCCATTCCGGTTGCGATTTCGTGATCTCCCAAGGCGATGGCGCTTTTTACGGCCCCAAGATTGAGTACACCCTAAAAGACGCCATTGGCCGTGAATGGCAGTGTGGAACGATTCAGGTTGACTTCAACTTGTCTGAGCGATTGGATGCTGAATACGTGGCCGAAGATGGCACGCGCCAGAGGCCGGTGATTCTTCACCGCGCCATCGTGGGCAGTATGGAGCGTTTCATCGGTATTTTGGTCGAGCAGCACGCCGGGGCGTTGCCCACTTGGCTGGCCCCCATCCAGGTTTCCGTACTGAACATCACCGATGCACAGTCTGATTACTGTCGCGAAATCGCTGCAAAACTGCAAAAATCGGTGTCAAATCAAGGCCTTAGGGTTCAAATGGACCTGCGCAACGAAAAAATCACGTATAAAATACGAGAGCATTCGTTGCAAAAGCTGCCTTACATCCTTGTCGCTGGCGATAAGGAAAAGGCGGCAGGTACCGTCGCTGTGCGCGCCCGGGGTAACAAAGACCTCGGTGTGATGTCGATCGATGCGTTCATTGAACTCATTGCTGCCGACATTGCTTCTAAAGCCTGAAGGTGAGTTTCGCCACAAGCTTTGGCCCGTGGGCACAAAGATGGATGGGCTGCTTTTTGCAGTTTTTTCCGTAAAGGATTGAGTCATCGCTACCGAATTTCGTGATCGTCGCCAACGCGAAGAACGTAAACACCGTTTGAACCGTGAAATCATGGCCCCAGAAGTCCGTGTTTCCGGCCCTGAAAATGAGCCCATGGGCATTCTGTCACTTGCAGAGGCCTTGCGTCTTGCGGGTGAAATGGATGTGGACTTGGTTGAAATTGCCGCCACAGCCATCCCACCCGTGTGCCGTCTGATGGACTACGGCAAGTTCAAGTACCAAGAGCAAAAGCGTGCGGCAGAAGCCAAAGCCAAGCAAACGGTCATTGACATCAAGGAAGTCAAGTTCCGCCCGGGTACGGACGACGGTGATTACAACATCAAGATGCGCAACATTCGCCGGTTTTTGACCGATGGAGACAAGTGCAAAATCACTTTGCGTTTTCGCGGTCGTGAAATCACCCACCAAGAGTTGGGTTTGGCGCTGCTCAACCGAATTCGCGACGATTTGGCCGATTCGATCATTGTGGAGCAGTTTCCTAAACTGGAAGGCCGCCAGATGATCATGATGATCGCGCCTGGCCGTAAAAAGCCGACTGTGGGTGGTAAGACTGCAGATGTTTCTGCACCTGCAGAATCGGCTTGAAAAAGAATTTGACTGGCTTTCGGGCTAGTTGAGTCAAAAGCTGCCTTAGGGTTGCTTTTGTTAAAAGTGGCTCGGGGCCAACAAGGCTGCAAATTTTTTGCAGACGCCTCACGAGCACAATTAAAGGAGCATGAATATGCCCAAGATGAAGACCAAAAGCAGCGCCAAAAAGCGCTTCCGTGTTCGTCCCGGTGGAACCGTTAAACGCGGCCAAGCCTTCAAACGTCACATCCTGACCAAGAAGACCACCAAAAACAAGCGCCACCTTCGCGGTTCGGTGTCTGTGCATGAGACCAACATGGGTCACATCGCACAAATGCTGCCCATGGCTGGCCTGTAATTACTGACGAACAAGGAGAATAAATATGCCTCGCGTTAAACGTGGTGTAACGGCACGCGCCCGTCACAAGAAAGTTTTGGCCCTTGCAAAAGGTTTCCGCGGTCGCCGCGGCAATGTCTTCCGCATCGCCAAACAGGCGGTGATGAAGGCTGGCCAATACGCCTACCGTGACCGCCGCACCAAAAAGCGTGTGTTCCGTCAGTTGTGGATTGCCCGTATCAACGCCGCTGCGCGTGAATGCGGTCTGACCTACAGCCAGTTCGCCAACGGCCTGAAGAAGGCGGCCATCGAAATCGACCGTAAGATGCTGGCGGATATCGCCGTGCACGACAAGGCCGCTTTTGCTGGCATCGTGACCCAAGTCAAAGCCAAACTGGCCGCAGCTTGAGTCCATGAGTGACATGGGCCCTCGGGCCTGTGCCACGCACTCGATCAAAGGGATTGAGGCTCACAAAAGCTTCAATCCCTTTTTTATTTTGTCATCTACGAAATCCCCACCATGAACGAGCTGGACACCCTGGTCGAATCCGCCCGCCAGAGTTTTGCGCAGGCACTGACACCTGCTGACCTCGAAAACGCCAAGGCCCAGTTTTTGGGCAAAGCCGGTCGCTTGACCGAGCTGATGAAGGGCATGGCCGCTCTGAGCGTGGAAGACAAGAAAACCCGAGGCGCCGCCATCAACATCGCCAAGCAAGCGATTGAGGCGGCTTTGAACGACCGTCGCCAGGCGCTGGCCGATGCCGAGTTGCAAGCCCAACTCAAGGCCGAAGCGCTCGATGTGTCGCTGCCCGGCCGCAGTGCCAACACAGGTGGCTTGCACCCTGTCTCGCTCACGCTCGAGCGGGTCGAAAACATTTTTGGCTCTATGGGCTTCGAAGTGGCCCAAGGCCCCGAGATCGAAACCGACTGGTTCAACTTCACCGCGCTCAACACGCCCGAAGACCACCCCGCCCGATCCATGCACGACACCTTCTATGTGGAAGGCGGTCACCTGCTGCGCACGCACACCAGTCCCATGCAAATCCGCCACGCGGTGCAGCACGTCAAGCGCTACCGCAACCAAATTGATGCCGGTCAGGCCATGCCCGAAATTCGCGTCATCGCGCCAGGCCGCACCTACCGTGTGGACAGCGATGCCACCCATTCGCCCATGTTCCACCAGTGCGAAGGCCTGTGGATTGGCGAGAACGTGAGCTTCAAAGACCTCAAGGTCGTGGTCACCGATTTCTGCCGCACCTTCTTTGAAAGCGATGACTTGGTCTTGCGCTTTCGTCCCAGTTTTTTCCCCTTTACCGAGCCCAGCGCCGAGATCGACATCCAGTTCCAAAGCGGCCCGTTGGCCGGTCGCTGGCTTGAAGTGGGCGGCTCCGGCCAGGTGCACCCGAACGTGGTGCGCAACATGGGCCTGGACCCCGAGCGCTTCATCGGCTTTGCCTTTGGCATGGGCATGGACCGTTTCACCATGCTGCGCTACGGCGTGAACGATCTGCGCCTGTTTTTTGACGGCGATGTGCGCTTCTTGAGCCAGTTCCATTAATTCCCTCCCCAGTCCGATACACGAGACACGAGTCATGCAATTCCCCGAATCTTGGTTGCGCGAGTTTTGCAACCCGCCCCTGACGACCCAGCAACTGGCCGACACCTTGACCATGGCCGGCCTCGAAGTGGAAGAGCTCGAGCCTGTGGCCCCGCCGTTCACCCGCATCGTGGTCGGTGAAATCAAGGAGGCTGTGCAACACCCCAATGCCGACCGCCTGCGCGTGTGCCAGGTGGACGTGGGGCAGGGCGCTCTGCTCAACATCGTGTGCGGCGCGCCCAATGCCCACGTGGGCATTCGCGTGCCTTGTGCGATGGTGGGTGCCGAGTTGCCGCCTGGCGAAGACGGCAAGCCGTTCGTGATCAAGGTCGGCAAATTGCGTGGTGTAGAAAGCCAGGGCATGCTGTGCTCGGCCAAAGAGCTGAAGATTGCCGACGACCATGGCGGACTGCTGGAATTGCCGCTAGACGCCCCTTTGGGTCAGGACATTCGCCAGTATCTGAATCTGGACGACACCCTGATGACGCTCAAGCTCACGCCCAATCTGGCACATTGCTTGAGCGTTTATGGCATCGCCCGTGAAGTGTCGGCCCTGACCGGCGCGCCTTTGAAGGCACCGACTTTCCCCGCTGTGGCCACACAGGTCAGCGACAAGCTGGCTGTGAAAGTGCACGCGAATGAACTGTGCGGTCGGTTCAGTGGCCGCGTGGTCAAGGGTGTGAACACCCAAGCCCAAACCCCGCAGTGGATGGTCGACCGTCTGGCCCGTTGTGGCCAGCGCAGCGTGAGCCCGCTGGTGGACATCTCCAACTATGTGATGTTTGAGTTTGGCCGCCCCTCGCACATTTTTGACCTCGACAAAATTCACGGTGGCCTGCACGTGCGTTGGGGCCAGCCTGGCGAAACGCTCAAGCTGCTCAACGGCAACACCGTGACCGTAGACGGGCAAGTAGGTGTGATCGCCGATGACAGCCAAGTCGAGTCCTTGGCGGGCATCATGGGTGGCGACGCTACCGCCGTGTCCGACGACACCCAAAACATCTACATCGAAGCGGCTTTCTGGTGGCCCACGTCGATCGCAGGCCGTTCGCGTCGCTTCAACTTCTCGACCGACGCCGGTCACCGTTTCGAGCGTGGCGTGGACCCGCAACTGACGGTGGAACACATCGAGCGCATCACCCAGCTGGTGCTGGACATCTGCGGCACGCCCGAGACCCAAGTCGGCCCTGTCGATGACCAGATTCTGAACCTGCCAGCGATCACCCCCGTCACGCTGCGTGTGGCCCGTGCGGTCAAAGTCATTGGCATGCCGCTCACGCAGCAACAGTGCGCCGATGCCCTGCGCGGTCTGGGCTTGCAAGTGGCTGAGGGGCAGGGCACCGTCACCGTGACGCCGCCCAGCTTTCGCTTTGACCTGCAGATCGAAGAAGACCTGATCGAAGAAGTGGCCCGTATGGTGGGTTACAACAACCTGCCGACCAACCCGCCTCTGGCCCCCATTACCGCCAAGGTGCGCCCAGAGACCGAGCGCAGCCCGTCCGCCGTGCGCCGCGCCATTGCCGCTTTGGGTTATCAGGAAACCATCAATTACAGCTTTGTCGAAGAAGCCTGGGAGCGTGATCTGGCGGGCAATACCAACCCGATCCGCTTGCTCAACCCGATCGCCAGCCAGATGAGCGTGATGCGATCTAGCCTGATCGGCTCGCTCCTGCAGGTGGTCAAGTTCAATGCCGACCGCAAGGCCGATCGCGTGCGCGTGTTCGAGTTGGGGCGCGTGTTTTTGCGCAATGCTGCCGTGCAAAGCAACGACACCACAGTAGAAGGGTTCGACCAGCCCATGAAAGTTTCAGGCATGGCCTGGGGCCCACTGGAGCCGTTGAACTGGACCGGCAAGTCACGTCTGGTGGATTTCTTCGACGTCAAAGCCGATGTCGAGCGTTTGCTGGCCCCGGCCCAGGCCGAATTTGTGGCCGGCGAACACCCCGCTTTGCACCCTGGCCGTTCGGCCCAGGTGCTGCTGAACGGCCTTGTGATCGGTCATGTGGGTGAATTGCACCCGCGCTGGCGTCAGGCCTGGGACTTGCCACACGCGCCAGTCCTGTTCGAGCTCGACTTGGATGCGGTCACCCAGCGCAGCGTGCCCGTGGCCCAGTCCGTGGCCAAGTTGCAAGCGGTGGAGCGCGACATCGCCGTGATCGTGCGCGAGCAGGTCACCCATGCCCAGTTGATGCAGGCCATCCACAGCGCCCCAACCCAGGGTTTGCTGCGCCACGCGGTGCTGTTCGATGTCTATCGCCCCAAGATGGATGCGGCTGGCGGTTTGGCCGTGGGTGAGAAAAGCCTGGCGGTGCGGTTGAGTTTGCACAGCGACGAGGCCACCTTGACCGATGCCCAGATCGAAGCCACCATGGGGGCTGTCATGGCCAGCCTGTCAGAGCAAGTTTCTGCGCGTTTGCGTACCTGAGAGCGTGCCATGCAAATCAGTTTTGAATCCCTGGAAACCCCGGCCCTGACCAAGGCGCATCTGGCCGATTTGTTGTTCGAGCAGATCGGATTGAACAAGCGCGAGTCCAAGGACATGGTCGATGCGTTCTTTGATCTGATGGTGGACAACCTGATTGCGGGTGACGATGTGAAGATTTCCGGCTTCGGTAACTTCCAAATCCGCACCAAGGCCGCGCGTCCCGGGCGCAACCCGCGCACCGGAGAACTGATCCCGATTGATGCACGTCGTGTCGCGACCTTCCATGCCAGCCATAAACTCAAGGCCTTGATCCAGGGCGATGCCGTTGACGACGAGGGTGTGGAGACGGTGGGCCGCTGAATCATTTTTGCTCGGAGTGCCCATGTTGTTCAAGTTCAAATCCCAAGTGACCAGCGACCTCATCATGCTGGAGGGCGATGGGCGCAGGCTGTTGAAAATCATGTTGGGCCACGACCCTGACAAAGGCATTATTTTGGTGAAGGACCTGCCAGCGGCCATTGCCAAGCTGGAGTTGGCTGTGGCCCAGGACGAGGCGGCCCGTTTGCAGCGCCACCAGGAGGCGAAAAAAGCTTTGGCGCCCAAAGACAGCCCGCAACACGCCTTTGGCGAGGCACTGAACCCGGTGCGTCTCGCGCAACGGGCAAGCCCCATGCTCAAGATGCTCAAGCACTGCGTGGCTGACCCGGCCGATATGGTCTGGGGCGTTTGACCCTCAGCTTGGCCGTTTGCTGAACAAGGTACCACCGAGTTTGGCGCCGGGCTTGACTTGCCGTTTGGCAAACCAGCCTTGGTTCATCTCCAGTACAAAGCGCACGGGTTTGCTGGAGCAGTGCGAGTCGTCGCTTTGCGGCTGCATGTCGGCCAGATTGACGATGGTGCCATCTTCCTCGACGAAAGCGGCGGTCAGGGGAATCAGGGTGTTGCGCATCCAAAAGCACTGGGTGGTGGCTTGTTCGAACACGAACAGCATGCCCTCATGCACCGGCATGTCCTTGCGCCACATCAGACCGATCTGGCGCTGTTCGGGGGTCTGGGCCAATTGAACATCCAAGCGGTGCATGCCGGCTGTCAATTGCGTGCGGGCCAGGCCCATTTGCGGTCCGGGGCTGGACTGGGCCGATGCCGATGTTCCGGCCAGCAGCAAGCTGCAGGCGATCAAGAATGCAGTGCTGCACCCGGTCAAACTGCAGACAGGTTTGGAAGAAGAGCGAAAGGTCGCAGAGAAGAAGGTGATCATGGTGGGGGTGGGAAAGCAGAGCAGGCCCCAAGGATAACGCCGGCTCGGGGGATTGCCCACGGCCCACGCCCCGGGGCTTGAGCCGTTCAGCGCCTCAAGGGGTTGCTGTGCCGGGGAGGCCGGGTGAGCCGATGTCAGCCCCATTGGCCTGGCCAGGGCTTGTCAAAGCACTGCCCGTGGATGAGGGGGACCCCGCCAATGGCGTTGGCGTGGCTGACTGAATATTTGCAGCCATCAGCCCCTTTGCGCCCTGGGTCAGCTCGAAATCGACGCGCTGGCCTTCCTTGAGGCTTTTGAAGCCCTCCATCTGGATGGCCGAGAAATGGGCAAAGGCGTCAGCGCCGCCGCCGTCGGGTTGAATGAAACCAAAACCTTTGGCATCGTTGAACCATTTGACCGTACCACTGGGCATACGATGTCTCCGTGTTTTTATTGAATGGCTCAGTTTGAGTAATTCATGGCAAATTTGTCAATGTGAGGTTTTCCCGGAGTGCTGCATTTGTGCCGAACGCGGCCAAGACTTTTCAGACCCCGGGCTCAAAGGGCTTGAAAGCATCGATAGAATGAAATCATGGCAACGAAAAAACCTATCAAACCCACGCTGCCGACCGTGACCCCGCGAGCGCCCGATGGCGGCGACGCCGTGGTCCTCGAAAGGCGTGCCCAGAAAATAGAACCGCCCCAGATGTACCAGGTGGCGATGCTCAACGACGACTTCACCCCGATGGAATTCGTGGTGATGGTGATCCAGGAGTTTTTCAGCAAAGACCGAGAAGCGGCCACCCAAATCATGCTCAAAATCCACTTGGACGGCAAAGGCGTATGCGGCGTTTACTCTCGCGACGTGGCCGCCACCAAGGTCGATCAGGTGCTGGACGCAGCCAAACAGGCCGGTCACCCGCTGCAATGTGTCAGTGAACCCATTGAATAAGTCGGTATGCCCCCCACCTCCCACTCATCTCATTTACTCAGCAAGGCATAAGGAAATCACATGATTGCCCAAGAATTGGAAGTCAGCTTGCACATGGCCTTTGTTGAAGCTCGTCAACAGCGCCACGAATTCATCACTGTTGAGCACTTGCTGCTGGCCCTGTTGGACAACCCCAGCGCGGCCGAAGTGCTGCGCGCGTGTGCGGCCAACATCGATGATTTGCGCAAAGCCTTGAGCAATTTCATCAAGGACAATACCCCGCAGGTCGCCGGTGCTGAAGAGGTGGACACCCAGCCCACCTTGGGGTTCCAACGCGTGATCCAGCGCGCCATCATGCATGTGCAGTCCACAGGCAACGGCAAAAAAGAGGTCACGGGCGCCAACGTGTTGGTGGCTATTTTTGGCGAAAAAGACTCGCACGCCGTGTATTACCTGCACCAGCAAGGCATCACGCGTTTGGACGTGGTCAATTTCATTGCACACGGCATTCGCAAGACCGATCCGCCCGAGGCGGCCAAATCCGACGCGCCCGCGAGCTCCGAAACCGAAGAGTCCAGCGGTGGTGAACGTAACGAAAAAGCCTCGCCGCTGGAGCAATACACCAACAACCTGAATCTGGCCGCCAAAGAAGGCAAGATCGACCCCCTGATTGGCCGTGAATACGAAGTCGAGCGCACGATCCAAATTTTGTGCCGTCGCCGCAAAAATAACCCGCTGCTGGTGGGTGAAGCTGGTGTGGGCAAGACGGCGATTGCTGAAGGCCTGGCTTGGCGCATCACGCAGGGCACTGTGCCCGACATCCTGGCCGAAGCCACGGTGTATTCGCTGGACATGGGCGCGTTGCTCGCAGGGACCAAGTACCGGGGTGACTTCGAACAACGCCTCAAGGGCGTGCTCAAGTCTCTCAAGGAAAAACCCAACGGTATCCTTTTCATCGACGAAATCCACACCTTGATCGGTGCGGGTGCGGCCTCGGGCGGCACCCTGGACGCCTCCAACCTGCTCAAACCTGCCCTGTCCAGCGGCCAGCTCAAGTGCATCGGCGCGACCACCTTCACGGAATACCGAGGCATCTTTGAAAAAGACGCCGCTTTGTCACGTCGCTTCCAGAAAGTGGACGTGGTCGAGCCCACGGTGTCCGAGACGGTGGACATCCTCAAAGGCCTCAAAAGCCGCTTTGAAGACCACCACAGCGTCAAGTACACCAACGCGGCGTTGCAGGCTGCCGCTGAGTTGTCGGCCAAGTTCATCAACGACCGCCAACTGCCCGACAAGGCGATTGATGTCATCGACGAAGCCGGGGCTGCCCAGCGCATCCAGGTCCCATCTAAACGCAAAAAGACGATTGGCAAGGCCGAGATTGAGGACATCGTCGCCAAGATCGCCCGCATCCCGCCGGCCAACGTGTCCAACGACGACCGCAGCAAGCTGCAGACCATCGAGCGTGACCTCAAATCGGTGGTCTTCGGCCAGGACAAAGCCATCGAAGTGCTGGCTTCGGCTGTCAAGATGGCCCGTTCCGGCTTGGGCAAGACCGACAAGCCGATTGGCTCCTTCCTGTTCTCGGGTCCCACCGGTGTGGGCAAGACCGAGGCGGCCAAGCAACTGGCCTACATCATGGGCATTGAGCTCATTCGCTTTGACATGTCCGAGTACATGGAACGCCATGCGGTGAGCCGCCTGATCGGTGCGCCTCCGGGCTACGTGGGCTTTGACCAGGGCGGCCTGTTGACCGAAGCCGTGACCAAGAAGCCGCATTGCGTACTCTTGCTCGACGAAATCGAAAAAGCCCACCCGGACATTTTCAACGTGCTGCTGCAGGTCATGGACCACGGCACTTTGACCGACAACAACGGGCGTAAGGCCGACTTCCGCAACGTGATCATCATCATGACCACCAACGCGGGGGCCGAAACCATGAACAAGGCCACCATCGGTTTCACCAACCCGCGTGCGGCTGGCGATGAAATGGGCGACATCAAACGCTTGTTCACCCCCGAGTTCCGCAACCGATTGGATGCGATGGTCAGCTTCAAGCCCCTGGACGCTCAGATCATCCTGCGCGTGGTGGATAAATTCTTGCTGCAACTGGAAACCCAGCTGAGCGAGAAAAAGGTGGAAGTCACCTTCACCGACGCCTTGCGCAAGTTCCTGGGCAAGAAGGGCTTCGACCCGCTCATGGGCGCGCGTCCGATGCAGCGCCTGATCCAGGACACGATTCGCAAGGCCTTGGCTGACGAATTACTGTTCGGTCGCCTGACCGAGGGTGGTCGCCTGACGGTGGACATCGACGACAAGGACGAGGTGTTGCTGGACATCACGCCTAACCCGAAAAAGGAAAGCCGCGCGTCGCGTTCGGAGCCTACCGAGCCAGAAGAAGCGACGGCGGATTAAGACCCATACCCGCGTACTGGTCTCCTTTTCGGGACCGGATTCACCAAAAAGGCCCCTCGGGGCCTTTTTTGCGGGTCGAAGGGTGTTTGCTTGTCATTACCTGCGCCGGCCACCTCCCAGTAAGTTGCCCAGCACGCCGCGCACGATTTCCCTGCCAATGGCCGAGCCCACCGTGCGCACGGCACTTTTGACCACCAACTGGGCCACCCCATCGCGTTGTCCACCGCGCGGGCCTGAGCTGCCAAACAGCATGTCAGACAGCCCACCCATCAGGCCACCGCCGGCCGGTTCGGCCGCAGTTGACATTGGATTTTGCCCAGGCAAAGGGTTGGTGGTGTTGGCATGGCCGGTAGCGGTGGCCTGGCCTTTGATTTTTTCGTACGCTGACTCCCGGTCCTGGGCTTGCTCGTACACCCCGGCCACCAAAGAGCCCTGAACCAGTGCCTGGCGCTGGGCGGGGGTGATGGGGCCGAGCTGGCTGCCCGGGGGCAGCACAAACACCCGCTCGGTCTCACACGGGCGGCCCTTGGCGTCCAGAAAGCTCACCAAGGCCTCGCCCACGGCCAGCTCAGTGATGGCCGCTTCGATGTCCAGGCCCGCTTTGGGGCGCATGGTTTGCGCGGTGGATTTCACGGCTTTTTGGTCGCGTGGGGTGAAGGCACGCAGGGCGTGCTGCACCCGGTTGCCCAACTGGCCCAGCACGCTGTCAGGGATGTCCAACGGGTTTTGCGTGACGAAGTACACCCCCACGCCCTTAGAGCGAACCAGGCGAACCACCAGCTCGATGCGCTCGACCAGGACCGCTGGCGCGTCCTTGAAGAGCAAATGCGCTTCGTCAAAAAAGAACACCAACTTGGGTTTTTCCGGATCTCCGATTTCAGGCAGCACCTCAAACAGCTCCGACAGCATCCACAGCAAGAAGGTGGCATACAGGCGCGGCGAATTCATCAGCTTGTCGGCTGCCAGAATGTTCACCACCCCCTGGCCCTGCGCGTCGGTCTGCATGAAGTCTTCGATGTTGAGCATGGGCTCACCAAAGAACCGATCACCACCCTGGGTTTCGATTTGCACCAAGCCGCGCTGGATGGCCCCGATGCTGGCGGCGCTGATGTTGCCGTACTCGGTGGTGAACTGCTTGGCGTTGTCCCCCACGTACTGCAGCATGGCCCGCAGGTCTTTCATGTCCAGCAGCAGCAAGCCGTTGTCGTCGGCGATCTTGAACACCAGGTTCAGCACCCCGGCTTGGGTGTCGTTCAGACCCAGCATGCGGGTCAGCAGCAAAGGTCCCATGTCGGAGATGGTGGCGCGCACCGGGTGGCCTTGTTCGCCAAACACGTCCCACAAAGTGGTGGGGCAAGCCAGGGGCTCGGGCAAAGCCAACCCCCGGCCTTGCAGCACGGCAGCCAGCTTGTCGCCAATCTTGCCCGCTTGGCTGACCCCGGTCAGGTCGCCTTTGACGTCGGCCATGAAGACCGGCACGCCCAGCCGCGAAAAGTTTTCGGCCAGGGTTTGCAAGGTCACGGTTTTGCCGGTGCCGGTGGCCCCGGTGATGAGGCCGTGGCGGTTAGCCAGACCCGGCAGCAGGTGACACTGCGCCTGGGCATTTTGAGCAATCAACATCGGATCAGCCATCGAAAATCTCCTCCCTGGAGTGAAAAGTAAAATCAAGCCTCTAGGTTAAATCAACATTCAAGGAATTTCCGATGGCTGGCCACAGTAAATGGGCAAATATTCAGCACCGAAAGGGCCGACAAGACGAAAAAAGGCAACGGATCTGGACCCGCGTGGTGCGTGAAATCATGGTCGCGGCCCGCACGGGCGGCGGCGATGTCAGCGCCAATCCCCGCCTGCGCTTGGCCATAGAGAAGGCCAAAGCGGCCAATATGCCAGCCGACACCATCAAGCGCAACGTGGACAAGGCCACGGGCAACCTGGAAGGCGTGAGCTACGAAGAAATCCGCTACGAAGGCTACGGCATTGGCGGCGCAGCCATCATTGTGGACACCATGACCGACAACCGGGTGCGCACTGTGGCCGAAATGCGCCACGCCCTGAGCAAGCACGGCGGCAACTTGGGCACAGAGGGCTCGGTGGCGTTCCAATTCAAACACTGCGGACAACTGATTTTTGCCCCCGGCACGTCGGAGGACCGGGTCATGGAGGTGGCGCTCGAAGCCGGTGCCGAAGACGTGCTCACAGACGAGGAGGGCGCGATCGAGGTCTTGACCACACCCGCTGATTTTGAGGCCGTGAAAAACGCGCTGGAAGCCGCAGGCTTGTCGGCCGAGATGGCCGAAGTCACCTGGCGTGCCGAAAATTCTGTGTCTTTGTCCGGCGATGAAGCGGCCAAAATGCAAAAATTATTGGATATATTGGAAGACTTGGACGATGTGCA
>CAMDFT010000009.1 GCA_945897795.1 Limnohabitans sp. Rim8 | reverse complement strand
GCTGGCCGTGCCCGACATGAACAAGCTGCGCTACGTGTTTGACGCGGTCACGTCGATCCGCAAGGCGCTGAACGGCCGTGTGCCCCTCATCGGCTTTTCCGGCAGCCCCTGGACGCTGGCCTGCTACATGGTCGAGGGCGCAGGTTCTGACGACTACCGCCACGTCAAAACCCTGATGTACAGCCGCCCAGACCTGATGCACCGCATTTTGGCCATCAACGCCGACGCCGTGGCCCTGTACCTGAACACCCAAATCGAAGCCGGCGCCCAAGCGGTCATGGTGTTTGACAGCTGGGGTGGCGTGCTGGCCGATGGGGCTTTTCAGCAGTTCAGCCTGGCCTATACGGCCCGCGTGCTGAGCCAGCTCAAAACCGAGCACAACGGCCAGCGCATCCCCAGCATCGTCTTCACCAAAGGCGGCGGCTTGTGGCTGCCCGAGATGGCGGGTCTGAACTGCGATGTGCTGGGGCTGGACTGGACCATGAACCTGGGCCGCGCACGCGCCCTGGTGGGCGGCGAAGTTGGCGGCCCCGGCAAAGCTCTGCAAGGCAACATCGACCCGAACATCCTGTTTGCACCCCCCGCGCAGATCGCCACCGAGGTGCACCGGGTGCTGGACAGCTTTGGCACGCCGCACACCGACCGCAGCACCTCAGGCCCCACGCACATCTTCAATTTGGGTCACGGCATCAGCCAGTACACCCCGCCTGAGCATGTGACGGCATTGGTCGAGGCAGTGCACAGCCATTCGAAGGCCCTGCGCCAAAAGTGAACGCGACGGGCTTGGACCGAACGCCCGACTAGCATAAAAATCAAGCGCACAAGCACTTTTTTAACAAAATAAAAGCGGCTTGACGCTTGACTTATGCACAAAAGTAGACATCAGCTGAAAACCCGTCGTTCTGCTGCACAGCAACATAAGGGGCCCAAACCCCCTCTCGCAAGTCGTTGATTTCATTGGACTTTATTTCCTGCACATTGAACGGGCATTTTGACGGAAGGCTTGATTTTCAAGGCTTCCGGGGCATCCCGACAGAGTTTTCAACAAAGTTATCCACAGATTTTCTGAATCAACCCCAAAGCGCTTTGAAATCAAGGACTTAGCCCCTCTTTCAAGAATTCAGCTAACTTGCAATACTGACAAATTCACAACAAAACATCGGAAACAATGTGAGCGCACACCACTGGATCGATGTTGCCATCCAGACCCCCGCCCACAGCCCCGTCGGGGGTCTGCTGAGTTACCGCAGCCCCTTTGGGGTGCAATTGGGACAACTCGTGCGCGTGCCCTTGGGCAAGCGAGACGTGCTGGGTGTGGTCTGGGCGCTGCGCGATGCAGCCCCGGCGGACATGCCCGAATCGGCAGTGCGCGACGTGCTCGGCGTGCTCGAAGGCCTGGCCCCGCTGGACAGCGCATGGCGTCAACTGGTGCAATTTTCGGCCCAGTATTACCAGCGCTCTTTGGGCGAAGTGGCCTTGGCGGCCTTGCCGCCGCAACTCCGCGACCTGACTTCCGAACAACTGGCGCGACGTCTGAAAAAACAAACCGCCGACTGTGCCGTGCAAACCACGCCCGGCCCCGCCCTCTCAGAAGAGCAAGGCACCGTGCTGGCGCAAATGGCCAGCGGCACCGGGCCCTTCCTGTTGTTTGGCAGCACCGGCAGCGGCAAAACCGAGGTGTATTTACAAGCCGTCGAACGCATGTTGGCCACCGCCCCACAAGCCCAAGCTTTGCTCATGGTGCCTGAGATCAACCTCACACCCCAGCTCGAAGAGCGGGTGCGAGCGCGTTTTGGCAGCGAAGCGGTGGTATCCATGCACAGCGGCATGACGCCTGCCCAGCGCCTGAAGGGCTGGCTGGCCGCCCATGCAGGCCACGCCCGCATCGTGCTGGGCACACGCATGGCCATTTTTGCGTCCATGCCGCACCTCAAACTGATCGTGGTCGATGAAGAACACGACCCCAGCTACAAACAGCAAGAAGGCGCACGCTACTCGGCCCGCGACTTGGCCGTGTACCGGGGCAAGCTTCAAAACGCCACGGTGCTGCTGGCCTCGGCCACGCCTTCGCTGGAAAGCTGGCACCTCAGCCGCCCGGCCAACTCCGAAGATCCAGGCGGCCGTTACCAGCGCTTGTTGATGCCGTCGCGCATTGGTACTGCGCTTTTGCCCAAAGTGCGGCGCGTGGACATGAACAAACAGCCGCGCCGCGCCGTGCTGTCCACCCAGCTGGTGGCCGCCATCCAAGAGCGGGTGGAACGCGGCGAACAATGCATGCTGCTGCTCAACCGACGCGGCTACGCCCCGGTGCTGCACTGCGCCGACTGCGGCTGGAAAAGCGAGTGCAAACACTGCAGCGCGTTTCGGGTGTTCCACAAGATCGACCGCACCCTGCGCTGCCACCACTGCGGGCTGACCGAGCGCGTGCCCCGCGCTTGCCCCGAATGCGGCAACGCCGATATCGCGCCCATCGGCCGGGGCACCGAACAGCTCGAAGAACACTTGGGCGAGTTGTTGGCGCATGTCTTGCGCCCCGACGGCACCCCGGTGCGCATCTCCCGCATCGACGCCGACAGCACACGCCTCAAAGGCGCACTCGAAAGCCAACTGGCGCAGGTGCACTCCGGCGAGGTGGATGTCTTGGTCGGCACGCAGATGATCGCCAAGGGACACGACTTCAGGCGCATCACCTTGGTGGCCGCCGTCAACCCCGACACAGCGCTGTTTTCAAGCGACTTTCGCGCGCCCGAGCGGCTGTTTGCGCTGCTCATGCAAGCAGCAGGCCGCGCCGGGCGCGACGCCGCCCAAAGTGCCACGAGTGAAATGTGGGTGCAAACCTTTCACCCACAACACGCGCTGTTTGAAGCGCTCAAAAAACACGACTACCCGGCCTTTGCGGCCAGCGAGTTGGCCGAGCGCACCGCCGCCGACCTGCCGCCCATCAGCCACCAGGCCCTGCTGCGCGCAGACGCCCGAACCCAAGAAGCCGCCCAGGGCCTGCTGAACGCCGCCCGCGAAGCCCTGGAAGCCCAGCTGAGCGCCGACCCGTCCACGGTGGATTTGGTGCTTCAAGTGAGTGTGTACCCCGCCGTGCCCATGAGCATGCAGCGCGTGGCCGATGTGGAACGCGCCCAAATGCTGTTGGAAAGCCCCAGCCGCATGGCGCTGCAAAAAATGCTGTGGCACCTGCACGGCGTGTTGCACCAAGTGCGCAGCCAACCCGAACACAAAGGCGTGATCCGCTGGCTGGTGGACGTGGACCCGCAGGCGATTTGAGCCCGCCCGCCTTGGCCCTCAGACCTGGAACAAGGCCACCACCCCGGAAAAGGTAAAAAACGCAGCCACCGTGGTCACCAGAATGATGCGTGCGATGCGCCCGTTGTCGGCCCCCAGCCGCTCGGCCAGCAAGGACACATTGCTGGCACTGGGCAGCGCAGCCACCAACACGATCACCTGCAAGGCAAAAGGCTCGATCGGTACGCCCCATTGAATGGCGGTCAAGCCGACCAACAAGACCAGCAAGGGATGCAGCACCAGCTTGATCAAGGCCACGGGCAAGTAATCGGCCAAGCCCAACGGCCCGTCCGGCCGCTCATGGGCCAGCATTTGGGAGCGCGCCAGCACCGCGCCAATGGTGAACAAGGCGACAGGCGAAGCGGCATCGGCCAGCAAACCCACCGTTGCGTTCACCGGGCCACTCAAGGGCCAACCACCGTAAGAAAACGCAGCCCCCAAAGAAATGGCCCAGGGCATCGGGTTGCGCAGCACCCCCGCCAGCGCTTTGCGAGCGGCCACAACCGCGCCATGCTCCCCTGCCGCATCCATGCGCGACAAGGCCACGCACAAAGAAGACGTGATCACCAAGTCCACCACGATGGTCACAATCGCAGGCCCCACCGCCTGCGCCCCCAGCAAAGCCACCAAGAGCGGCACACCCATAAAGCCCGTGTTGGGAAAGGCCGCCACCAAAGCTCCCAAAGACGCGTCGTTCCAACGGATGCGCCCATTCAAGCTGATGGCGATGCTGAACGCCACCAGCACCAGCGCGCAAAACAAATACGTGAAAAACACCCCCGCATCGAGCAACTGCGCGATGGGCGTGTCCGCGCCAAAACGAAACAACATGCAAGGCAAGGCAAAAAACAGCACAAAGCCGTTCAGTCCTGAAATCGCCTCCAGCGGCAACCACTTCAGGCGGGCGGCGGCATAGCCGCACAGTACCAAGGCAAAAAAGGGAAAGGTGACGCGCAGGACTTCTAACATACCAAGATTGTCAGGGCATTTCAGACGCAGCCAAGGCCGCTTGCCTGACAAATGCTTGGGCGGGAAGGCATCCCCAACGGGATGTGCGCAGCCATGCGCTCTCACAAAAACCCGATTCAAAACGCGCAACTGGTCTATTGAACTGGTCTACAATCACTTTTCCAATCCTCAGCAAAGCCGTTCACCATGACGATCCAAACCATCGGCGCTTATGAAGCCAAGACCCACTTGCCGCAGTTTTTGCGTCAGGTGCAGGCCGGGCAAACATTTGACATCTCGGTGCGGGGTGTGACCGTGGCACGCTTGACGCCCGTCGATGCGCCCGACCAACAACGCGCCGAGGCGGTGGCCAAAATGCGCGCGTTCACTCGGCAACAACAGGACAACGGTGCTGGCACAGGGGTGGATTTGGCCGCACTGATTGGCGAAGGCCGCGCATGAGTTTTGTGCTCGACAACTCGGTGGCCATGCTGTGGCTGCTGCCACAAAGCAACCCCGCCGGGCTGGCTTTGGCCCAGCAAGTGCTGGACCGCTTGCAAGACACTGGGGCCCAGGTACCGTCTCTTTGGCATTTGGAGGCGGCCAATGTGATGGCCAAAAGCCTGCGTCTCGAAAAGATCACCCAAGCCCAAGCCTCGACTTTTGTGGCTTTGCTCGAGGCACTCGACATCCGTACAGACGGTGAAACCAGCCTGCGTGCCTTACACGACACCTTGGACCTGGCCCGGCGCTATAGCCTGAGCGCCTACGACGCGGCTTATTTGGAGTTGGCACTGAGAAAGGGCCTGCCGCTGGCCACGCTGGATGCCCAACTTGGCGAGGCAGCGCAGCAAGCTGGTGTTCCGGTGTTGTCCTGAACGCCTTTCGCTTCTAGATTTTCACGTCTAGCCTAGTTATCCACGCCAATTTATACATGTCAGCCGGTCTCAACAACGCCCAACTCGAAGCCGTGAACTTTGTCTCCGGCCCTTGCCTTGTGCTGGCCGGGGCCGGTTCGGGCAAGACGCGGGTGATCACACACAAGATCGGGCGGCTGATCGAGGCCGGGCTTGAGCCCAAACGCATCGCCGCCATCACCTTCACCAACAAAGCCGCCGCCGAAATGCGCGAGCGGGCCAAACAGCTGATTGGCCGCGCCTCCAAGGATGTGCTGATCTGCACCTTCCACGCTTTGGGCGTGCGCATCATGCGCGAAGACGGCGCAGTGCTGGGCCTCAAGCCGCAGTTCAGCATCATGGACGCCGACGACGTGACCAGCATCTTGAGAGACTGCGGCGGCACCACCGACGCGGCCATCGCCCGCCAGTGGCAGTGGACCATCAGCCTGTGGAAAAACATGGGGCTCAATGCCGAGCAGGCCACAGCCCTTGCCCCCGACGACAACGCCCGCGTGATCGCCCGCATCATGGCGCTCTACCAAGAGCGGCTCACGGCTTACCAAAGCGTGGACTTTGACGACCTGATCGGCCTGCCCCTGAAGCTGCTGGCCGACTACCCCGAGGTGCGCGAGCGCTGGCAGGCCAAGATGGGCCATGTGCTGGTGGACGAATACCAAGACACCAACGCCACCCAATACGAGGTGCTGAAACACCTGGTGGGTGAGCGGGCGCGCTTCACGGCGGTGGGCGACGACGACCAGTCGATTTATGGCTGGCGCGGTGCGACGCTGGACAACCTCAAGCGCTTGCCGGTGGATTTTCCGCAGCTCAAAGTCATCAAGCTGGAGCAGAACTACCGCTCCACCAGCGCGATTTTGAGGGCGGCCAACCACGTCATCGAGTCCAACCCCAAGCTCTACCCCAAAACCCTGTTCTCTGAATTGGGCGAGGGCGAGCCGGTGCGGGTGGTCGACGCCGTGAACGAAGAGCACGAGGCCGACCGGGCGATTGCCCGCATCCAATCGATCCGCGGCGGGCATTCACTCGAATCCAAACACCGCGAGTTCAAGGACTTCGCCATCTTGTACCGCGCCAACCACATGGCCAGGCCGTTTGAACAAGCCCTGCGCCGCGCCAACATCCCCTACAAGGTGTCGGGCGGGCAGAGCTTTTTTGACAAGGCCGAAATCAAAGACCTGTGCGCCTGGTTTCGCCTGTGGATCAACAACGACGACGACCCGGCGTTTTTGCGCGCCATCACCAGCCCCAAGCGCGGCATTGGCCACCAAACGCTGGGCCAGCTGGGCACCTTCGCCACCCAGTACAAGCTCAGTCTGTTCGAATCGCTGTTTGCGGGCAGCTTGCCCAGCGCAGTCAATGCCCGGTCAGTGGCGGGGCTGCATGAATTTGGCCGCTACATCAACGACCTGGAACACCGCGCCCGGCTGACTTTGGGCAAAACCGATGCCCTCGCGTTCTTGCTGGAGTGGCTGAAAGAGATCGGTTACGAATCGCACCTGTACGACGGCGAAGACAACGAAAAAGTAGCCAGCGCCCGCTGGACCAACGTGCTGGAGTTTTGCGACTGGATGGCCGGGCGCTGCGGCGGCGAGATCGAAGACGAAACTGGCGCTCACACAGGGGCCGAGGCGGCTGAGACCAAAAACCTGCTCGACGTGGCGCAAACCATCTCCCTCATCTCGACCCTGAGCGATCGCGAGAAAGACCAAAACGTGGTCACGCTGTCGACCTTGCACGCCTCCAAGGGTTTGGAGTGGCCACACGTCACGCTGGTGGGGGTGAACGAAGGCTTGCTGCCTTTCAAGCTGGGCGACGACACCACCGAAGGGGCCAGCCAAGAGGGCATTTTGTTGCGCCTGCAAGAAGAGCGTCGCCTGATGTATGTGGGCATCACCCGCGCCCAGCGCAGCCTGGCCGTGAGCTGGACCCGCCGCCGCAAAAAAGGCCGTGAAACCGTGGCCGCCCTGCCCAGCCGTTTCATCGCCGAAATGCGGCTGGACGAAAACACCACCAAAGAAGACCCGCGCGAAAAGCTCAAGGCGCTGCGGGCCGAATTTGCGGAGCGGGCGGCCGCATCCGTCGCAGCGGCAGCGCAGGCCAAAAGATGAGCGCACCCCACTCTGGCTTTCGCATGGCGTGCTGGGGCGCCCTGCTCGCGGTTTTGGCGCTGTCAGGCTGCACCACCTTGCCACCCGCTTGCCCTGCCCCCGCAGATGTCAAACCCGAGCAACTGCACGGCGTCTGGACCGTGCAACTGGACGGTTCCGGCCCCCCATGGACCCTGCAGCTGGGCCCGCACCCCGAACACCAGGGCAGTCTGCGCGGCGAGCTGACGCAAGGGACGCTGCGCTACCCGGTGGTGGCCGACTTGGAGGGTGGGGAATTCACATTGGAAGAGTCACACGACGGCGCACGCATCGCGGCGACCTGGCTGGGCACCGTGCTGGCAGGCAGCTGCGGCCGAGTCCTGCAAGGCCAGCGCATCGGCCCGCAGGAGCGCCGACAGGCCTTTCTCATCCGCCCCTGAGCAGGCGGTCCTGAAACTGAACACCTGCCGGTCATTTGCCCCCGCACTCATAATGCGCCGCCTTATCCCGCAAAATACGCAGCTTGACGCATCCCCTCAAAGCACTTCCAGCACCCATTCCAGCATGACGGGCTCCACCTATTTGCAAACCCGCTCCAGGCGAAAGCCATGGGGTTTGAGCCTGGTCGTGTTGCTGCATTTGCTGGCATTTTGGGCCATTCAAGCAGGCCTGGCCCGCGACATCGGCCGTCAATTGCCCCAGGTGGTCCAAGCCATCTTGCTGCAGGAAACCCAGCCGCCCCCGCCCCCGCCCAAAATCGATCCCCCCCCTGCGCCGCTGCCACCGCCGCCCCGACCACAAGCGCCACCCCCGGTCGCGCCCGCGCCACCGCCTCCAGTGGCCGCCCCCAGTCCTATGCCACCGGCCCAGGTGCCACCGGTCGAAGTGGCGGTCGCGCCCAGCACCGCGCCCAAACAGGCCATCACGGCCGTGGCCAGCAGCAACCCGCAACCTGCACCCGCACCTGCACCCGTGCCTGCCACAGCGGCTGCGCCTGCGGCCCCGGCGCGCGCTGCGCCGCCAGCACGCACCCCTGCCAGCGTCAGCGCGGCCCAGTGCGACAAACCCGACTACCCCACTGCCTCTCGGCGCATGGAAGAAGAAGGCACCGTGAGCCTGCGCTTTTTGGTCGGGGTGGATGGCAAAGTGATCCAGTCCGAAATCGAAAAAAGCTCGGGGTTCAAACGCCTCGACGAAGCCGCCCGTGCGGGTTTGTCCAAATGCCGCTTTCAGCCAGCCACCGTGGACGGCCGCCCTGAGCAAGCCTGGGCCAGCATGAAATACACCTGGCGGCTGGAATGAGCCGCGCCCCCACCCCCACGAACACGCCCCCACAGCCCCGACCCAAGGAGTTCCACCCGATGCGCACCCCCATTCAACCCATCCTGGCCAGCCTGAGCCTGTCGGCTGCCTTGCTCTGCAGCGCGGCTTGGGCCAATACGTCCACCGCTGCACCCTCGGCTGCCACAACCCCATCCTCTGCAACCACCGCCACGCTGGGCACCCCGGCCAGCGCAGTCACACCCAGCGCCGCTGCGCCCAGTACAGGCACCACAGCCGTAGACAACCCCTATGGCTTGGGTGCTCTGTGGGCGCAAGGCGATGCCGTGGCCAAGATCACACTGCTGATTTTGGTGATCATGAGCGTGGGCAGCTGGTATGTCATCTTCACCAAATTCGCCGAACAATCGCGGATGCGCAAACATGGCTTGGCGGCCCAAGGTAACTTTTGGACCTCGGCCAGCCTGCGCCAGGCCGCGGACGGGCTTGACCCCGCCAGCCCCTACCGATTCATCACCGAAAAAGGTCTGGAGAGCGCCAACCGGCACGAAGGCCTGCTCAGCAACGTGGACTTCAACACCTGGGTCAGCATGAGCCTGCAACGCGCCCTGGGTACGGTGCAAAGCCGCTTGCAAGACAGCCTGGCGGTGCTGGCCACGGTGGGCTCTACCGCGCCCTTTGTGGGTCTGTTTGGCACCGTCTGGGGCATCTATCACGCGCTGGTCAAAATCGGCATGTCGGGCCAAGCCAGCATCGACAAAGTCGCCGGGCCCGTCGGCGAGGCCTTGATCATGACCGCCATCGGTTTGGCTGTGGCTGTGCCTGCCGTGCTGGGCTACAACTGGCTGGTACGCCGCAACAAGGCGGTGATGGAGGAAATCAACGCCTTCGGGGCCGATTTGCACGCCGTGCTGCTGTCTTCCGCCAAGAAATAACGCCCCCACACCGGAGACTGCGCCATGGCCATGCACATCGGCACCGAGTCGGAAGACGACATCATGAGCACCATCAACACCACGCCTTTGGTGGACGTGATGCTGGTGCTGCTGATCATTTTTTTGATCACGATCCCGGTGGTGACCACCTCCATCCAGGTCAAGCTGCCACAAGAAAAAAATATGCCTCGTCAAGCTTTGCCTGAGAACCTGATCATCTCGGTGAACAAATCCGGACAGATTTTTTTGTACGACACCCCGATGAAAAATGCAGCGGACTTGCGTGAGCGCTTGAAGAAGTTTTCGGTGCTGCAACCCCAGCCTGAAGTGCACATCCGCGGCGACGCGCAAAGCGACTTTGCTGCCGTCGGGCAGGTGATGAACGCCGTGCAGCGCGCTGGCATCGCCAAGGTCGGCTTCATCACCGACCCGGGGAACTGACATGAAACCGAGCACCGGCTTTCAAGCCCACCAGCCCCCCAGCCTGAGCCCGCCCGAAGAAGACGAGCTGTTGATGGACATCAACACCACGCCACTGATCGACGTGATGCTGGTGCTCTTGATCATGCTGATCATCACCATCCCGCCGCAATTGCACGCGGTCAATCTGGACATGCCCGTGGCCAATACAGCGCCGCCGCCCAACCCGCCTCAGGTCATTCGCATCGACATCGATGCCCAATCGGTGATTTCATGGAACGGCCAGGCCTTGGCTGACCGAGCGGATTTGCAGGCGCAACTGGCCCAAGCTGCTTTGCTTCAAACCCAGCCCGAGCTGCACATCCGATCGCACCCCCAAGCCAAATACGAAGCCACTGCCGCCGTGCTGGCAGGGGCTCAGCGGCAAGGCTTGAACAAGCTGGGGATATTGGGGACGGAGAGATTCGGCAACTGATCGGCTGCCGCCTTGGTGCGTTGTCCATTTGTCCGACAACCATCACCTCGCGAAGTGACATATTCAAACGGCTTTGTTGTGCAAGCGCAGCGTCGGACCTCAAGGCACCGACCTACAAAGACCGGCTGTCACGCAGGGCGAGCCCTTGATCTACAACCATCACCTCGCGAAGCGCCCAGCAAAAAGCCCGACATGGTCGGGCTTTTTGAGCTGATGCAATGGATGATCAGTCGGCGTATTTGCCAGCCGCATCCACAGCGGCCTTGATCTTGATCATTTCAGCAGCCACAAACTTCTTGTGCTCGGCTGGGTCGGTGCGGTTGTCCGTCACCACCAATGCGCCCAGGGCTTCGTTCTTCTTGATGAAGTCAGGGTCTTTGAGAACCTTTTTCAAAGCGTCGTTCAACGTCTTGGTGACCGCAGCAGGCGTGCCTTTAGGGGCATACAGGCCGTGCCAGATGGTCAGGTTGAAGTTTTTCATGCCCATCTCTTGCAAGCTGGGGTAGTGCTTGAGCACGGGGTGGTTGCTCAAGGGCTTGGCCGTAGTGACGGCAAACGCCTTGATACGGCCGCCTTCGATTTGGGCCGTGGTGCCGGTGGTTTGGTCGCACATCATGTCGACCTGACCACCAATCAGTGCCGTCATGGCCGGACCTGTACCGCCAAACGGAATGGTGGTCATGGCTTCTTTGGTCTGCAAATTGGTCTGCCACAGCAGGCCGCAGATGTGCGAAGCAGAACCAAGACCGGCATGGGCAATGTTCAACTTGCCCGAGTTGGCGCGGATGTAGTTTTCAAAGTCGCGGTAAGTGTTGGCAGGCATCTGAGGCTTGCCCACCAAAGTCATGGGCACATCGTTGACCATGCCCAGGTATTCAAAGTCTTCCAGCGGCTTGTAAGACAGCTTGCGGTACAGCGCTGGCGTAGCAGCCATGCCGATATGGAACAACAAAAGGGTGTGGCCATCGGGCGCAGCCTTTGCAACGCGGTTCGCACCGATGGTGCCGCCCGCGCCGACGGTGTTTTCCACCACGAAATTGCTGCCAGGGATCTGCTTGCGCATGGCTTCAGCCAAGTCGCGGGCCACGCGGTCAGTTGGGCCGCCAGCGGCGAACGGGACCACAATGGCGACCGGCTTGTTGCCGGGAAAGGTTTGGGCATAAGCGCCCACAGAAACTGCCGCCAAGGTGGCGAGTGCGATCCATTGCTTCATTGAGAAACTCCTAAAAGTAACATGATATTTTAAAACCAACAGAGTGTCGTGAAATCGCGGAAAGTACCTAGCTGCAAACCCTTGTATAGCCTTGATTTGCTTAAGGTTTAAGGCGAAAAATAGCGCGCCAAAAGGTGCGCCACACCCACTGGCTGGGGCTTCAGGGCATCTGTCAAAGGCCCTGAGTTCATTGGTAACTGCGCGCGTCCTCGATCACCTTGCCATCGTTGGCCAGGCTGCCCTGAGCCACCAGATGGACCTCGCCACGCAACTTGGTCACGTCGCGCACCGCTTCAGACACCCGGGCCTTGAGGGCCTCATCGCTCAAGTGATCTGTCTCCACATGCAAGGCCATCTGGTCATTGGCCATCTCGCCGGTCACGACCAAGCGGGCTTTGCTCACTTCGGGGAAACGCTTGACGATCTCGGCCACCTGGCCGGGGTGCACAAACATGCCCCGGATCTTGGTGGTCTGGTCAGCCCGGCCCATCCAGCCCTTGATGCGCTGACCGGTGCGGCCCGTGGGGCAAGTACCCGGCAAGATGGCCGACAAATCGCCTGTGCCAAAACGGATCAAGGGGTAATCGGGGTTGAGCGTGGTGATGACCAACTCGCCCACCTCGCCTTCGGGCACTGGGTCGCCGGTGCCGGGGCGCACGATCTCGACGATCACGCCCTCGTCCAACACCAAGCCCTCACGCGCAGCGGTTTCATAAGCGATCAGGCCCACATCGGCCGTGGCGTAGCACTGGTAAGCATCGACGCCGTGCGCGGTCATCCAGTCGCGCAGGCTGGGTGGAAAGGCCTCGCCCGAGACCAGCGCTTTGCACACACTGGGCAAGGCCACGCCCATCTCGGCGGCTTTTTCGAGGATGATTTTCAAAAAGCTGGGGGTGCCGATGTAGCCCGCAGGCTGTAACTCGGCCATGGCCGTGACTTGCTGCTCGGTCTGGCCTGTGCCGCCCGGGAACACGGTGCAGCCCAGGGCATGGGCGCCGGTTTCCATCATGGAACCCGCGGGTGTGAAGTGGTAACTGAAACAGTTGTGAATCAACTCGCCCGGGCGAAAACCAGCGGCAAACATGGTGCGGGCCATGCGCCAGTAGTCAGCGCGGGCACCTTCGGGTTCGTAAATCGTGCCGGGGCTGGCAAACACGCGGGTCATCCCTTGGCCAAAACCCAGGGTGCTGAAACCACCAAACACATTACCGCCCGCTGCACGCGAAGCCTTTTGGCGCTCTAGCAATTCGGTTTTGCGGATCACAGGCAATTGGGCCAAAGCAGCGCGGCTGTTGACGCTGGCGGCATCGACATCCTTGAGCAAGTCGGCAAAGGCCGGGGCATGGGCTTTGGCGTGGGCAAGCTGCGCGGGCAAAGCGGCCATCAGAGCGGCTTCGCGGACTTCAGGGGCGCGCGTTTCCAACGCATCTAAGTGCTGGGACATGGATTTCTTTCTGGGGAACTGCGGTGAGAACGTCAAGGAGGAAAGTCAGCGCATCAAGCCAACCAACGCTTGCGGCGCTTGTAGCTCTTCACATCCTTGAAGCTCTTGCGCTCACCACCGCCCATGCCCAGATAAAACTCTTTCACGTCTTCGTTGGTGCGCAGGTCTTCGGCCACGCCGTCCATCACGATGCGACCCGACTCCATGATGTAGCCGTAGTCAGAATATTTGAGCGCCATGTTGGTGTTTTGCTCAGCGATCAAAAAGGTAACTTTTTCTTTCTCGTTCAGGTCTTTGACGATGTTGAACACCTCTTCCACGATCTGTGGCGCCAGACCCATGGAGGGCTCATCGAGCAACATCACGCTGGGGTTGGTCATCAGGGCGCGGCCAATGGCACACATCTGCTGCTCACCGCCCGATGTGTAGGCGGCTTGCGAAGAGCGACGGGTTTTGAGGCGCGGGAAATAGGTGTAAACCTTGTCCAAGTTGGCCGCGATCTCGCCCTTGTCTTTGCGGGTGTAACTACCAGTCAACAGGTTGTCTTCGATCGACAAGTGGGCAAAGCAATGACGCCCCTCCATGACTTGCACCACGCCACGGTTGACCAGGTCGGCCGGCGTGAGGTTTTCGATGCGCTCACCACGCAGCTCGATGCTGCCTTTGGTCACGTCACCGCGCTCGCCTTTGAGCAAGTTGGAGATCGCACGCAAAGTGGTGGTTTTGCCTGCCCCGTTGCCGCCCAGCAAAGCCACGATGCCTTGCTCGGGCACCTGCAGGGACACGCCCTTGAGCACCAAGATGACGTGGTTGTAAATGACCTCGATGCCATTGACGTTCAGAACAATGTTTTTGTCGCTCATGGACTGTGCCTTTTCAAATTCTGGGGGTTCAAGCCAAATGAAACCGCTGCGCGCAAAGGTTTCATTTGGCAGCTGCTGGCGGGCCAATGCCTGCTGCAGCTGACAAGCTGCCGCTTGCGCGGCAGCTGGACTCAGATCAAGACTGGCAATCCGCAGGGGTGCGGCGTGTCAGCTTCTTTTCAGCGGCGTACTTGTCGGCAGCGGCTTTCACCATGGGCTTGATGATCTGCTCATCGGCTTGGTACCAGTCGCTGCTGAATTGCCACTTACTGCCATCCCAAGTGTGGACACGGGCCCAGTTGGCACCCATGTGATCGGCACAGGATGTGGAGACTGGACGCAACACCCCCTTGAAGCCCAGGGCATCCAGCTTGGGCTGGGTCAGGTTCAGGTTTTCATAACCCCAGCGTGCTTGCTCGCCGGTCATGACCTTGCCTTTGCCATATTTCTCTTGGGCTTGGCGCACACCTTCGATGGCGAACATGGCGCTGATCAGGCCTCGCATGTAAAGCACCTCACCCACTTCGTCTTTGGGGCCAGTACCTTGACCTTTGTCGTGCACCTTGGCGATGATTTCTTTGGCGATCGCTGAACCCTTTTCTGTGCCATGTTGCATGGTGATGGCGTTGTAGCCCTTAGCACCCATGCCGACATCTTTCACGTCGGGCTCAGCGCCGGCCCACCACACGCCGTAAATTTTTTCACGGGGATAGCCTGTAGCTTGCGCCTCTTTCAGCAGCGTGGAGTTCATCACACCCCAGCCCCAGTTCAACACATAGTCGGGGCGGTCACGGCGAATTTGCAACCACGTCGATTTTTGCTCCACACCTGGGTGGGTGACCGGCAACAAACTCAGTTGGAAACCATGCATGGCCGCACGCTCTTGGAGCAGTGGAATGGGCTCTTTGCCAAACGGGCTGTCGTGGTAGACCAATGCAATTTTCTTGCCCTTGAGCTTGTCGTAACCCCCTTCCACCTTGGCCAAATGTTGAATCAAGATATCAGCAGCCACCCAGTAGGTACCCGCCAGAGGAAAGTTCCACTTGAAGACACCGCCGTCAGCCGATTCGCTGCGGCCGTAACCTGCGGTGATCAAGGGGATCTTGTCGCCGGGGGCTTTTTCGGTCAGGGCAAAGGTGATGCCGGTGGACAAAGGCTGGAACACGGTCGCACCGCCGTTTTTGCCTTTCAGGCGCTCATAGCACTCCACACCACGGTCTGTGGCATAGCCGGTTTCGCATTCTTCAAACGACACTTTCACGCCGTTGATGCCACCGCGAGCGTTGACCAACTTGAGGTAGTCAGCATAGCCATTGGCAAACGGTACACCGTTGGGAGCGTAAGCACCCGTACGGTAGACCAATGAGGGGAAGAACTGCTCTTTGGTTTGGGCTGTGGCCACGGTGCTGACCAGCGCACTGGCAAGGCCAGCAGCGGCCACCGCAGTGGCAAGGGCGAGTTGACGAAGCTTCATGGTTTGTCTCCTGTTAAAAAAAATGGAAGCACTGGGGAAAAATACACGTTGAAAAAATCAATGCGGGAAGGGCCAAAGACGCAGCTTTTGCTTGGCCACCGACCAGAGTTTGGCCAAGCCATGTGGCTCGACAATCAAAAACCACACAATCAGGGCTCCGAAGACCATGAACTCGGTGTGCGTGACAGCTGCGGTGGAAATGCTTACCCCCACCAAGCTGCCAGCCCAAGGCAAGAACTGATTAAGGAAGATCGGCAAGATCACAATGAAAGCGGCACCAAAGAAGCTGCCCATGATGGAGCCCATGCCACCGATGATGACCATGAACAGCAGTTGAAACGAGCGGTCAATCGAGAAGGCTGCAGGCTCCCAAGAACCCAAATGCACAAAACCCCACAAGCCCCCGGCCACACCGATGATGAACGAACTGACCGCAAACGCGCTGAGTTTGGCGTACATGGGACGGATGCCAATCACGGCTGCTGCAACGTCCATGTCGCGAATGGCCATCCACTCACGGCCAATCGCACTGCGCACCAAATTCTTGGCCAACAAGCCAAACACCACCAAAAATGCCATGCAAAAGAGGTACTTTTCAACCGGGGTGTTAATGCGCCAACCCATCATGCTCAGGTTAGAGACGGACACCGAACCTGACGGGGTGTAATTGGTGAACCACCCAATGCGCAAAAAGGCCCAGTCACAAAAAAACTGCGCCGCCAAAGTTGCCACCGCCAGATACAGGCCCTTGACACGCAGGCTCGGAATGCCGAAGAAAATACCCACCACAGTAGCAAAAAATCCCCCCGCCAGCAAAGCCACGATCAGCGGCATGCCATCGATCCTGATGTAGGTGTTGTAGGCCATGTAGGCCCCCACCGCCATGAACGCGCCAGAGCCCAGCGAGATCTGACCGCAATAACCCACCAGAATATTCACCCCTAAAGCCGCCAAAGACAGGATCAGAAAGGGTATCAGGATGGCGCGGAACATGTACTCATCGGCGATGAAGGGCACACCGATGAATGCAAAAGCGATGAGCGCCAGGATGGCCCAGCGGTCTTGCGCAATCGCAAAGATCTGCTGGTCCCTGCGGTAAGAGGTCTTGAACTGACCGTTTTCTCTGTAAAACATTTTTTTCTCCTTACACGCGGTCGATGATTTTTTCGCCGAACAGGCCTTGCGGACGGAACAGCAAGAACACCAGAGCCAACACGTAGGCAAACCAGATTTCGATACCGCCGCCCACAAACGGGCCCAGATACACCTCGGACAATTTCTCACCCACACCAATGATCAGGCCGCCAATGATGGCACCCGGCACCGAGGTCAAGCCCCCCAAAATGATCACCGGCAAAGCACGCAAAGCCACCGTGGTCAGTGAAAACTGCACACCCATCTTGGAGCCCCAGATGATGCCGGCCACCAAGGCGGTAATACCCGCGACAAACCAAACGATCACCCAAATGCGGTTGAGTGGAATACCAATCGACTGTGCCGCTTGGTGGTCATCCGCCACCGCACGCAGGGCCCGACCTGTGCCGGTCTTCTGGAAGAACAGAGACAACACCACCACCAGCAAAGCCGCAATGCAAGCCGCATAGACGTCTTCCAGGTTGACCAGCACGCCGCCGGGGAACACCGAGTCAAACAGAAAAATCGGATCTTTGGGCATGCCGACGTCGATCTTGTAGATGTCGCTGCCAAAGATCGTCTGACCCAAGCCGTCCAGGAAATACGTGATACCCAAGGTAGCCATCAGCAAAGTCACGCCTTCTTGGTTGACCAGGTGGCGCAGCACCAGTCGCTCGATCAGCCAAGCCAGCACATACATGATGCCTGCGGCCAGCACAAAGGCCACCAAGTTGCCCAGGAACTTGTCTTCGATGCCCAGCCAACCGGGAATCCATTCCGAAAAACGCGCCATCGCCAAAGCGGCGAACAACACCATCGCGCCTTGTGCAAAATTGAACACCCCTGAAGCCTTGAAAATCAAAACAAAGCCAAGCGCTACCAGCGAGTAAAGCATGCCGGCCATCAGACCGCCAAAAAGTGCTTCGAGAAAAAATGCCATGTTGTGTTCTCCTCAATGACTGGTGCCCAAATAGGCACTGATCACTTCTTCGTTGTTGCGCACTTCTTCGGGAGTCCCGTCGCCGATTTTTTTGCCGTAGTCCAGCACCACTACGCGGTCCGAGATGTCCATCACCACGCCCATGTCGTGCTCGATCAGCACGATGGTCGAGCCAAACTCGTCGTTCACATCCAGAATGAAGCGGCACATGTCCTGCTTTTCTTCCATGTTCATGCCCGCCATCGGCTCGTCGAGCAGCAGCACTTTGGGCTCCATGGCCAAAGCGCGGCCCAGGTCAACCCGCTTTTGCAAGCCGTAGGGCAATTGACCCACGGGTGTTTTGCGAAAGGCCTGGATCTCCAGAAAGTCGATGATGTGCTCAACGAATTCGCGGTTCTTTTCTTCTTCGCGCTGGGCGGGGCCGATGCGCAAGGCCTGCAAGAACAGGTTGCTCTTGATGTGCAGGTTGCGGCCGGTCATGATGTTGTCGATCACGCTCATGCCCTTGAACAAGGCCAAATTCTGGAACGTGCGGGCAATGCCCATCTCAGCCACTTGGCGGCTGTTCATGTGGTCAAACTTTTGACCACGTAAGGTAATAGACCCCTCTTGCGGCGTGTACACCCCGTTGATGCAGTTGAGCATCGAGCTTTTGCCTGCACCGTTGGGGCCGATGATGGCGCGCACCTCGTGCTCACGCACGTTGAACGAGATGTCGGTCAGCGCCTTGACGCCGCCGAAACGCAAACTGATGTTGTTGACGTCAAGAATGACGTCGCCGATTTTCTTGGTCATGCTGCTGCCTTCACGGGTGTGAATGTTTTGGCGTCGGAAATTTTGAGCGTGGCGCTGACACTGCCGGTGCGACCGTCTTCAAACTTGACCACCGTCTCGATGTATTGCTCGGTTTTGCCTTCGTAAAGACCATCGACCAGCGGTTTGTATTTGTCGGCAATGAAGCCGCGACGGACCTTGTTGGTGCGCGTCAACTCGCCGTCGTCGGCGTCCAGCTCTTTGTGCAAAACCAAGAACCGGCTGACCTGGCTACCCGCCAGCAAAGCGTCTTCGGCCAGATCGGCATTGACCTTTTCCACGCAATCTTTGATCAGTTGGTACACCTCGGATTTTTGGGCCAAGTCGGTGTAACCAGCATAGGACAGGTTGCGGCGCTCTGCCCAGTTGCCCACAGCATCAAAGTCGATGTTGAGCATGACACACACTTTTTCGCGCTGGTCACCGTAAGCCACCACCTCTTTGATGAAGGGGAAAAACTTGAGTTTGTTTTCGACGTATTTCGGCGCAAACATCGCGCCGTCGTTGGCACCGCCCTGAATGCGGCCCACGTCTTTCACGCGGTCGATGATCTTCAGGTGGCCGTGGCTGTCGATGAAGCCCGCATCGCTGGTGTGGTACCAACCATCGGCCGTCAACACCTCATCGGTAGCCTTCTGGTTTTTGTAATAGCCCTTGAGCAAGCCAGGCGACTTGACCATGATTTCGCCGTTGTCAGCGACCTTGATCTCCACACCCTTGCAAGGCACGCCCACCGTGTCGGCGCGTGCTTCGTTGTCGGGCTGCAGGCACACGAACACAGCGGTTTCGGTGGAACCATAGAGTTGCTTGATGTTCACGCCGATCGAGCGGAAAAAGGTGAACAAGTCGGGGCCAATCGCCTCGCCCGCGGTGTAGGCCACACGCACGCGGCTGAAACCCAGGTTGTTGCGCAAGGGGCCGAAAACCATCAGGTTACCCAAGCCATACACCAAACGGTCCATGAAGCCGACCGACTGGCCGTCCATCAAGGCCGGGCCGACTTTTTTGGCCACGCCCATGAAGTAGTGGAACAACTTGCGCTTGAAGCTGCCCGCGTCTTCCATGCGGATCATCACGCTGGTCAGCATGCCCTCAAACACCCGGGGCGGTGCGAAGTAATACGTCGGGCCGATTTCTTTCAGGTCGATGGTCACCGTGGCCGATGACTCGGGGCAATTGACCACATAGCCGCAGACCAGCCACTGTGCGTAGCTGAAGATGTTCTGGCCAATCCAGGCTGGCGGCATGTAAGCCAGCACGTCTTCGGCGCTGGTCAGTTTGTCGAATTCAGCGCCCGCGTCAGCGCGGTCAATCAAGGTGCTGTGGGTGTGCACCACGCCCTTGGGGTTGCCCGTGGTGCCCGATGTGAAGAACATGGCCGCCACATCGGTGTAGGCCGATTTTTCGACTTCTTCCTTGAAGAATTGGGGGTGCTGCTTGGCAAACACGCCACCGGCTGCGATCAGCTCTTCGAGCGAGCTCAGGCCATCCTCGGTGTACTTGCGCAAGCCGCGCGGGTTGTCATAGATGATGTGGGTCAATTGCGGGCACTGCTCACGCACTTCCAGCATCTTGTCGACCTGCTCCTGGTCTTCCACCACGCAAAAACGCACTTCGGCATTGGTGATCGGGAAAACACATTCGGCGGCAGCGGCATCTTGGTACAGCGGCACCGGGATCGCGCCCAACGACTGCGCCGCCAGCATGGTGGCGTAAAGCCTGGGGCGGTTGGCGCCGACCACGATCAGGTGCTCGCCGCGCTGCAGACCCGCTTGGTGCAAGCCGCAAGCGACAGATTGCACCAACTGGGCCAATTCCGACCAGCTGATGGTTTGCCAAATGCCATATATTTTCTCGCGCAGTGCGGGCGCTGTGGGGCGCTCGGCAGCGTGCTTGAGCATCAAGCGGGGAAACGTTGTTTGCATGACCTGACCTGTCTCCAAAAACGGTGCATCGAATGCAATGCGACTGAACTTGGGTGCGATCCTAGGCATTCGTTTGACGCCGAGTTGTCGTTTGGACGACAATTCAGGGAAGACCCCTAGTCCAGCTGACCGTCAGCTGACACATTGACAAAGACCATGGCCAAAGAAAACAGCGTCCACCAGCGCCGCCGCGCACCCACCCCGGCCGAACTGCAGGACATCCCCTGGCTGAGCTTGTTGCACCCCGAAGAGCGCCTGCAAATCGTGCCGCAGCTGGTGGTCAGCGACCCCCAGACCGGCGACCATGTGTGCCGCGTGGGCCGCCCCGTGACCTATTGGTTTGGCGTGATTTCGGGTCTTCTGAAAATGAGCACCGACAACGCCAGCGGCCAAACCATGACCTTCACCGGCATACCGCCTGGCGGCTGGTTTGGCGAGGGCACGGTCCTCAAGCGTGAAATTTACCGCTACAACATCCAAGCGCTGCGGCCCAGCGTGGTGGCGGGGCTGCCGCTGGACACTTTTCACTGGCTGATCGACCATTCGCTGGGCTTCAACCGTTTCATCATGCAGCAGCTCAACGAGCGCTTGGGCCAGTTCATTGCCGCGCGCGAACTCGACCGCATGACCAACCCCGAACTGCGCCTGGCGCGGCACCTGGCCACACTGTTCAACCCGGTGCTGTTTTCGGGTGTGGGCGAAGTGCTGCGCATCACCCAGCAAGAGCTGGCTTATCTGGTGGGCTTGTCGCGCCAACGCGTGAACGAAGCCCTGCGCATGCTCGAAGCGCGTCAGCTCATTCGGGTGGAATACGGCGGTCTGCGGATTTTGGATCTGAACGGGCTGCGTACCGCTCAGTTCTCTTGAAGCAAAACAAGGGACAATTGTCCACCTGCCGAACAGGCCCCTTTTTGACACCACCAACCCCATGAATCAGCTCCCGGCTTTCAAACGTGCCCCCCGCCCCGAAGGCAAAGGCGACGCGGCCGCACCCAGCGGTACCTCGCGCCTGAACAAACGCATGGCCGAATTGCGCATGTGCTCGCGCCGCGAAGCTGATGCCTGGATCGAGCAAGGCTGGGTCCAAGTCAACGGCCTGCCCGCCAGCATGGGCCAGCAGGTCACGCTGTCAGACCGCATCACCATCGACAAAGCCGCCGAGCAACAGCAAGACCGGCAAGTGACTATTCTTTTACACAAGCCCATGGGCTATGTGAGCGGCCAGGCCGAAGACGGACACGAACCCGCCATCACCTTGATCAACCCGCGCAGCCACTGGGGCGGTGACCCGTCCAAGCTGCGCTTCACCCCGCCCCACCTGCGAGGCTTGGCCCCGGCCGGGCGCTTGGACATCGACTCCACCGGCTTACTGGTGCTGACGCAAGATGGCCGTGTAGCGCGTCAGTTAATCGGCGAAGACTCGGAGATGGAAAAGGAATACCTGGTGCGCGTGGCCTACACCGGCCATGAAAACACCGCCGCCGCCTCGGCTGCGTCGGCCACCTATGGCGGCAAGGCCAACCAGCTCACCGTCATTGGCGACTTTGACCGGGTCAGCGCCAACGTGCAAGCCATCTTCCCGAAAGAGCAACTGGATCGCCTGCGCCACGGCCTAAGCCTGGACGGCAAACCCCTCAAGCCCGCCAAAGTGGACTGGCAAAACCCCGAGCAGCTGCGCTTTGTGCTGACCGAAGGCAAAAAACGCCAGATCCGCCGCATGTGCGAACAAGTGGGCCTGAAAGTGGTGGGTCTCAAACGCATCCGCATGGGTGGCGTGCAGCTGGGGCAAATGCCTGCGGGGACGTGGCGGTATTTGGGGCCGAACGAATCGTTTTGAACGACCTGGGTCATTCGTGAGTGGCAAGGCTTACAATTTGGATTCTTACGAAAAATTGATCGATGGAGCCCTCCCGCATGTCTGCAACCACCACCCTGTCCAGCAAATTCCAGATTTCGATCCCTAAAGGCGTTCGTGAAGAGCAAGCTTGGCAGGCAGGCCAGCAGTTTGTTTTCATTCCCAAAGGCAAAGGCATGCTCCTCATGCCCGTACCAGAACTCCAGCATTTGGCAGGACTGGCCAAGAACGCCACATCCAAAGCCCATCGCGACCGCAAGGACCGGGTCTGATGCCTTCGAGATCTTTGTGCGTGGTGGACACATCGGCATGGATCGAGTTCTTGATGGCTTCCCCCTTGGGTCAGCAAATCGCATCGCAATTTCCTGAAAAACATCACTGCATCGTTCCAACACTGGTTCAACTGGAGTTGTCGAAATGGATGATTCGAGAAGTGGGCGATGATGAGTCCGATCAGGTGATCGCTTACACCCAGGAGTGTGTCGTGATCCCTTTAGACACCTCGATTGCCCTGCTGGCTGCTCAGCTGCATCAAGACCACAAACTGGCAACGGCAGATGCCATTGTGTACGCCACGGCCCTCAACAAGGGCGCGCAATTGCTGACCTGCGACGCCCACTTTGAGCATTTGCCCCATGTGCTGTACTGGTCAAAAAAATCCATCCATTGACGCCTAACCCGAGTCTCTCTTGAAACCTCGCCAAAAGCCCCCAACTGTGGGGCGTTTTGGTTTTTAGATCTTTTGTTTTTTTACCCTGTTGAATTGATATGAGCAAACAAACCCATGCCTTTCAGGCCGAAGTCGCGCAACTGCTGCACCTGGTCACCCACTCGCTGTATTCCAACCAAGAGATCTTTTTGCGCGAGCTGATCTCCAACGCCTCGGACGCTTGCGACAAGCTGCGCTTTGAGGCGCTCAACAACACCGGCCTGTACGAAGACGCGCCCGACTTGCAAGTGCGCCTGTCGTTCGACAAAACCGCCAAGACGCTGACCATCACCGACAACGGCATCGGCATGACGGCGCAAGAAGCCATTGACCACTTGGGCACGATTGCCAAGAGCGGCACCAAAGACTTTGTGAGCAAGCTGAGCGGCGACCAGAAGTCGGACGCGCAGCTGATTGGCCAGTTCGGCGTGGGCTTTTATTCGGGCTTCATCGTGGCCGACAAGATCACGGTCGAGACCCGCCGCGCAGGCGCCACGCCTGCCGAAGGCGTGCGCTGGATCAGCGGCGGCACGGGTGACTTTGAGGTCGAGACCATCGAGCTGCCCAAGCGCGGCACCAGCGTAATCTTGCACCTGCGCGAAGAAGCGCTGGACTACGCCAACACCTGGAAGCTGAAGGAAATCGTCGGCAAATACTCCGACCACATCAGCCTGCCCATTTTGATGGCAAAGGAAGAGTGGCAAGACGGCGAACTGATCGAGCCGAACAACGAAGAAGGTGGCCGCCAGCCCGGCGGCATGGTCAAGACCGGCGAGTGGGAAACCATCAACAAAGCCAGCGCCCTGTGGACCCGCCCCAAGAAAGACATCACCGACGAGCAATACGCCGACTTCTACAAACAGATCAGCCGCGACTTTGAGGCCCCGCTGACTTGGACGCATAACCGCGTGGAAGGCAGCACCGAATACACCCAGCTGCTGTACATCCCATCCAAAGCCCCGCAAGACCTGTGGAACCGCGACAAGAAGGCGGGCATCAAGCTGTACGTCAAGCGCGTGTTCATCATGGACGACGCCGAAGCGCTGATGCCCAGTTACCTGCGCTTTGTGAAGGGCGTGGTGGACTCGGCCGACTTGCCGCTCAACGTGAGCCGCGAGTTGCTGCAGGAAAGCCGCGACGTGAAAGCCATCCGCGAAGGCTGCACCAAGCGTGTGTTGTCGATGCTGGAAGATTTGGCTAAACACGACAAAGAACCAGAAGCCCAGGATGGCGTCACAGACGTCTTGTCGGAAGAGGACAATGCCCAACTCGGCCAGTATTCCAAGTTCTACGCCGAGTTCGGCGCGGTGCTCAAAGAAGGCCTGGGCGAAGACTTTGGCAACCAGGCCCGCCTGTCCAAGCTGCTGCGCTTCGCTTCATCGACCCACGACACCGTGAGCGTGAGCTTTGCCGACTACAAAGCCCGCATGAAAGAAGGCCAAGACGCGATTTACTACATTACCGCCGACACCATGGCGGCAGCCAAAAACAGCCCGCAACTCGAAGTCTTCAAGAAAAAAGGCATCGAAGTCCTGCTGATGACCGACCGCGTGGACGAGTGGGCGCTGAACTTTGTGAACGAGTTTGACGGCACGCCACTGCAAAGCGTGGCCAAGGGCGCGTTTGACCTGGGCAAGCTGCAAGACGAAGAAGAAAAGAAAGCCGCCGAAGACGCGGCCGAAACCTTCAAGCCGGTGCTGGCCAAGCTGAAAGAAGCCCTGAAAGACAAAGCCGAAGACGTGCGCGTGACCAGCCGCTTGGTCGACAGCCCCGCCTGCCTGGTCGTGACCGACGACGGCATGAGCATGCAGCTGGCCCGCATGCTCAAGCAAGCTGGGCAAAGCGCCCCTGAAGTCAAGCCCGTGCTGGAGGTCAACCCCGAGCACGCGTTGGTCAAAAAGCTCGACGGCTCGGTCCACTTCCACGACCTGGCCCACATTCTGTTTGACCAGGCCCTGCTGGCCGAAGGCGGCTTGCCTGCAGACCCTGCCGCTTATGTGAAGCGGGTGAATGCGCTGCTAAGCTGATCAGCCGTAAACCATTGAAGGGCCAGCCATTGCTGGCCTTTTTTTGTGTGGCACCAGTAACCCACAAGACAAGCCCACCTTCAGTCATCGGCTAAATTGACCCGATGAAATCCCTCCCTGCCGACCCGTCCCTCATCGATTCCCGCCAGGCTGCCTGGCGCTTGCTGGCCACGCTGGGGTTGGTGGTGCTGGGCAACAGCAGCATGTACATCGTCTCGGTGGTGCTGCCTGCGGTGCAGACCGAGTTTGGCGTGGGACGGGCTGACGCTTCGCTGCCCTACACCTTGATGATGATTTGCTTGGGGCTGGGTGGCCTGATCACCGGCCGATTGGCCGACCGGCATGGCCTGATGCCGGTCATGTGGGTGGGCGCTTTGGCCGTATGTGGAGGCTTTATCTGGGCCGGCATGTCAGGCAGCATCTGGGCCTTTGGTCTGGCGCATGGGCTGATGGGACTGATTGGCAGTTCATCGACCTTTGCCCCCCTCATGGCCGACACCGCTTTGTGGTGGAACCGCCGACGCGGCATCGCGGTGGCCATTTGCGCCAGCGGCAATTACATCGCGGGCACCATCTGGCCGCCGATTGTTCAGCACGGCGTGGAGACTGTGGGCTGGCGGCAGACCTACATCATGCTGGGTATTTTTTGCGGCGTGGGCATGTTTTTGCTGGCCATGTTGATGCGCCAGCGCCCGCCGCTGGTGAACCTGACACCGGCCAACGCCAGCACCGTGCCCGTGGACCGCAGCCGCCCCTTTGGCCTGAAACCTGCGCATGCGCAGGGCCTGCTCTTTGTCGCAGGTGTGGCCTGCTGTGTGGCCATGTCCATGCCACAGGTGCACATCGTGGCTTATTGCTCTGACCTGGGTTTTGGCGCGGCACGCGGGGCTGAAATGCTCTCGCTCATGCTGGCCAGCGGCATCGTGAGCCGGCTGGTGTTTGGCATGATCAGCGACCGCATTGGCGGCATCCGCACTTTGCTGCTGGGCTCTTTTTTGCAAGGCGTGGCGCTGCTGATGTTTTTGCCTTTTGACGGCTTGGTGCCGCTGTACCTCGTCTCGGCCATGTTTGGGCTGTTTCAGGGCGGCATCGTGCCTGCCTACGCCATCATCGTGCGCGAGCACTTCGATCCCAAAGAAGCTGGTGCGCGTGTGGGCTCGGTGATCATGGCCACCTTGTTGGGCATGGCGCTGGGTGGCTGGATGTCGGGCTGGGTGTTTGACATGACGGGCAGTTACCACGCCGCCTTTTTGAATGGCATCGCCTGGAACTTCCTCAACCTGTGCATTGCCAGTTGGTTGTTCTGGCGGGTGCGTCGGGCTGAAAGCGGCGCACCGACTCGCGTTTGAATCGTTCGCGCTTCGCCGACACAGGCTGGGCAACCCGGCCACAAACTGAGCAGGCTCAATGCCAGCGGCTTGACCGACGCCACACGCTCAATAACAGCAAGGCCAAAGCCAGGCCTGCAGCCCAGGGCAGCAGGCCCATGGTGCCCGCCCAAATGGCCTCAGGCTTTGAAGCGCCTTGCGCCACAGCCCGAATTTGCAACAGTTCCATGAGCCACAACCAAACCATGGCCGCACCCACGATGCCTACGGTGCGGGTCACCAGGGTCAGGCTGCCCGATAGGCCCCGTGCCGAGTCGGGCAAAGTGGCCACCACCTGGTCGGCGTAGACCACCTGAAAAACCCCCAGACCCACTCCCTGGACAAGCAAGGCCAGGGCCATGAAGGGCCAGGCTTGCGCCATTGGCACCGCACCGATCGAGGCCAAGCCCAAGGCCATGATCCCTTGCGCTGCGAGGCCCGCAGACCGCAAGTCCATACGGCGCAGAAGCATTGGGGCCAGGCCCGAACCGGCCAACACCCCCAGGGCCCAGAGGGACAGCATGGCACCACTGGCCGTGCCACCCCAGCCCGCCGCAGGCAAGGCATAGGGCAAGCTCAGGGCAATCGTGAAACCGCAAAACTGAACCCCCACACTGAGCAGGTTGATCCATGCGAAATCGGCATCGCGTCTCAGGAGGCCCCACAGGCCCCGCACGCTGCCGGCCTGGCTGGCAGCGCTGGGCGTGCTCAGTGTCTGCGCCCGCAGGCGACGGACCAGCCAAGGCGTGCAAAACCAGGCCAGCAGCACAATCGGCACCCGAAATCCGTACACCCCGGCCCAACCCCAGTGCAGCATGCTCAGGCCGCCGAGCAAAGGGGCCAGCACACCCGCCGCCGCAAACATGGCGCCATACACCGACAGCGCTTGCGTGCGTTGCCCGGCGGCCAGCAAGCCCATGGCCAAGGCCGGAGCGCAGGACAGCGTCAGCGCCACCCCGATGCCCTGCAAAACCCGCCCGGCCAACAGCCAACCATAAGAAGGTGCCGCCGCACAGGCCACCAAGGCCAGCGCCGACAGCACCAAGCCCCAGCGAAAGACGCGCAAGTGGCCCAGGCGGTCCCCCAGCACACCGCAAAACAGCATCAGGCTGCCGTAGGTGATGACATAACACACCGCCACCCAACGGATGTCGGGTGTGGCCAAGGCGAAGGCTGCGGTCATGGCCGGAAACGCCATGTTGACCGCGAAGTCGAGCGGGGCGATCGCGGCGCCACAGCCGACGATGGCAAAACCCAGGTACGGCGTAGGGGGACGGGGCGTTTCAGCGAGGGGGGAAGAAGGCGAAGACATGGCGGCTGTGCGTTGCTGCAAGCCCCGCGGGGCGCAGGGCCCCGTTCGCGCTTGAAACCCTGCCCCGCGCAGGCGGGGCAGGGTGGGTCAACTCAAGATCACTTGCTGACCGTGGCGTAATACATCTTGGGCGCATCGTTGGAGTTGTGCGCGATGCCAACGTTCTTCTTCATGGCCCAAGGGCGCATCTGGTGGTGCAGTGGCACATACAAGGCTTCGTCGCGGGTGATGGTCAAGGCTTCCTTGAGCATGTTGTCGCGCTTGGTTTTGTCCATTTCGGTCTTCATGGCTTCGGTCAGGGCGTCCACCTTGGCGTTGCTGATTTTGAGGAAGTTGAAGTTGCCATCTGAGCCGGTGGTGCGGGTCATGACCAAAGACTGCAGGGAATACTGCGCGTCATAAGTGGCCACGCCCCAGCCCAAAAGGTAGGCGCTGGAGTCAAAGTTTTGGACCTTGACAATGAAGCTGCTGAAGTTGGTGGCATTGAGCTTGGCTCGGATGCCCACTTTGGCCCACATGTTGACCACGGCTTGGCAGACCTCTTCGTCGTTCACGTAGCGGTTGTTCGGGCAGTCAAGCGTGAAGTCAAAGCCATTGGCATAACCGGCATCGGCCAGCAATTTCTTGGCACCGTCCAGGTCGGGCGGGGCCACTTTGTCCAACTCGGCCGTGTGACCATTGACGCCTGGCGCCACCATGATGGCGGCAGGCACCGACAGGCCGCGCATGATGCTGCGCTGGATGGCCACCCGGTCAATCGACATGTTCAGGGCTTTGCGCACGCGCACGTCCTTGAAGGGGTTGGGGCCTTTGGAGCCGTATTTCAATTCATTGGAGCCTTGGTCCACCCCGATGAAAATGGTGCGCACTTCCGGGCCGTCGAGCACGGACAAAGCTGGCGTGGTGCGCAGGCGGGCCACGTCTTGTGTGGGCAAGTCGGTCACGATGTCCACGTTGCCCGAGAGCAAGGCCGCGATGCGGGTGGGGTCGGACTTGATGGGGGTGTAGACCACATCGGTCACGTTGCCGGGCAACTTGTCCCACCAGGCTTTGTTGGCGGTCAAGACCACACGCTGATCGGCCACCCACTCCTTGATGATGTAGGGGCCGGTGCCGTTGGCATTGGTGGCCGCGAAGGTGATTTCCTTGGCCTTGTAGTCCTGCACTTTTTCGGACTTGTTCTTCACCGCCCAGGCCTTGCTCATGATGAAGAAGGTGGTGAAGCTGTTGAGCAAGGTCGGGTTGGGCTTGTCCAGCACCACGTCAACGGTGTGGTCGTCGATTTTGTTGATGCCTTTGACACCAGCCACATAAATTTGCATGGTGCCTTGCGGCTGGCGGATGCGGTCAAAAGAGAACAGTACGTCGTCGGCGGTGAAAGCCGAGCCGTCCTGGAACTTCACGTTCTTGCGCAAGTTGAAACGCACCGTGGTGGGGTTGAGCACTTGCCAGCTGGTGGCCAGTGAGGGTTCGACCTTGTAGTTGCGGTCATAGCGCACCAGGGGCTCGTAGGCATGGCCCACGATGTTGTTGGTGGTGGCGTGATTTTGTGCGTGGGGGTCCAGCGTCAGGATGTCGTTTTGCGCGGCCCACTTGAGCTCGGCCGCATGGACGGCCCCGACAGAGACCCAAGCGGCAGACATGCCGAAGGCCAGCGCGAGCAATCGTGTAGAGCGAAGAATTGGTTTCAACATGCAGATTCCTGTCTTGGTTGGTTGACATTTCATTCTAGGCAGCAGACTGGTCAGGCGCAAGGCCGAAAACCTAGGGTTTATGCGGTGTCCAAGGGCATGAGCGGCTGGGATGATGGACTTTGGTTCCTCATGTCGACGCACTGTGCCCAGACATTTTTTGAAACGCTGTATGACCTCGATCCTGATCCAATCGGCCAATGTGCTGGATGTTGAAACCCTGAAATTTTTGCCAGATACCGATGTGTGGGTCAAGGATGGACAGATCCAGGCGGTGGGGCCCAAGTTGCCCGTTCCCGAAGGCGCGCAAACCATCTCAGCCCAGGGCCTGACCCTGATGCCCGGCCTGATTGACTGCCATGTGCATGTGATCGCCTCGCACCTGAACCTGACCTACAACAGCCAGCAGCCCAATGTGTTTGCGACCTTGCGGGCCATCCCCATCATGAAGGGCATGCTGATGCGCGGCTTCACCACCGTGCGCGATGCCGGTGGTGCCGACTGGAACCTGGCCGAGGCGACCCGAACAGACTTGGTGGAAGGCCCCCGCATCTTTGCAGCAGGCCGCGCCCTTTCACAGACCGGCGGCCATGGCGACGGACGCCCGCGCAGCGACGAGCTGGAGACCTGCGCTTGCTCCACCCGTGTGGGGGCGCTGGCGCGTGTGGTCGATGGGGTGGACAACGTTCGGCTGGCCGTGCGCGAAGAGATCATGAAGGGCGCCAACCAGATCAAGATCATGGCCTCGGGCGGCGTGGCTTCGCCCAACGACCCGATCCATTACCTGGGCTACTCCGAGGGCGAGATCCGCGCCATCGTGGACGAAGCCGAACACGCAGGCACCTACGTCATGGCCCACGCCTACACGCCTAAGGCGATTCGCAGGGCGGTGGAGTTTGGGGTGCGCAGCATCGAGCACGGCAACCTGATCGACGCCGACACCTGCGCCTTCATGGCCGACCATGGCGCATTCATGGTGCCCACCCTCATCACCTACGAGGCTTTGGCCAACGAGGGTGCCAGCCTGGGCTTGCCGCCCGTCTCGGTGGCCAAGATCGAGACCGTGCGCAGCCAAGGCCAAAAAGCGCTGGAGATATTGGCCAAGGCCGGTGTCAATATGGCTCTGGGTACCGATTTGCTGGGCGAATCACACCGCCACCAGTCCGATGAGTTGCGCATCCGCGCAGGCATCCTGGGTGCAGGCGCAACCTTGCAACAAGCCACGGTGAACGCGGCCCAACTGCTGAACATGTCCGGTCAATTGGGCGTGATCAAACCCGGTGCCAAAGCAGATTTGCTGCTGGTCAAGGGCAATCCGCTGACCGACATTTCTTGCCTGCTGGGTCAGGGCGAGAACATCCTGTCGATCATGAAGGACGGCAAGTTTTACAAGCAAGCCCTGCCCGCTTGAGCCTACAAACCTGCTGCACCCCCGTAGGTCGGCGGCTTTAGCCCCGACGTTGACGGTGATCCGGCTCAGTGTCGGGGCTGAAGCCACCTACCTACAAATCACCCTGTTGCGTTGTGATGCGCTCACACCACCAGCGGCGCTTCCTGCATCTGCTCGATTTGCTCTTGCAGCATCAGCACCTGGCCGCGCCAGTAGTCGGGTGTGCCAAACCACGGAAAGTTGACCGGGAAAATCGGGTCTTCCCAGCGCCGCGCCAGCCAGGCGCTGTAGTGGATCAACCGCAGCGTGCGCAACGGCTCGATCAGGTTCAGCTCGGCGCGGTCAAAGTCGCGTACCTGTTCATAACCATCGAGCAAAGCCGACAGTTGCTGCGAGCGCTGGGCCCGGTCGCCTGAGAGCAGCATCCACAGGTCTTGCACGGCCGGGCCCATGCGGGCGTCGTCCAGGTCCACAAAGTGCGGGCCACCACCGGGCAGATCGGCCGGTGTCCACAAAATATTGCCCGGATGGCAGTCGCCGTGCAGGCGAATCAGGCGACGGTCTGCTGCGCCCTGCGCCATTTTTTCTTGCACCAGCGCCAGCGCCAGAGCAAAGGCCTCGCGCCATTCACGCTCGACCTCCAGCGGAATCATCTGGTTCGTTTGCAGCCACTCGGCGGGCTCGAGCGCAAAGGTCTGCACATCGAGCGTGGGGCGGTGCGCGAAAGGCCTGGCCGCGCCCACGGTGTGGATGCGGGCCAGAAAACGGCCAATCCATTCCAGCACCTCAAAGTCATCCAACTCAGGCGTGCGGCCGCCGCGCAAGGGGCTGATCGAAAAATCAAACCCCGCACTTTGGTGCAGCGTCTGGCCATTCAGCACCATCGGTGGCACCACCGGCACTTCGGCCGCCAGCAGTTCGGCGGCAAAGTCGTGTTCTTCTTGAATCTGTTCTCGGCTCCAGCGCCCAGGCCGGTAGAACTTGAGCACCACCGCCGCGCTGCCTTGCACAGGCTCATCCAGGTGCGCACGGTACACGCGGTTTTCATAAGAGCTGAGCGCCAGCAAACGGCCGTCGGGCCACAAGCCCAAATCGGTCAAAGCGTCCATCACCCGGTCCGGGGTGAGTTCGGCGTAAGGGTGCAAGGCGTTAGGTTCGGTCATGCGCCGATTGTGGCGCAGCCCTCAGGCCTCAAGCGGCGGCCAGTTGCTCGAAAGGCAAATTGGGCTTGACCAGGATCACCGTGCAAGGCGCTTCCATGGCCACCTTGATCGGCACCGTGGCCACAAAGCGCTGCATTTGCAGCCCATGTGTGGCCGCACCCAGGATGATCATGCTGACCTGATTGCCTTCGGCGTACTTGACCAGCGCATCGGCCACATCGCCCGACTCCAGCACATGAAACGAGGTCTGGTGGTCGCTCAGGTCCAGCGGCTGCGCCCACTGCTGCAAACGCGCGAGGTGCCATCGGTGCACGCTGGTTTCACTTTTGTGCGACTCGGTCGCGTTGGTGTCGCCCGTGCCGATGACGGTCACACACGTCAGCCGCGCCCCGGGCCGAATGCCGAGCGAGCGCGACACGGCTTCGCGCAAAGAGTACAGCGTGGCATCGCTCACATCTTTGTAGGGCACCGCCACCATCACGATGGGCACTTGCTCGATTTGTTGCGAAGGCAAGGGGCTGGGCTGGTACTGCATGCCAGCGGCACGCAGCCAGCGTTTGAAGTGCACCGCAAAACCCGTGCCCTGGGTCCGCCGTCCACGCTCGGTGATGCGAATGTCTTGCGTGTGCGTCAGGTCAAACGCCAGGTGCGCGGCCGAGGGGTAACGCTCTGCCGCCACGGGGGCCAGGCAGCGCAAAATGACCTCTTGCAGCCATTCGGGCACATCAGGGCGGCGCTTTCGCGGGGGCACCGGATCCATCCACAAACGCTGGCGCATGCCGCCTGCGCTAGCAGGCTCGCCAAAGGGCGCTTCGCCCGTGGTCAGCTGGTACAGCATCACGCCCAAGGCGAACACATCGCTGCGCGGGTCGCCCCGCACCCCCACCACCTGCTCGGGCGCAATCCAGATCGGCGAACCGACCGCCTTGCGCAGCTCTTCGGCCAACAAATCCGGGTAATGCGCATGGCACGACAAGCCAAAGTCGAGCAGCAGGGCCTCGCCATTGGGCCGGATCAGCACGTTGGCCGGCTTGAGGTCGAGGTGGCACACATTCTGGCGGTGCAGGCTGTGCGCGGCCTTGGCCATGGCCGCCCCCAAACGGGCGATTTCATCTGGCGCGAGCGGCTCACCCCGGTCCAGCCAGTGCTGCAATGTTTGTCCCTGCACATATTCCATGACCAGATACGGGATGCGCGACAAGTCACCCGCCGCCACAAAGCGCGGCACATACGGCCCCGTGAGCGTGGGCATGATTTGGTGTTCGATCTCGAAACTGATGATGTTCTCGGCCCCGTCACCTGCGGTCATGCGCGGGATCTTCATGGCCATGGAGAATTCGGGCTCGCGGCGCGTGCCATCGGCGGCAGGCGCGTAACCCACTTTGTAAATGTGCGCCATGCCACCGGCATGCACGCATTCTTCAATCTCGAAGCCGTCGATGACTTCACCGGGGTGCAGCAGTTTCAACGTCCAGTCTCCAAACGGTGGGCAAAGTGTTCGGGCAAACCGGCCTGCCGAATGGCTTGCGCGGCGGCGGCATGGTCATAGGGCACGCGGTGAAACGTCAAGCGCCCGGCGCTCATGTCGTACAGGGCGTACATGGCCCGGGGGTCGCCATCGCGCGGCTGCCCGACCGAGCCCACTGTGGCCACACAGGCACGCAGGCGCGGCAGCGGCACGGCCACGCCAGGTGTGGGCTTGAAAGGCATCAGGCCTCGCCCAGCGCCTTGGTAATACAAGGTCTGGTGGTGCACATGGCCCACCAGCACATGCGGCGCCAACACTCTGGCCAGCCCATCGGCTTTGGCTGCGTCCAAGCAAGCCCTGGCGGCACGCTCGCCGTCCACATAGCGCCAGGCCTCGGGCTTGTCGGCGCTGGCATGCACCAGCAGCACATGGTCAACGGTTTCGGTCAGAGGCAGATGCGCCAGAAAGTGACGCTGCGCCTCGTTCAGCTGCGCGTGCGTCCAGGCGGCGGTGCTGGCCCCCATGGATACATCGCCGGAGGGCGGTATAACGGCCATCGCATCGTGGTTGCCCTGCAGCACCCAAGCCCCTTGCGCATGCAAGGCCATGACCTGGTCCAGCACCCCCACCGGATCGGCACCGTAGCCCACCAGATCGCCCAAAAAAGCAAAGCGGTCCGCGCCTTGCAACCGGGCATGGGACAAACAGGCCTCCAGCGCTTGAAGGTTGGCGTGCAGGTCTGACAGCAAAGCCAGCCTCATGGCATCTCCTTGAATGGGGGGAAGGCCCCATCATCTGCGATGGGGCTGAAGCCAATCTTGCATCCCGCGCACCCTCAAGGCCTTGACACGCATCAAGGCGTCCGAAAATTCAGCCGATGCGGGCTTCAGGTGCCGGTGAAACGTGCGGCGCGCTTTTCCACAAAAGAGCGCACACCCTCGGCCACATCCTCGCTGTTGGACAAGGTTTTTTGCACCGGAATGAAGTCGTGCATGGCCACCAGCGGGCCGTGCTCCACCGCCTTGAGCACGTTTTGCCGCGTGGCCACCACCGCCAGCGGAGCTTGCGCGGCGATCTGCTCGGCGATGCGCATGGCTTCGGGCAACAGGCCCTCCGCAGGCACCACCTTTTGCACAAAGTTCAAGCGCAGGGCTTCGGCGCTGTCGAACACATCGGCCGTGAGCAAATGCAAGAGCGCATTGCCCATGCCCGCCCGCTCGGCCATGCGCAGCGTGGCGCCGCCCGTGGCCATGATGCCGCGCTGCACCTCCAGCTGCGAGAACCGGCAATCTTCGGCGGCCACCACGATGTCGGCCGCCAGCATCAGTTCAATCCCCAGCGTGTAGGTGATACCCTGCACCGCTACCACCATAGGTTTGACGCGGCGCCGATACCCCTCCATGCCCAGGTTCAGGGGGTCCACCAGGCCCAGCGGCACCGACTTTTCGCCGCGCTTCATGAGCGGCGCGATGGTAGGCAAGTCCAGCCCTGCAGTGAAATGGTCGCCCGCCGCGCACAACACGCCCACGCGCAGGGCGGGGTCGTCGTCGAGCCGGGTGTACGACTCGCCCAACTCACGGAACATCTTGGGCGTGAAACCGTTGCGTTTGGCGGGGCGGTTGATGCAAATTTGCAGAACGGCACCGTGCACGGTGCAATCAATCTGGCCTTCGGAATGTGGGTTGGAGTTCATGAGCAGCATGCTAGGGCGAGAAAGCCCGCCAGCGCTTCACACGGGCGACAGATCGAATCACCACCATCGCAGGCACCCCACAAATGGGGCTTGTCACTGATCACCAGTCCAGTGGTTCCAGGCCTCAACACTGGCTGGCCCTGATGGAATATTATTTTTAAAACAATTACCCATTTGGGGGATTTGCAAATTCCAAAATCACAATAAGGTTCAAACAAACGAAATTTATTTTGTGGAACTGCAGTAAAAATTAAATATTCTGTGACATGAAGCCCCTCATCAAATCTCATTTTCAGCTCGGCAAAATAGCCCTCAAAGAAGCGCGCCCGACCGTAGAAATACCGAGTGAGGGTGGCCGCTCAACGGTGCTTAAACCGGTGAGCTCCCTGCACATCCAGCGCCATTTGTTGCAAGCCAACAAGAACCTTGAGACTTTCATCGGCGATCAAAATTCAGACACGGATGATCCCTTTGGCTGTGTGTTGCGGCGCTTGCGCATCCATAAAGGGCTGGAAGCTTGTGTTGTGGCATCCAAAGCTTGCATCTCGGTTCGGCAGTTGTACGAACTCGAAACTGGAAAAGACACTCTGTTTTACACCCCTGGCCTTCGCATGAAGGCGGCTCAAAGGGTGGCCGAGTTTTTGGGCACGGATTGGTTAGAAATACTGCAAGGTCGCGTGATGGTGCGCGCTGTCCCCACGCCGACTGCACAACTGCACCTGCTGAAAACCACAAGGGCTGGCGAACGCTTGAAAAACCCTCAACCAGACCACTCCGGTGCATTCGACATGGGCTCGGCAACGCATCAAGGCACCCCCACTGCCCCTCTCTCAAGCGCTCTGTTCCTGCGCGTGGCGGATGTGCAGGAGAACAAAAGTCACTGAGTCCTTGCAAAGCCGTGATCCGATGGTGGGCACAAGGGCCGGCGCGCAAAAAAGGCATTCTTGACCCGCAACGGACGTGATGCCTTTAACGCGCGCCCTACAGCACCGAGGGGTTTGAACCCGATAAACCCGCAACAAAGCAAGCTCAGTACTGGTAAACGCCCTGCCCAGTCTTGCGGCCTAAACGGCCAGCAGCCACCATTTCCTTCAACAGCGGGCTGGGGCGATACTTGCTGTCGCCAAATTCCTTGAGGTAAACCTCCATCACGGCCAGGCACACATCGAGGCCGATCATGTCGGCCAGCGCCAGCGGGCCAATGGGCTGGTTGCAGCCGAGCTTCATGCCCGCGTCAATGGCTTCGGCTTCTGCCAGGCCCTCGCCCAGCACAAAAAAGGCCTCGTTGATCATGGGCACCAAAATGCGGTTGACCACAAAGCCGGGGGCGTTCTTGACGGTGATGGGCGTCTTGCCCAGGGCCAGCGCCATGTCGTGTACGGCGTCGTGCGTGGCGTCGCTGGTCTGCAAGCCACGGATGATTTCGACCAGCGCCATCATGGGCACGGGGTTGAAGAAGTGCATGCCGATGAAGCGGTCAGCGCGCTGCGTGGCGGCAGCCAGCTGGGTGATCGAGATCGACGAGGTGTTGGACGCGATGATCACGTTGGGGGCCAGCAGGCCGTCCAATTGCTTCAAGATCTTGACCTTGAGTTCGTGGTTTTCGGTGGCGGCTTCGATGACCAATTGGGCACTTTTCAGGTCGTCGTAGTTGCTGGAGCCCTGGATGCGGGCCAGCGCTGCGGCCTTGTCGGCTTCGCTGATTTTTTCTTTGCTGACCAAGCGGTCCAGGCTCTTGGCCACGCTGGCCAGACCCTTGGCCACGGCCGCGTCCGAAATATCGACCATCACCACCTGAATGCCCGACACCGCACAAGCCTGTGCGATGCCATGGCCCATGGTGCCTGCGCCAATGATGCCTACGGTTTGGATGCTCATGTTCTTCATGCCTTCAAAGTGGGAAACTCAAAAGGAATGATCTTAACGGGGCCGAACAAGGCAAGGGGTGGACTTCTTTGACCCGACGGCGGCATGACAAGTCATCGAGTGGTGCGACGATCCGGCTGAACCAAGGCGGCTCGGCGCACAGGCTTAGGTGTCTTCAACTCCTGAACCGCTTCCTCGTCAGCGCCAGCGCCACCCAAAACGACACCCCCGCAAACGCCGCCAGCACCCCCACCAGACGCACAGGCTCGTCAGGCCAGCGGTCCAAGAACATCGGGCGCACCAAATCCACCGCCACCGACAGCGGCAACCAGTCGGCGATCACGCGCACGAAGCTGGGCAGTTGCTCACGCGGAAAAAAGATGCCCGAGAGGAACATCATGGGCGTGAGGAACAAGGTGAAGTAGTAAGTGAAAAAGTCGTAACCCTTGGCCAGCGCGTTGAAAATCAGCGCCATGCAGCTGAAGGTGATGCCCACACCCAGCAGCACGGGCCAGGCCACCAGCAGCTTCCAGCTGTGGCTGATGCCCAAAGCGAGCATCACCAGCAAAATGGCCGTGACGCTGAACAGCGCTTTGAACGCGGCCCACAGCATTTCGGCCAACACCACATCGTCCAATCGCACCGGGGCGTTCATGATGCCGTCCCAGGTTTTTTGCACATGCATGCGCGAAAACGCCGAGTACAGCGCCTCAAAGGTGGCTGCGTTCATCGCGCTCATGCAGATGCTGCCGCTGGCCAAAAACAAAATGTAGGGCACCTTTTCGCCGCCCATCTCGACCTGCCCGATGAGCGCGCCCATGCCATAGCCAAACGCCACCAACCACATGAGCGGCTCGGCGATGTTGCCCACCAGGCTGGGGATGGCCAGCTTTTTCCAGACCAGCCAGTTGCGCAAAAACACAGGCCACCAGCGCATGGACAGGCGGGGTGCGGCCCAGATGTTGTTTTGGATTTGACTCATGATCAGCCCTCTTCCCGAATCTGGCGTCCGGTCAACTTCAAAAACAGGTCTTCCAAATTAGAAGGGCGGTGCAACGTGCGCAGCGTGGGCCAGGCCTCCAGTGCATGCATCAAGGCACGGCTGTCTTGGGTGTAGAAGAAAACGGTTTCACCACTCACCTCGACCCGGCCTGCCAGGGCTTTCAAGCCCGCCTCTTGCGCCAGCGCCACCGCGCCTTGGCCAAACACTTCCACCACCTCGGGCTCCAGATGCTCCGCAATCAAGTCGCGGGGTTTGCCCTCGGCGATCTTGCGGCCTTGGTCCAGCACCAACAGGCGTCCGCACAGGCGCTCGGCCTCGTCCATGAAATGGGTGGTGAGCAAGATGGATTTACCTTCTTGCAGCAACAGCTGCAGCCGCTCCCACATCAGGTGCCGCGCTTGTGGGTCGAGGCCCGTGGTGGGCTCGTCCAGCATCAAGAGCTGCGGGTGGTTGATGAGGGCGCGCGACAAGCTCAGGCGTCGCTTCATGCCGCCCGATAACTCGCCCGGTTTGGCTTTGGCCTTGTGGCTCAGCGCGCCGAACTCCAGCAGTTGCGGAATACGTTCGCGGATCACGGCGTCGGGTATGCCGAAGTACCGGCCAAACACCAACAGGTTTTCTTCCGAAGTGAAGTCCGGGTCCAGCGTGTCCGATTGCGCCACAACGCCCAGGCGGGCCTTGATGGCAAGGGCATCACCCGGCATTTGCAGACCATCGAAGTAGCGGATCTCCCCGCTGCTCGGCTCAGACAAGCCCAGGCACATGCGCAGCGTGGTGGTTTTGCCCGCACCGTTGGGGCCGATCACGCCAAGGCATTCGCCGGGCTCAATGTGGAAAGACAGGTCATTGACCACCGTGGCGTCGCCGTAGCGCTTGACCAGATGTTCGACCGATAGCAAGGGGGTGTTCATGCCCGGATTGTGCCCGTGACCGCATGCCTGAGCAGGTTTGCGGGTGACCGATAAAATCAGGGCCTTATCCTGCACCGCGCTTGCGGCCCCTTCATGTCAAGTTCCCCCTCTTTTTCGGACCGCCTGGCGGTCTTGCCGCAGTACCTGATGCCCAAACAAGCCCTGACCGCCTTTGCGGGCTGGGTCGCGGGCAGCCAGTGGGGCGGCGTGACCACGGGCATCATCAACTGGTTTGTCAAGCGCTACAACGTGAACATGATGGAGGCCGCCAACCCCGACACGGCCAGCTACAAGAGCTTCAACGAATTTTTCACGCGCCCGCTCAAAGCCAGCGCTCGCCCATTGGCCACTGCGGCGCATGTCAGCCCGGTGGATGGGGCCATCAGCCAGTGCGGCCCGATTGAAGGCGACCAGGTGTTTCAGGCCAAAGGCCACAGCTACAGCACCCGCACTTTGGTCGGTGGCGATGCAGCGCTGGCGGCGCAGTTTCAAGACGGCGAATTTGCCACGCTCTACCTCAGCCCCCGCGACTACCACCGCATCCACATGCCTTGCGCGGGGCGCCTGACGCGCATGGTTTACGTGCCAGGCGACCTGTTTTCGGTCAACCCCACCACCGCACGCGGCGTGCCCGGCCTGTTTGCCCGCAACGAGCGGGTGGTGTGCGTGTTTGAGGGCGAGCGCGGCCCCTTTGTGATGGTGCTGGTGGGGGCGACCATCGTGGGCAGCATGGCCACCGTGTGGCACGGCGTGGTCAACCCGCCGCGCCCGGGCACGGTGCGCGAATGGACCTACGAGATGGGCAACATCACCTTGGCGCAAGGCGAAGAAATGGGGCGCTTTTTGCTTGGCTCCACGGTGGTGATGCTGTTCCCGAGCGGGGTGATGCAGTTCAACCCCGACTGGACACCGGCCCGCCCCATCGTGATGGGCGAGGCCATGGGTGCACTCAACCCAAGCGCGCACGCCTGAAACCGGCGGCGTCTCAGGCCTTGGCTTCTTTTTGCTGGCGCGCCAACACATAGCGGCGCATGGCCACCGCCGGGGCGTCGGCAGCGACTGAGAATTCGTACAAATCTTCAGCGGGCGTGCTGGCCAGGGCAAGTTCTTGCAGCGCCAAGCCGTCCACGTCTTCCTGAAAAGCCACAAACAGCTGATCGTGCATGAATCGGGTTGTGTCTGGATCGTCCAGCGCAAAGTCTCGTCCGTGCACGATGAAGTAATGCGTGCTAGTGGCGGTCTCGGGCGTGGGCATGTGCGCGGTGCGGATGCGAAACTGCGGCCGCTGCGTTTCGGGCAGGTGGCAGTCGTAAAACAGCACCGACACCTCGTGCAGGCCCAAACTGCGGAACTCGGAACGCACGATGCGGGCCGCCTGGCCCTGACCCGTCAGGCCGGTGGGCACGCCCCACACGGGCGGCAGCGTGGTCGGCACCACGTTGCGCAGCAAGGCAAATTGGCCATCGCCGATTTCCGTTTCAAACGCGGCCTTGGCGTAATCGGGCGTGCCAAAACTTTTGGCGTGCAAGAAGCTCAAATGCGTCAGGTCCAGCAGGTTTTCATGCAGGCGCACATAGTTGGCCTGCAAACTCAGATAGCCTTGCGAGCGCTCCCACTGGGCGTCGGCCATCCAGTCTTGCGCGGGCAGTTTGGACGCATCGGCCTGCTCGGCATCACCCATCCAGATCCAGACCACCGCGCCGCGTTCAAGGGTGCGGTAGGCCCGGATGCCCATGTTGGAGGGGCAGCTTGACTGAGAGGGCACCTCGATGCAGTCGCCTTCGGTGTTGAAACGCAGGCCGTGGTAGCCGCAGACGATGGTGTCTTGCTCCAGCGTGCCCGCCGACAGCGGCATGGAGCGGTGCGGGCAGCGGTCTTCCAGCGCCACCACGCGCCCGTCGCTGGCGCGGTAAAACACCAAACGGCGACCCAGCAACGTGCGGGCCAGCAGTTGGCCCTTGATCTCCTCGCCAAAGGCGGCCACGTACCAGTCGTTCATGACAAAAGGGGTGTGGCGATCGGCCAGACGCTGTGAGGCGTTTTGTGCGGCGCTGATGACGCTGATGGGGGGGCGTGTCATGGGGTCTGTCTCCTGGAGGCGGCCTGGCTCGTCCGCTGCGAACGGCCTGCACACCGAAGTTTAGGGCGCGGCATTTGGCCAGGGATGTCCCGAGAGCGCCTGCGGCCGTGGCAACATCCGGGGATGCCGACTTCATTTGCCCCCCCATCACAAGCGCCCTCGCTCATCGCCAAGCCACCTGCCCAGGCCATGGTGCTGGCCGCCGGACGAGGCGAGCGCATGCGCCCCTTGACCGACCAGACGCCCAAACCCTTGCTGCGCGTGCGCGGCCAGCCGCTGTTGCACTGGCCCATGCAGGCCCTGGCCCGGGGCGACTTTGTGCAACAGCTGGTCAACACCGCTTGGTTGGGCGAGCAGTTTCCGGCGAGCTTGGGTGAGCACATCCAATGGCCCGGCGTGCCAGAAGTTCAGATCCGCTATTCGCATGAAGGCCAGGACTTTGGCCACGCGCTGGAAACCGCAGGCGGCATTGTGCGGGCATTGCCGCAGCTCGATGAGGTGTTCTGGGTGTTGGCGGGCGATGTGTTTGCCCCCGATTTGGAGTTCACGCAACAGGCCGTCGCATGTTTTAGCGCCAGCACTGCGCTGGCCCACTTGTGGCTGGTGCCCAACCCTGCACACAACCCGGGCGGTGACTTTGGCCTGTCGGCTGCGGGCCAGGTGCTCAACCTGCCCAAAGGCAGCCCCGGCTGCGCATACACCTTCAGCACCGTTGCGCTGTACAAAAAAGCCTTTTTTGCCGACTGCGGCCTGCCCCCTGGCAACCCCGAGGGCGTGGCGCTGGCGCTGGCACCCCTGCTGCGCGCGGCGATGGACCGGGGCCAAGTGTCCGGCGAGGTGTATGCGGGCGACTGGACCGATGTGGGCACCCCTGAGCGGCTGGCGCAACTGAATGCCTGAATAGGATTCACACATTGACACAAGTAGCCACATGGCTACACTCCAAGTATGTTCCAGATTCGTAAAACCGATGTTTATGCGCGCTGGATCGATGGGCTGAACGATTTGACGGGTCGCGCTCGCATCTTGGTCAGGATAGAGCGTCTAGCGGCCGGCCATCCCGGTGATGTGAAGCCTGTTGGTGATGGGGTCTGCGAATTGCGGATGCATTTTGGCCCTGGTTACCGGGTGTACTTCACCCAGAACGGACGCGAAATCGTGATTCTTTTGGCTGGGGGTGACAAATCCAGCCAGAGCGCAGACATCAAAACCGCATTGAAGCTGGCGAAAAACCTCAAGGACTAAAAATGCCGACAACCCCAACCACACGCTATGACGTTGCAGAGCACCTGCGCACCCCAGAAGAAATGGCGGCCTACCTCGAGGCCTGCATGGAAGACGCCCATGGTGATGCCGCCTTCATTGCCAAAGCCCTGGGCGACATCGCTCGCGCCAAGGGCATGACTCAAGTGGCACGCGATGCCGGACTTTCTCGCGAAAGCTTGTACAAGGCCTTGTCTGGTGATCGCGCCCCGGGCTTTGATACCATTTTGAAAGTCATGGGTGCTTTGGGTCTGAAGCTGCATGCGCAAGCGAGCCAAAATGGATCACCGTGATCAGAAAACGCATGGGGTAAAGCTTGTGCCGTCCAATCTTTAACCCCACATCCAAATCCCATCCTCTCCCTTTTATAACGCCAACATGAGCCCCCACCCTCTCTACGCCCAACGCCGTGCCCGCCTGGCTGCCCAATTGGGCGCAGGCGGCATCGCCATCATCCCCACTGCGCCCGAGCGCCAGCGCAACCGCGACAGCGATTACCTGTACCGGCATGACAGCTACTTTTATTACCTGACGGGTTTCACCGAGCCGCACGCCACGCTGGTGATCACCGCCGATGGCGAGACCACGCTGTTTTGCCAACCCAAAGACCTGGAGCGCGAAATCTGGGACGGCATCCGCTTGGGGCCTGAAGCCGCAACTGCTGCCTTGGGTGTGAGCCGGGCCCTGTCGTCGACCGAGTTGGCCGCGCACATGCCCAAGTTGCTGGAAAACCGCAGCTCGGTTTGGTACCCCTTTGCCATCCACACCGGGCTTGAAAGTCTGGTGAACGGCTGGTTGCAATCGGTGCGCGCGCGGGTGCGTTACGGCGCTTTGTGCCCCGAGCAGCAGAGCGACCTGTGCAGCTTGCTGGACGAGATGCGCTTGGTCAAAGACGCGCACGAACAAGACACCATGCGTCGCGCCTCGGCCATCAGCGCCCGCGCCCACGTTCGCGCCATGCAGCGCAGCGCCAGCATGCTGCGTGCGGGCCAAGAGGTGCGCGAATACCACCTGGACGCTGAGCTGCTGCACGAGTTCCGCCAACACGGTTCGCAATACCCGGCCTATGGCTCCATCGTGGCGGGCGGGGCCAATGCCTGCATCCTGCATTACCGCGCCGATGCAGGTCCGATCCGGGACGGTGATTTGGTCTTGATCGATGCGGGTTGCGAGTTAGACGGCTACGCCAGCGACATCACCCGCACTTTCCCGGCCAACGGAAAATTCACCGGACCGCAACGCGCTTTGTACGACCTGGTGCTGGCCTCGCAAGACGCGGCTGTGGCGGCCACCAAGGCTGGTGCCCGCTTTGTGGACCCGCACGAGGCCACTGTGGCCGTGTTGGCGCAAGGCCTGCTGGACGTGGGCTTGCTCGACAAAAACAAAGTGGGCAACGCGCAAGACGTGATCGCCAACCGCAGCTATTTTCAGTTTTACATGCACCGCACTGGCCACTGGCTGGGCATGGATGTGCACGACTGCGGCAGCTATGTCGAGCCTTCGCAGGTGGGCCAAGTGAGCGAACGCAAAGACCCGCTGAGCGGCGAACTGATCAAAGACCGCCCCAGCCGCATCTTGCAGCCGGGCATGGTGCTGACCATCGAGCCGGGCTTGTATGTGCGCCCAGCGCCCGGCGTGCCCGAGCAGTTCCACCACATCGGTATCCGCATCGAAGACGACGCCATCGTGACCGCCACGGGGTGTGAGTTGATCACGCGGGGCGTGCCGGTCAAGGCCGACGAGATCGAAGCACTGATGCGGGGCTGAAGGATTGATGGCATCGAGTTCGGCGGCTGTTCTTTCGGGCCAGCTGCTCGCCATCCAGACCGGCCAGGTTCGCCCACTGATGGTGGGCGGGCGCAAACTGGTGTCGGCCATTGGCAAAACCACGGTCTCTGGCCCCATCGAGGTCGGGGTGCTGGGCTTGGCCGGTGACGAGCAGGCTGATTTGTCGGTGCATGGTGGCCTGAGCAAAGCGTTGTACGCCTTGCCTTCGGAACACCTGCCTTGGTGGCAGGCGCAGCGGCAGGCCCAGGGCGCGACGATGTTTGAAGAACCCTTGGCTCCTGGCTACTTGGGTGAAAACCTGAGCTTGCAAGGCCTGCTCGAACAAGACCTGTTCATTGGCGACCGCTTGGATTTTGGCAACGTGGTCTTTCGCGTGACCCAGCCGCGCGAGCCCTGCGGCAAATTCAACGCCGTCATGGGCTACGCCGGGGCCGCCAAAGACATGGTTCAAAGCGGGCGCTGCGGCTTTTATTTGGCGGTGGAGCAAACAGGTCGTTTGCAAGCCGGTGCGTCTTTTCAAATCATCCCAGGGCAACGATCGGTCAGCGTGACCGAGGCCTTGCAACACAAAGCCTGGAAGCACTTGCGCTGATCACTGCCATTTGTGCGCAAAAGTCAAAAGCCAACTCACTTGAGAAGGGCATTACCCAGACTCAAAGACTTGAATCCGGGGTCTACAATGAAAATATTGACCGAGTGTCGCCTTGCGCGTTGACAAATTCCTTTCTCAGCATCTTGTCTGCTGAATCCAGGCAGCCCTGACAGCACATCCCCACAACGGAGCCCAACCCCATGACCAACAAGGTCCAAGCCGAAGAAAAACGCGCTCAGCTGCGCAAAGCTGCGCTCGAATACCACGAGTTCCCCACCCCCGGAAAAATCGCCATCGCGGCTACCAAACAACTGGTCAACCAGCACGATCTGGCACTGGCCTATTCTCCCGGCGTGGCTGCACCCTGCGAAGAAATCGTCAAAGACCCGGCCAACGCCTTCAAGTACACCAGCCGGGGCAACTTGGTGGGCGTGGTGACCAACGGCACCGCCGTGCTGGGCTTGGGCGACATTGGCCCATTGGCCAGCAAGCCAGTCATGGAAGGCAAAGGGGTGTTGTTCAAAAAGTTTTCGGGCATCGACGTGTTCGACATCGAGATCAACGAGAAAGACCCTGACAAGTTGGTCGAGATCATCGCGTCGCTGGAGCCAACGTTTGGCGGCATCAACCTCGAAGACATCAAGGCACCGGATTGCTTCTACATCGAACGCAAATTGCGCGAGCGCATGAAGATCCCGGTCTTTCACGACGACCAGCACGGCACCGCCATCGTCGTGGGCGCGGCCATTTTGAACGGCTTGAAGATCGTGGGCAAAGACCCCAAAAAGATCAAACTGGTGACTTCGGGCGCAGGCGCGGCGGCCCTGGCTTGTTTGGGCTTGTTGGTCAAGCTGGGCATTCCGCGTGAAAACATCTGGGTCACCGATTTGGCGGGCGTGGTTTACGAAGGCCGTACCGAACTGATGGACGAAGACAAAATCCAGTTCGTGCAAAAAACCGATCACCGCACGCTGCGCGAAGTGATGGCCGGAGCCGACGTGTTCTTGGGTCTGTCGGCAGGTGGCGTGCTCAAGCAAGACATGGTCAAGTCCATGGCCGCCACGCCGCTGATTTTTGCGCTGGCCAACCCCAACCCCGAAATCGACCCTGAAGATGTCAAAGCCGTGCGCGACGACGCCATCATGGCCACGGGCCGCACCGACTACCCCAACCAGGTCAACAACGTCCTGTGCTTTCCGTATATCTTTCGGGGTGCTTTGGACTGCGGCGCCACCACCATCACCTTGGAGATGGAAATCGCTGCCGTGCACGCGATTGCCGAGTTAGCACAAGCCGAGCAAAGCGAAGTTGTGGCAGCCGCTTATGTGGGCGAGCCCCTGGCGTTTGGCCCCGAGTACCTGATCCCCAAGCCATTTGACCCGCGCTTGATGATGAAGATCGCCCCTGCGGTGGCCCAGGCGGCGTTTGACTCGGGCGTGGCCTCTCGCCCCATCACCGACATGGACGCTTACCGCGAACGCCTGCAAGGCTTTGTGTACGCCTCCGGCACCATGATGAAGCCCATCTTCACGGCCGCCAAACGCGCCCTGAACAAACGCATCGCTTACAGCGAAGGTGAAGAAGAGCGCGTGCTGCGTGCATCTCAGATCGTGGTGGACGAAGGCATTGCACGTCCCACGCTGATCGGCCGCCCGTCCGTGATTGCCGAGCGCATCGAGAAATTCGGCCTGCGCCTGAAGGAAGAGCTGGATTACGACATCGTGAACGTGGAAGACGACCACCGTTACCGCGATTTCTGGCAGACCTACCACCGCATGACCGAGCGCAAGGGCGTCACCCAGCAGATCGCCAAGATCGAAATGCGCCGCCGCTTGTCACTCATTGGCGCCATGTTGCTGCACAAAGGCGACGTGGACGGCATGATCTGCGGCACCTGGGGCGCCAACCCCATGCACCTGAACTACATTGACCAGGTGGTGGGCAAGCGCAAAGGCGTGAACACCTACGCTTGCATGAACGGCTTGATGCTGCCGGGACGTCAGGTGTTCATGGTGGACACCCATGTGAACTACGACCCCACAGCGCAGCAATTGGCCGAATTCACCATCATGGCCGCCGAAGAAATGCGCCGTTTCGGTATCCAGCCCAAAGCCGCTTTGTTGTCGCACTCGAACTTCGGTTCGTCCAACGAGCCCAGCGCCATCAAGATGCGAAACGTACTGGACTTGCTGCGCCAAAATGCCCCTTGGCTCGAAGTGGACGGCGAAATGCACGGCGACGTGGCCTTGGATTCGGCGGCACGCCAGGCCATCATGCCCAACAGCCGCTTGATGGGCGACGCCAATTTGCTGGTTTTGCCCAACATGGACGCGGCCAACATTGCCTACAACCTGCTCAAGACGGCTGCGGGTGGCAACATCGCCGTTGGACCGGTTCTTTTGGGTGCGGCCAAACCTGTGCATATATTGACGCCCAGCACCACCGTACGCCGGATTGTCAACATGACGGCGCTCACCGTGGCCGACGCCAACGCGGCTCGTTGACCGGTCTAACAGGTGTGCGTACTCACATGTTCTTTGAATGAGCAAACTGTCTTTGCCTATTTAACTGGCAATCGCTTGCATTTTTATCGCATTTGATACACACTAGCGCCTTCGAGTTTTCGGGTAAACCCGGATGCTCCTGAAAGGTGTATTCATGAGGGTGGCACAACAAGCCTTGGCCCGTCGGTACTGGTTCGCTGTGCTGATGGGCTTCATTTTGCTGGCATGCACATTTTTGGTGCAGGCGCGGTCACCCCAAGAGGCGCAACTTCAATCCACTTTGTTGGTCATTGACTTGCCCCGTGAAGGCCAGACAACCTACCAAAATATCCGCAAGGGTAGTCCTTTTCCCTACGAAAAGGACGGGACGGTGTTTGGCAACCGCGAGCGACTCTTGCCACGCGAGGCGAGGGGTTACTACCGCGAATACACCGTCAGGACACCCGGCGTGCGTCACCGTGGAGCCCGTCGCATCGTCTGCGGCGGCCCTGTGCCCACAGAACCGAAAGCCTGTTACTACACCGAAGACCATTACGCGAGCTTTCGCCTGATCGTTGACAGACCCTGATTTTTTAGTTCTCAAGAAAGACCACGGAGATGGACATGCCGACACTTAAAGACCAAGAGACGCCCCTGAAGGGCGTGCGGTCGAACATCGTGCAGTCGATTCGCGCTTACCGCGTGAGCGATTTGCAAGAGGCCGCCCAAGGCCTAGGCCACCACTTTTTGTATGCCAACCTGGCCGAAGCCCAGAGCAAACAAGACGTGCTGGACCTCATTGGTGCGCAATTTACACTGCCCTCGCACTTTGGCAAAAATTTTGATGCCTTGTACGACTGCATGACCGACCCCTTGCACAAGTCGGGCCAACAGCCTGGCTTCATCGTGGTGCTCGAGCAAATTCCAGCACACGTCAAGTTTGACAAGGAAGCCCGCGAGCAATTGCTGGACATCTTCCGCGACACGGCCGATTACTGGGGAGACCGGAAGATACCCTTCCGATGCTTCTATTCTTTTCTGTAGCCCGTTCTGCGCAAAACAGCCAAGCAGGACGGGCGATTGAGGCACAAACCGAGGACACCTTGATGGTCGACTCGATCGAAGAAGGCGAAAAAATGCCCACCGACAAATTGGTGGACGTGTCGCCCTTGGCGCTGCGCATGAGCAGCCCATTCAACGCAGGGTATTGGCTCGCAGCCGCCTGAGCACCTTTGGGCCGCTTGAGCGGCACTCATGAAAAAGCCCGTCTGTGACGGGCTTTTTCTTTAGCGCAGAGCACCGACGGGTGCTTCAGACAGCCTGGGCCAAGGCCACGAACTCGGCCACGGGGACTTCTTCAGCGCGGCGCTGCAAATCAAATTGCCCGGCAAACCCCTTTTCATCCAACCACTTGCCCAGGGTATTGCGCAAGATTTTGCGGCGCTGGCTGAAGGCCACCTGCACCAGTGTTTCCAGCGTTTTGAAGTGGACATCCGGCGGCTGAGTCAGCGGCACCATGCGCACCACGGCACTGTCCACGCGTGGGGGTGGATCAAAACTCTCGGGCGGCACAAACAGCACGTTGGCCATGTCGTAGCGCCACTGCAGCATGACCGACAGGCGGCTGTAGTCCGACGTAGAAGGCTGGGCCACCATCCGATCGATCACTTCCTTTTGCAGCATGAAGTGCTGGTCTTCGATCACGTCGACCTGCGCCAGCAGATGGAACAAGATGGGCGTGGAAATGTTGTAGGGCAAGTTCCCCACCACCCGAATCTTGCTCAGGGGTGCCGCTGTGGCCTTTCCCAGCATTTGCGCTGCCAGCGCCCGAAAGTCGACCTTCAGCACATCCGACTCCACCACCGACAGCTGCGGGTGTTCGCGCAGACGCACGGCCAAGTCACGGTCGAGCTCAATCACCGTCAGATGGCCTAGGCGCTCAACCAGAGGCTGCGTGAGCGCAGCCAGACCGGGTCCGATCTCGGCCATGGGCTGACCTGCCACAGGGGCTATCGCGTCCACAATGGCATCGATGATGCCGCCGTCCGTCAGAAAGTGCTGGCCAAAGCGTTTGCGAGGGATGTGCCTCATTGGACGGGCTCGCGCAATTCGACATAGGCGCGGCCGCGCACATCCTCGGCCCAAGCGACATAGGCTTCGTCGACTTTCTTTTCACGCAAAACGTTGCGCGCAAGGGTGCGTTGCTCAGCATCGCTCATGGGGGCATCGCGCCGATCGGTCACCTCGATCAAATGGACGCCAAAACGCGAAACAATCGGGTCGGCCACCTGGCCGGGGCGCAGGCGGTTCATGGTCTGCTCGAACTCGGGCACAAACATGCCGGGGCTGGCCCAACCCAAATCACCCCCTTGGGCTGCGCTGCCGTCTTGCGACAGGCGTTTGGCCGCCTCCGCGAAATCGGCCTTGCCCGAGACAATGTCCTGGCGTAAGGCGCTCAGCTGCGCCAGCGCTTGGGCCTGGGTCAGCTGAGGCGTCAAGCGCAGCAAAATGTGCCGCGCACGGGTTTGCGTGGCCATCAAGGTGGCGGGAGCCTGCTGGCGCTCCAGAACTTTGAGCACATGAAAACCTGCACCCGAACGCAACACCTCGGACACACCGCCCACAGGCAATCCCGCAATGGCCTGCACAAACAGCTCGGGATAACGGTCGACCGGGCGCAAACCCAATGCCCCGCCATTGGCCCCTCGGTCGGCCGTTTGCGAGAAGGTCTGGGCCAACTCGGCAAAGTTGTCGCCACTGCGAGCGCGGCGGGCAACCTCCCGCGCTCGGGTCTCCAGCGGCTTGATTTGTTCTTGCGTGCTGTTTTCCGGCACGGCAATCAGGATCATGGCCAGATTCAAATCGGCTGGGGCGCGTGCAGCCTGAGCCTTGATCTGTTCTTGCAAAAACTGTTCGACCTCGATGTCGCTGATTCGGATGCGCGCTTCCACTTCGCGCTCGCGCACACGGGTCAGCAGCAACTGGTTGCGCAGCTGTTCGCGAAAGGTGGTCAGGGCCACGCCGTCTTGTTGTAAGCGCTGGCGCATGGCTTCGCGCGTGAGCTGGTTGTTGCTGGCCACGCCCGCCTCGGCTTGGTCCAAAGCGTCTTCGTCGACCACGATGCCCACGTCTCGGGCTTGCTGGAGCTGGGCTTTGTCGTTGATGAGTTGCGCCAGCGCCAGTTGCTTGGCCTCAGGAGCATCAACAGGCCGGCCTTGCGCTTGCGCTTCGCGCTGAAGGCGCAGGCCCAGGGTCTGCACCTCCTGATGGGTGATGGGTTCGGAGTTGACCACGGCGACAATGAAGTCGACCGAGCGTATGGCCACAGGACGCGACGCAGCGGAGGCCGGGGTTTGGGCCGACACATTCAGCGGCAACCACGCTGCGGTCAGGCAGACCGAGGCGCAAGCGACCCACAAGGCACGAACAGGAAACAGGTGTTTATTCATAGTGCTGGAAACGGCTGGTTTCAACGGTGGAGTCTCGCAAGTTTTGGTAACGTGGGATGTTGTTGCGAAGGGCATTGAGTGGGCTGGCCCCGACACGGGCCAGTCCAATGAATTCAAGCTGGAACAGCAAACGGCTGGACGCGGTGCTCACGGTGCTCTGGATTCGCTCGAAAGCGATGCGCCCGATCCAGCAGCCGCCATCGTATTCCAGACCCAGAAGGCTGTCGACCATACGGCCTTCGGTCAGGCTAAAGTTCAGGCGGCCCACGCTGTACCACCGGTCTGGGCCCAGACCCTGGCCGGGTGTACGGCTCCAGGCACTTTCCGCAGCCGCATCGCGCCGCCCCAGCAAGTCACTCAGAGGCCATTGCCAGCCCATGTCGATCTGCTCACTCACACCCTGATTCAGACGGTAAGCCGCATTCAGCACCCGGTAAGGGCTGGGGCTGTAGCGGGCTTGCAAGGTACTGCGGCTGACGCGGTCAGTCTGGCTGTTGACCTGCACCGTGGCATCGAGCGCCCAGCGGTCATCCCAGCGCACACCTGCGCCCAACAACAAATCACTCAGACCCGCCGCCGCAGCGGACTGGCCGGGCAACACCACTTGCTGATCAGAAAAACGGATGCGCTGGGCCATGCCCACACGCAACATTTCAGCACCGTTGTCGGCATCAAAAAACCGGCTGGTGACGCCCAGGGTCAAGGCGTCGTTGTCGACCAAGCGGTCGTGGCCCACGTAGGCGTTTTCGCTGTAGATGGTGGACAAATTGAAATCGGTTGCGCCCGTGTCGTACACCGGCAAAAGGCTTTGGTCCCGGAACGGCGTGCGCGCATAAAAAGCCCGTGGCTCCAGCGTTTGCGTCACGCCCCGGCCAAACCACTGGGTCTCGCGCTCATACACCAGGCCCGAATCCAATGAGAGGGTGGGCAAAACCCGGTCGGCGGCCCTCACCCCCGAATCGAGTGCTTGGTCGAATTGATAGCGGGTGGCATGCAGTTGCAGTTTGGGCGTGACGAAGCCCCAAGGGCGGATCCAGGGGCGGCTGACTTGCGCCAGCACAAAACTGCGCTCGCCATTGCGGGGCACGGGTCGCACCGCATTGCTGGCCAAGGGGATGCGGTCGTAGCTGGCCTCGAAGCGGGTGGTGTCGGCCTGCACAGACCAGTCCAGGCCATCGGCCTGCCACTGTCCATAGCGCAGCCCGATTTGGGGCGCTCGGTCATACGGCGGGGTGATGGGGGCATTGAAGTCTTGCAGGGTTTGCCAGCGCTGAACCTGCGCGCTCATGGTCAAGTTGCCACGGCCCCAGCTCAAAGCCCCTGTGGATGGCAAAAGGCGCTGGGTCAAGACCAGGCCGGAGCGCGGAAAATCTCGCCAATAGTTGTCGTCGCTGACCCGGTTCAGGTTCAGGCCCAAACCGATGCGCCCCACGCTGTCCAGCCCTGTATCGAGACTGCCATTGTGCTGGCTAGACCAGCCCCAGCGGGCTTGGTCGCGCAGGCGGTCCTGGGGCATCAGGTTCAGCCGGGCCTGGCCGCGGTAGTCGTTCTCCAGATAACGGAATTCAGTGTCCACCGCCACGCCACGCTTGCTCATGAGGTGGGTGGTGACGGTGGCGTCGCGGTTGGGCGCGATGTCGAAGTAGTAGGGCTGGGCCAGTTCTACCCCGTTGGTGGTGGTGATGCCCATCACGGGCGGCAACAGGCCCGACTTGCGTTCGCTGGTCATCGGAAAGGTGACGGCAGGTATGGCCAGCACCGGAAAGTCCTGAAAGCGCAACTGCACCCCCTCAGCCTGCACGGTGGACTCTTCTTCGTCCAGACTCAAACGGGTGGCCTTGAGTACCCATGCAGGCAACCATTCAGGCCCGGGCGTGCGCCTGCAGGTGGTGTAACTGGCTTCGCGCACGATGGCACGCTGCTCATCGACAAACTCGATCTGCGCCGCCTGACCGTAGGCACCGCTTTTGTAAAGTTCAAAAGTGGGCTGCGTCAGCGTGCCTTGGAAACTGTCGACCTGCAGTGTGAGCTTGGGACCGGTCAACAAACTGCCCGGTCGACTCAGCCGCACCTGGCCTGTGGCCTCGACCACGTCTTGGCTTTGGTCAAAGGACAGTTGCCCTGCCTGAATGCTCAGACCCGGCTTGCGGATGCTGGCCTCGCCCTCGATCACCATGTCCAGATCGGGGCGCACGCGCAGGCGCAGGCCTTGAAGGTGAGTCGCCCCCTCTTTCTCCTGGCGCTGAGAAATGGCTTCTTCCAGCAAGGGACTGCTGCGCAGGACCAAGTCTGAGGGCGCAGTTGCGGCCCCCCTCGGCGTTTGGGTTGGGGTCTGCGCTTGAGCCTGTGCCAAACCCTGAACCACAAACAACACCGCCCACACCACAGACCGCAAAGGGACATGGGCCACCGGAGGCTGCGAAAAAGGGACAGGGAAAAGGGGCACGAAGATGGGGCAGAGTTTGGATACGCGAGAGGTACAGGCAAAGCGCTTGTTGCGGGCTTTGTAAAATGGGATTATCCATGAGCCACCTCACCCCGCCCCCCGCTTCAGCCCCCAACCCAAGCCAAGCCGACACCGTCACCTGGACCGATCCGGCCCGGCAAGTGATTTTTGACCGCTGGTTGTCCGGCTTGGCCACCGCTCATGGCCTTTTGCCCGCCAGTTTGCGCGTGGCCTCGGCCGACGCCAGCTTTCGCCGCTACCTGCGGGTGGACAGGCACCAAGGCGGCAGCCGCATCGTCATGGACGCCCCGCCCGACAAGGAAAACTCCGAGCCCTTCGTGCGCATCGCCGCCTTGATTCAAGACGCCGGTCTGCAGGCCCCCGAAGTGCTGAACTGGGACCAGGCCCACGGCTTCATGCTGCTGAGTGATCTGGGTGACGCCACCATGATGTCGGCCATCGACCCTGAGCGCCCCCAGGCCAACCACGGCCTGTACATGCAGGCGGTCGACACGCTGGTGCAGTGGCAAATGGCTTCGCGCCCCGGCGTGCTGCCGCCGTATGACGCAGCGCTCCTCAACCGAGAGCTGAGCCTGTTTCCGGACTGGTATTTGGCCCACCACCGGGGCGTGCAATTAGAGGGTGCGCAGCGCGAAGTGTTCGACAAGGCCTTTGCCCTGATCGTGCAGCGCAACCTGGCCGCGCCCTGCGTATATGTACACCGCGACTTCATGCCGCGCAATTTGATGATGCCTTTTGAGAACGACCAGCTGGGCGTGCTCGACTTCCAGGACGCGGTCTATGGCCCCATCAGCTACGACATCGCCAGCCTGATGCGCGACGCGTTCCTGACTTGGGACGAGGACTTTGTGCTGGACATCACCATCCGCTACTGGGAAAAGGCCCGCAAAGCCGGGCTGATGGACTTTGAAGACTGGCACAGCGACTTTGGCGCGTTTTACCGCGCCGTCGAATGGATGGGACTGCAGCGCCACCTGAAAGTGGCTGGCATCTTTGCCCGCCTGACGCTGCGCGACGGCAAGCCCAAATACCTGGCCGATGCGCCGCGTTTCCTGCATTACATCCGCACCACCTGCGACCGCTACCGCGAACTGGGCCCACTGCTCAAACTGATCGACGAAATCGAGGGCACCACCCCACAAGTGGGTTTTGCTTACGGGCGCATGTGAGCATGCCCCGCTTTTATTGCCCCTCCCCCTTGGCCCCCGGCTTGGCCCTGAGTCTGCCACCGGGCGCTGCACGCCATGTGCAAGTGCTGCGCCTGCAGCCGGGCGATGCCATCACCTTGTTCAACGGCGAAGGCGGCGAGTTTGATGCCACCGTGACCCGCATGGGCCGCAGCGATGTCGAGGTCGACGTGGGAGCACACCACGCCGTCGAGCGCGAAGCCCACCGTGCGGTGCACCTGTTGGCGGGCATCACGGCCAACGAGCGCATGGACTGGCTGGTGGAAAAAGCCACCGAACTGGGTGTGGCCAGCATCACCCCGCTGGCGGCCGAGCGCAGCGTGCTCAAGCTCAAAGGCGAGCGGGCCGAGAAAAAACTGGCGCATTGGCAAGGCGTGGCGGTGGCCGCGGCCGAGCAGTGCGGGCGCAACCGCGTGCCCCTCATCCACCCGGCCGTGACGCTGACCGAATGGCTGAAAAAGGCCGCGCCGGGCGAGCGCTGGGTTTTGTCTTTGTCTGAGGGCACGCAGCCTGTGTCCCGCCAACTCAGCCAAGGACCGGTGACCGTGCTGAGCGGCCCCGAAGGCGGCCTGAGCCCCAGCGAAGAAAGCACCGCATTGGCCGCAGGTTTTGCCCCGGTGTCGTTGGGACCACGCGTGTTGCGCGCCGAAACAGCCCCCCTGGCGCTTTTGGCCCTGTCAGCTTGACCTTCTCCTGCGCGATGCCCCGTTGGCAACCTGGGCCAGGCCAACTGCGCTAGAATGCGCACTTCCGAGGAGCGTTGCAGCGCCCCCTGACTTGCCAGCCAAGTCGGCAGCGGGGCGTGAGGCTCGGAACACTTCAACAGCAACGACGCTCATCCACACGACGTGCGGTGAGCCTGTTTTTCCCCAACAGTGCTTTTCCATGCGTGTGGTTCATTCACATGACTTGGAGCTTTTCTCATGAATGCACGTATGCCTTCCACCCTCAACGCCGATTGCGTGATCGCCGACATCGGCCTGGCCGATTGGGGCCGCAAAGAAATCAAAATCGCCGAGACTGAAATGCCCGGCCTGATGGCCATCCGCGAAGAATTCAACAAAGCCCAGCCGCTGAAGGGCGCACGCATCACCGGTTCGCTGCACATGACCATTCAAACGGCTGTGCTGATCGAGACCTTGCAAGCCCTGGGCGCTGACGTACGTTGGGCCTCTTGCAACATTTTCTCGACCCAAGACCACGCCGCCGCCGCCATTGCCGCCAAGGGCACGCCTGTGTTCGCGATCAAGGGCGAAACCTTGGCCGACTACTGGGACTACACCCACCGCATTTTCGACTTCGGCGCTGCGGGCACCGAAGGCGAAGGCCCCAACATGATTTTGGACGACGGCGGCGACGCCACGTTGCTGATGCACTTGGGCAAGCGCGCCGAAACCGACGCTTCCTTGATCGCCAACCCCACCAGCGAAGAAGAGACCTGCCTGTTCAACGCCATCAAAGCCAAGCTGGCCATTGACCCCACTTGGTACAGCCGCAAGGGTGCGCACATCATTGGCGTGACCGAAGAGACCACCACCGGCGTGCTGCGCCTGAACGAGATGGCCGCCAAGGGCAGCCTGATGTTCCGCGCCATCAACGTGAACGATTCGGTGACCAAGAGCAAGTTCGACAACCTGTACGGCTGCCGCGAATCTTTGGTCGATTCGATCAAGCGCGCTACCGATGTGATGATCGCCGGCAAAGTGGCCGTGGTCGCCGGTTACGGCGACGTGGGCAAGGGTTCGGCCCAAGCCTTGCGCGCCTTAAGCGCCCAAGTCTGGGTGACCGAGATCGACCCGATCAACGCCCTGCAAGCCGCGATGGAAGGTTTCAAGGTCGTGACCATGGAATACGCCGCCGACAAGTGCGACATCTTCGTGTCGGCCACCGGCAACAAAAACGTGATCCGCTACGAGCACATGGCCGCCATGAAAGACGAAGCCATCGTTTGCAACATCGGTCACTTTGACAACGAAATCGATGTGGCTTCACTGGAAAAATGCCAGTGGGACGAGATCAAGCCCCAAGTCGACCACATCATCTTTCCTGATGGCAAGAAGATCACCCTGTTGGCCAAGGGCCGCTTGGTGAATTTGGGATGCGCCACCGGCCACCCGAGCTTTGTGATGTCTTCTTCGTTCGCCAATCAGACCATCGCCCAGATCGAGCTGTTCACCAAGCAAGACCAGTACGAAAACGGCAAGGTCTATGTGCTGCCCAAGCACCTCGATGAAAAAGTGGCCCGCCTGCACCTGAAGAAAGTCGGCGCCATGCTGTCCGAACTCAGCGAAGAACAAGCCGCTTACATCGGTGTGTCCAAAAACGGTCCTTACAAAGCCGACACTTACCGTTATTGAAACCCAACGCATGCGCATTGACCAACTTCTCGTGGAGCGCGGCTTGGCCGCTTCCCGTTCTCAAGCTCAACGACTGATTGCTGGGGGCGTGAAGTGGCAGTTGCCCGACGGAAGTTGGCGTGCCATCGTTAAAAACCGCGACGAGGTGCCCGATGGCGCTGCCCTGGAGTTGCTGGACGACGCCGAGTCGCGCTATGTATCGCGTGGCGGGCTCAAGCTCGAAGGGGCCTTGAAGGCAACAGGTGTTCTGGTGGATGGCTTGCGCTGCTTGGATGTGGGGCAAAGCACCGGCGGCTTCACCGATTGCTTGCTGCAGCACGGCGCGGCCGAGGTGGTGGGCGTTGACGTGGGCCATGCTCAGGTGCACCCGCGCATTCGCGAAGACGAACGTGTGGTGTGCATTGAGGGCGTGAACGCCCGTGAGCTGGCGCCTGGCGACGAGCGCGTGCCGGATGCGCTGGAGGGCTTTGACTTGATGGTGGGCGATGTGTCATTCATCTCGCTCACCCTGGTTCTGCCGGGCGTGGTGCATTTGCTCAAACCCACAGGACAGTTGCTGATGCTGGTCAAACCGCAGTTCGAGTTGCAGCCGGGTCAGGTGGGCAAGGGCGGCATCGTCAAAGACGACACCCATTTTCCGTTCATCGAAAACCGCGTGCGCACGGCTTTGACCGAGCTGGGCATGCAAGTCACCGCGTGGCTGGACAGCCCCATTGAAGGCGGCGACGGCAACCATGAATTTTTTGTGCAGGCCTGCTGGCCTGACCCAGCGGCAGTGGCACCCGCGCGCGAAAAAGCGCGCGAAGCCCACGAGGCCGATCTGGCCGCCTTGGCGTATGCCAAGGCCAACGACTACTGAATTGAAAGTTGAAGCGATGTCTGGTTTGAAACTGCCCATCAGCCTGGAGTTTTTCCCGCCCAAAACACCCGAAGGCGCAGACAAACTGCGCAGCGTGCGCGAACAGCTGTACAGCCTGCAGCCTGAGTTTTGCTCAGTGACCTACGGCGCTGGGGGCTCTACTCAAGAAGGCACTTTTGCGACCGTGAGCGCCATCCAAGCCGAAGGCGTGCCAGCGGCCTCGCACTTCTCGTGCATTGGCGCGACCAAAGCTTCGGTACGCGCCGAGTTGGCCACGCTCAAGGCCATGGGCGTTAAGCGCCTGGTGGCCTTGCGGGGCGACTTACCCAGCGGCTACGGTGCGGGTGGCGAGTTCCATTACGCCAGCGATCTGGTGGCCTTCATTCGCACCGAGACCGGCGACGACTTCCACATTGAGGTGGCCGCCTACCCCGAAATTCATCCTCAGGCCAAGTCCCCCGAGGCCGACTTGCAGGCCTTTGCCACCAAGGTCAAAGCTGGGGCCAACTCGGCGATCACCCAATACTTCTACAACAGCGATGCGTATTTTCGCTTTGTGGACGACGCCTACAAACTGGGTGTCGATGTGCCCGTGGTGCCGGGCATCATGCCCATCACCAGCTCAGCGCAATTGCTGCGCTTTTCTGACGCCTGCGGGGCCGAGATCCCGCGCTGGATCCGTTTGCGCTTGCAGGCCTATGGCGACGACACCGACTCGATCAAGGCCTTCGGCCTGGACGTGGTGTCTGACTTGTGCGAGCAACTCATCAACGGCGGCGTGCCCGCCATCCACTTCTACACCATGAACCAGAGTGCGGCCACGCTGGCGGTGCTCCAGCGCCTGAAGGCACTGGCCCACTGACGCGCAGCGGCATGCTGGACCTGAAGCATTGGCCACGCCCCCCTCGGCCCTGGCTGGGGGTGTTCACCGACATCGATGACACCTTAACCACCGAAGGCGCGATCACGGCCGATGCCTTGCACGCCCTTACCGCGCTGAAACAAGCGGGTCTGATGGTCATTCCCATCACGGGGCGGCCCATGGGCTGGAGTCGGGACTTTGCCCAAAACTGGCCCGTCGATGCATTGGTCGCTGAAAACGGGGCTGCGGCCTGGATACCCCAAGCCAACGGCGCGCCCCAAGCCATTTACCAGCAAAGCGCCGCCGTGCGGGCAGCCCATCGCACGCGCTTGCAAGCGGTGGCGGCGCGCATCTTGCGCGAAGTGCCCGGTGCCACTTTGGCCCAGGACAGCGCTGGACGGGAAACCGACATGGCAATCGACCACAGCGAGTTCACGCATTTGCCGCCGCAAGCCATCGCCCAGGTGGTGCAACTCATGCGCAGCGAAGGCATGAACGCCACCGTCAGCAGCATCCACATCAACGGCTGGTTCGGGGAGCACCATAAACTGTCGGGCGCCCAATGGATCGTCCACCAATTGTGGGGGCGTGCACTGGATGCCGATACCGCGCGCTGGGTTTATGTGGGAGACTCCACCAATGACCAAGTGATGTTCGAGCACTTTGCGTGCAGTGTGGGTGTGGCCAATATCCGCCGCTTTGAAGACCAACTGACCCATCGGCCCCGTTACATCACCCCCAGTGAACGCGGCGCCGGTTTTGCCGAACTGACCCGGCATTTGCTGACGCACCTGAACTGACCTCCCCGGTTTCAAACACCCCCATCGCGGCTGTTGGCGCGATGCTCACCCCCACCGACTGGACTTGCGCATGATCGCCCCTCCCCTTTTGACCTGGTCTGAAAAAGACGCCAACCGCTCCGCCATTTGGCGCTCCGACCAAGTCATGCCCAAGCAAGTGGTGTTGGCCGACGACACCATGACCGCCGACACCGCGTACCGCCTGGCCTGCGCGGGCACGGGATTGCTTTGGCGCAGCGATTTTCAAAATGCGCGGCAAATGTTGCAAGCGCTGACACGGCGCATCGACAAACCCAAAAAGGTGCGCGTCAAAAAATCCGACACACCAGCACCCGCCCTGCCGGGCGCAGCCTTCCATACCCATCGACAAGCACAAGCCCAACGCACCCGCATCTTGAGCCAAGTTTTGATTGAGTTGAACAGCGACTACGGCATAGATCTGCGCCGCGCACCCGATGCCCAAGCGGCCTGCCTGCAAGCCTTTGGCCCCGCCAACGGTCAAGCCTCGGTCGTCTCGCTGCGCAGCCTGCAAGGGGCGATCGGCGCATTCGAGTGGCGCAAGAACGGCGTCGAGGTGCCCGCCATGGGCGAGGCCTTGCGCATTTACCCGCATTACGGCGTTTTTTCTCCGGTTCGGGGCGAGTATGTGGCGTTGGTGGCCAACGCCCCTTGGCCGCAAGCCATGGCCACACACCCGGTGGCGTTTGACATCGGCGTGGGCACCGGCGTTTTGTCTGCGGTCATGTCCCGCCGTGGTGCCACCCAAGTGATCGGCACCGACCTGTCCGAACGTGCCTTGGCTTGCGCCCTGGACAATTTACAACGCCTGGGTCTGCAAAACCAAGTTCAGCTCTTGCACACCAATTTGTTTCCAACTGGCCAGGCCGCGCTGGTGGTTTGCAACCCGCCGTGGCTGCCAGCACGCCCGACCACGCTGCTGGAGCAGGCAGTCTATGACGAAGGCAGTCAGATGCTCAAAGGCTTTCTGGGTGGCCTGAAGGCGCACCTGATTGAAGGCGGCGAAGGCTGGCTGATCTTGTCGGACTTGGCCGAACACCTGGGTTTACGCACACGCGAAGAACTGCTGAGCTGGATCGCTGAAGCGGGTCTGCAGGTGCTGGGCCGCACGGACGTGAAACCGGTGCATGGCAAAGCACAGGACCCTAGCGACCCGCTGCATGCGGCGCGGGCAGCAGAGGTCACATCGCTTTGGCGATTGGGCAGTGTGTTAGCGCTGCCTGTCATGGATCCCGGATCAAGCCCAGGATGACATTTGAAATGGGGTGACGAAAACCAAAGCTTGTCACCCCGGGCTTGACCCGGGGTCCATCTTTGCAGCCCGAGCCTCCGACTTCAAACCCTCGCCAGCACCGGCCCCAGCGCCACCCCGGTGTGAGTGCCCAAGATCACCAAAGCCTCGGGCGTCATGGCCGCCACAATGCGGCCCCCAGCGTTGCCCCCTTCCGGGCCCAGGTCAATGACCCAGTCGGCTTCGGCGATCACGTCGAGGTCGTGCTCGATCACGATCACGCTGTGACCCGCGTTGACCAAGCGGTGCAGCACGCTGATGAGTTTGTCCACATCGGCCATGTGCAGGCCCACCGTGGGCTCGTCCAGCACATACAAGGTGTGCGGCGCTTTGTTCCCGCGTTTGCCCACCTCGTCGCGCACCTTGGTCAGCTCGGTCACCAGCTTGATGCGCTGGGCCTCACCGCCACTGAGCGTGGGGGATGGCTGGCCCAAGGTCAGGTAACCCAAGCCCACATCTTTGAGCAACTGCAACGGATGCGCGATGCTGGGCATGCTGGCAAAAAAGTCCACCGCTTCGTCCACTTCCATCTTCAGCACATCGCCAATGCTTTTGCCGCGCCAAGTGACGGCCAAGGTTTCAGGGTTGAAGCGCGCACCTCGGCAGGTTTCGCAGGGCACTTTCACATCGGGCAAAAAGCTCATCTCGATGGTGCGCATGCCCTGGCCTTCGCAGCCGGGGCAACGGCCTTCGCCGGTGTTGAAACTGAAACGCCCAGCGGCATAACCCCGCGCTTTGGCCTCCAGGGTTTCGGCAAACAGCTTGCGCACCGTGTCCCAAAAGCCGATGTAGGTGGCCGGGCAAGAACGCGGCGTTTTGCCAATCGGGGTCTGGTCGACTTCGAGCACACGGTCGATGGTTTCGAAACCCTGCACATCGTTACAAGCGGTCAGAGCCACGCGCTGACCAGCGTCTTGCGCGGTGCGGCCTGCAAAGGTGGAACGTTGGCTGACCAGCGCCTGCACATTGGCGAGCAGCACATCACGGGCCAGAGTGGATTTGCCGGAACCACTGACGCCGGTCACGGCCACCAAGCGCCTGAGCGGCACTTGCACATCGACCTGGCGCAGGTTGTGCAGGTTGGCACCGGTGAGGGTGAGCC
>CAMDFT010000008.1 GCA_945897795.1 Limnohabitans sp. Rim8 | reverse complement strand
CAAGACTCAGGAAAGGAGCAAAGACTGGCCGCATGAAGCCAGTCAAGAGACGGACCGCTTACTTGCCTAAAAGCAGCTCATGAGTGCAAGCAAGAAAAGCGGACAATTAACTTGCTACCAAACCGGACAGTTCTATTTACTGCCGACAGGGCTGTCGCTTTTGGCTGCTAATGGAAACATATCTGTTACCATTAAGGGCATGAGCTTTCAGATCAAAGAACTGCTAAAGGCCGATGGCGACAGTCCGTTTGCGGATGGGTTCGGGTCTTTGGAGGGATGACATGGCATTGACCCGAGATTTCAAAGAAACCGTTGCGGCGCGTGTGCAAACCGACCCGGCTTTTGCCCAGGCGCTTTTGGACGAGGCGATTGACTTGTTCGTCAATGGCGACGCCGAGTCGTCAAAGCTGATCTTGCGTGACCTTGTGAATTCAACGGTGGGGTTTGAGGCCCTGGCTGAAGAAGTCCACAAACCCGCCAAGAGCCTGCACCGCATGCTGTCTCACCAAGGCAATCCCACCATGAGCAACATTTCAGCTGTTTTTGCAGCGGTCAAACGACAGATCACGGTGGGTGTTCATGAGCGCGTTGATGTGGCCTAATTGAAAATCGACTTTGGAGAATGCCCATGAAACCATCGATTGCCCTTGAAGCGCACCGCGCAACGATTCGCAGCGTTGTACTGCGGCACCGCGCCTGCAATGCCCGGGTTTTCGGCTCGGTGCTCCATGGTGAAGACCAAGAAGGCAGCGATCTGGACATCTTGATTGACCCGACCCCCGAGACAACCATGTTTGATATTGGTGCGATCCGGCATGAACTGTTGCAACTGCTGGGTGTGCAAGTGGATGTACTGACTCCAAACGCCTTGCCTGATTCTTTCCGGGCCAAGGTCATTGCTGAGGCCCGCCCGGTATGACGCGCGATCCGCAGCCATGAGTGATCTGGCCGCACGGCATGGTTGAGATGTGATATTTTTTTGTCCTCAAAGGATCAAATAACCATTACTATGTTCAATTTCTTGTAGAATTTGACCTCATAAGGATAATTTCAAGGCATTTAGAAGTTATCAGTCGGTATTTGACCTCATGAGATCAAAATGAATATTGAAACATCCTGTCTGTGTGATTTGGGCAAAGCGCTGGAAGCAGAGCGCAAGCGTCAAAAGCTTTCTCGCGAGGAGGCAGCATCTGTTTGCGGTGTGAGCGCATCTTTTATCCGCGATGCAGAGTCCGACCCGGAAAACTGCAGTCTTGGCAAGCTGGTGAGGCTGATCAGTGGCTTGGGGCTGAGCCTGAGCGTAGCTGGCTGGCCTCAATCGCAGGGCTTGCCGCAGCCCCCGGGCCGCGTGAGTGTGCGAGCTGACTTTGGCGTGTCGGACGAGCGCATCGTCCCCTTAAAAGGCGAATCATCATGATCAGACTGCGTGTGTGGGCCAATGCGCAGCCTGTGGGGTGGTTGGGGCATGCGGAGGCACAGTATTTTTTTCAATACGACGTGCAATGGATTCAAGATGAGGCGGCGTTTCCCTTGGCGCCCCAGTTTGCTTTGCGCGAAGCGCCTTACACGGGCGATGCGGTCAAGACGTTCTTTGCCAATATGTTGCCTGAGGGAACGCCACTGGATGAAATTTTGAATCAGATGCCCATTCGCAACGCCAACACCTTTGAACTGTTGGGCGAGATGGGGGCTGATTTGCCCGGGGTGCTGTCCGTGTTGCCTGAAGGTCAGCAGCCAGATGCAGCGCAAAAATACAGCCTATTGCCCAAAGAGGCGTTGAGTGCACGGGTCAAGGCCCGCGCCAGTCAAAAACCGCTGATGACATCCAACGCGCAAACGCGAATGTCGCTTGCCGGGGCACAAGACAAGGTCGGCTTGCGTTACGACGATCAGCGAGATGTTTTGTTTGACAGCGTGGGGGGCGCGCCGACGACGCACATTGCCAAACCCGATTCGAGGTTAAAGAAGTACCAACCGAGTGCCGTCAACGAGTATCTGTGCATGAAATTGGCGCATGACATGCAGCTGCCGGTGCCGCGTGTTCATTTGCTGCAGGTACCTGAGACAGTTTATGTGGTGGAGCGTTATGACCGCTTGGTTGTCGGCACTGAGGTGGTCTGTTTGCATCAAATTGACGCCTGCCAGTTGCTGGGCGTGGGGGCTGATTGGAAGTACGAACGGCAAGGTGGTTTTGTGAGTCTCCAAAAAATTGTGAATGCGTTTCGCGGTTTGAAGCTCTCAGGCAAAGACTTGTTGTCTGTGCAGCGGTGGGTGATGTTCAATTACTTGATTGGCAACAGCGATGCGCATGCCAAAAATATCTCATTGATGGTCAACAGCCAGGGCTATGCACTGGCGCCGTTTTATGACCTGCTGTGTGTGCAAGCCTATGGCGACCAAGATTTGGCACTCTTCATCGGGGATGAAAGTTCATTCGCCGCGGTTGGGGCGCATTCTTGGGAGGCGTTCTGCGATGACTGTGGTTTTGGTTTGAAACCGACTCTGGCCCTGTTCAAAAAAATGGCCAAAGATGTACGCATGTCTTGGGACAAAACGGTGGCCGCTGCGATCCGGCAGTACCCTCTGAACCCGGCTGAAAAAGCACTCATTGAACGGATGGGGGTCGTGATTGAGACGAACAGCCAAGCCGCCTTATCGATGTGTATGTCATGAACCCGCTGTTGACGCCCTATCTTTTGCGCGAAGAGCTGTTGGCGGCTTGAGATTCGTGGGTGGCCTACCAAGCGCTATGAATCCCCTCAGCTCAGCCCGCGTTGAGCCAAGTCGCGCATCAGCGCACCCACGCCATAAGTCCAGGCGGGCGCCTGGTCCGAGGTGGTGACCTGGTTGACCAAGGTGCCCAGTTGCGGTGTGGAGATGCTGACCACGTCGCCCACCACATGGGTGAAGCCTTGGCCGGGGCCGTGGCGGTCTTGGGTGGGGGCGAACATGGTGCCCAAAAACAGCACCATACCGTCGGGGTACTGGTGGTATGGGCCCATGGCCTGGCCCACCAAATCGAGCGGGTCGCGGCTGATTTGGCTGAGGGCGCTGCTGCCTTGCATGACAAAGCCTTCGGGGCCTTGCACCTTCAGGCTCAAATCGCATTGGCGCACGTCGTTGATGCTGAAGTGGTCGTCAAACAATCGGATGAAGGGGCCAATCGCGCAGCTGGCGTTGTTGTCTTTGGCTTTGCCCAGCAGCAAGGCGCTGCGGCCTTCAAAGTCGCGCAGGTTCACGTCGTTGCCCAAGGTGGCGCCGACCACTTCGCCGCGTGAGTTGGCCGCCAGCACGATCTCCGGTTCAGGGTTGTTCCACTGGCTGCCGGGGTGAATGCCCACTTTTGAGCCGCTGCCAACCGCGCTCATGGGCTGCGACTTGGTGAAGATTTCGGCGTCCGGGCCAATGCCCACCTCTAGGTATTGCGACCACATGCCCTGGGCCAGCAGCACCTCTTTGAGTTTGGCCGATTCTGGCGAGCCGGGCACCACGCTGCGCAGGTTGTCGCCAATGACCGCCACCACCGCCTGGCGCACGGCTTCGGCGCGGCTGGCGTCGCCGCGGGCCTGCTCTTCGATCACGCGCTCGAGCATGCTGGCCACAAAGGTCACGCCTGCGGCCTTGACGGCTTGCAGGTCGCAGGGGGCCAGAAACCAGGGCTGGTCGTTTTGTCGTTGGGTCTCGTCGCTGTTGGCCAGCGCTTGGTCGGTGCTGGCCAAGCGTGGGGCTTTGCCGCTGCGCACCCAAGCGCGCACCTGATGGGCCAATTCGGGCAGCTCCAGCAATTGGCTGCTGGTGGGGGCGAGCTGCGACAGATCGAACACATCATCGGGCGTGACGGCGCAAACCACGGCGCCGACGTCCGGCACCCACAAGCGGCCGATCAGCAAAGCTTGGTGAGCGTCATGGGGCAAAAGGGTGTTGAGCATGGCGGTTTTGGATCAGATACAAAAAAACGATCGTGACAGATGCCAAGCTGTGGCGCTGTCACCTTGGTGGAGAGGAGGGGGTGGTCAAAGGTAAATTTTTTGCAGCAGCGCCAGCAGCGTTTTGCGTTGGGCTGGCGTGAGCTTGGCGGTTTTTTCCAGTTCCAGCTCGGTGGCCGTTTGCTCGGCTTGCACCATCAAGTCATGGCCCTTGGGGGTGGCGTGCAGGCCCACCGCACGTCCATCATGCGGATGGGGTTTGCGCTCGATCAGGCCGCGAGATTGGAGCGACTGGATCAGGCCCACCAGATTGGGGGGCAAGAGGTTGAGCGTGGCGCACAACTGGCGCGAGGTCACGCCCGGGTTGTGGCAGATGGTGGACATGACCGAAAAATCCACCGGCTTCAAACCATAAGGGGCCAGGCGCTCCAAAAACAGCTCGATGATGCTCAGTGCGGCTCGGCGGGCGTTGTAGCCCATCAGGGATTGCAAATAGCTTGAATCCACTGTGTCCACCGCACGCGCAGCGTTCTTGGCAGGCGACGCACGCTCCCGACGAGCCTTGGTGGGCAGGGGCTGGCCCGGTGCATCGGGCAGGGATGCGCCGGTCTCGGTGGCCACTGGCCTTGGGGTTTTCAGTATCGGTGGGGTGGGCATGGTGGCGCGATGGTGTCGCCGCGATTATGCCGCCACGCACTGCTGCACGATGATGAAGCTGCGCATCTGGAACTCGGGCAGCACCCAGCTGCGCAGGGCTTTTGCCGGCACCAGCCAACGCGCATCAGCGTTGGGCGTGCCGGCGTCCACGCCCGCTTCGATGCGCAGCCAGGCCCAGTCCATCAACACCAGCGCCACGGCACGCAAATAGTCATCGGCCACACGGTAGGCCAGCGCCGCCTCTTTGGGTGCGGCCTGCACGATTTGCTGGGTGATGGCGCGCAGGGTCTGGATGCGCGCCATGGCGGGTGTGTGCGTTTTGGCTGACTTGGGCAAGTCCGCTGCGATGGTGTCCAGCAGCGCATTCATGCCAGTGCCGCCATCGGTCAACACCTTGCGCACCAGAAGGTCGATCGCCTGGATTTCGTTGGTGCCTTCGTAAATCATGGTCACGCGGGCGTCACGCACGATCTGCTCGATGCCCCATTCGCGCACATAGCCGTGACCACCAAAAACTTGCAGGCAGTCGCTGCCGCCGTGGAAAGCCTGGTGGGTGAACACCGATTTCATGACCGGTGTGACCAGCGCGCACCAGCGTTGGGCGGTGGCTTGCGTCGCCGCATCGGCGCTGTGTTTGATCAGATCGAGTTCGAGCGCGGTGCGGTAAGCCAGCACACGACCGGCATCGACCCAAGCGCGTTGCGTGTCGAGGATGCGGCGCATGGCGGGGTGTTCGGCAATGTAGTCGGCTTCTGCGGCCGACTTGCCTTTGCCCGGCGCACGCATCTGGCGGCGCTCTTGGGCATACGCATCGGCCTTTTGCCAAGCAGCGTCCAGCAGGCCAATGCCTTGCAAGGCCACATGCAGGCGGGCCGCGTTCATCATCACGAACATCGCGTTCAGGCCCTTGCTGGGCTCGCCCACGATCTGGCAAATGGCCTCGTCAAAGCGCATGACGCAAGTAGGGCTGCCGTGCAGGCCCATTTTTTCTTCGATGCGGTCGCAGTGCACGCGGCTGCGTGAGCCGTCGGGGTAGAACTTGGGCACGAGGAACAGCGACAGGCCTTTGGGGCCGGGCGGCGCATCGGGCAATCGGGCCAGCACCAAGTGCACGATGTTGTCGGTCAGGTCGTGCTCGCCACCCGAGATGAATATTTTGGTGCCGCTGACGGCGTAGTTCCCGTCGGGCAAAGGGACCGCCTTGGTACGGGCCAGGCCCAGGTCAGAGCCCGCGTGCGGTTCGGTCAGGCACATGGTGGCCAGCCATTCGCCGGTGGCCACTTTTTCCAAATACTGCGCTTTGAGTTCGTCACTCGCGTGGTGCTTGATGCACTCGTATGCGCCGTGCAGCAGGCCGGGGGCCATGGTCCAGCCTATGTTGGCCGCACTCAGCATTTCATAGAGCATGGCTTCGAGCACGGTGGGCAGGCCTTGACCGCCGTTTTCGGGGCTGGAGGCCAGCGCAGGCCAGCCCGCTTGCCAAAAGGCTTGGTAAGCGCCTTTGAAGCCGGGCGGCATGGTCACCGCGCCGTCCGCCCACTGCGCGCCGATTTCGTCGCCATCGCGGTTGAGCGGGGCGATCACTTCGCCCACGAACTTGCCCGCCTCTTCCAGCACTTGCTGCATCAGGTCAGCGTCCACCTCGGCAAAGGCGGGCAGGGCTTGCAATTGTGCCGGTGCGTTCAAAACGCGGGACAGCAAAAATTGCATGTCCTCGGTGCGGGGCTGATAGGCGTTCATGGTGTGTGTCGCTTGGGTTGGCGTGAGGGTGTACGGGCGTTCAAGTCAATCGCTCAGCTGCACAAAGCCTTGATGTCCTCGGGCACCGGGATGGCTTTGATGCGATCCGGGTCTTCGGGATGCTTGATGCAAAAGGCGCGCACCTCGGTGCCTTCGCACAGCACCGTGTCTCCACGCATCACCACATGCTTGTGCACAAACACTTTGTCGCGCCACTCTTGCACGCTGGTGTGCACTTGGATGGTTTCGCCGTAGGTGGCGGGGCGGATGAATTTGGTGTTGATCTCCAAGAGCGGCGTGCCGATGATGCCGCGCGTCTTGACCAGTTCACGCCAAGGCAAGATGCCGCACTTCATGAAGAAGTTCAGCGAGGATGCGTCCATCCACTTGGAGAAATTGGGGAAGAACACGATGCCTGCTGGGTCGCAGTCACCGAACATCACTTGCACTTCGTAGATGACAGTTTTCATGGGTGTTCTTTCAGCGGGGCGCCATGCGCAACGCGCCATCGAGCCGAATGACTTCGCCGTTCAGGTGGTCGTTGTGCACGATGTGACAGGCCAGTTCGGCAAATTCGCTGGGCTTGCCCAAGCGCGCCGGGAAGGGGATGCTGGCGGCCAGCGATTGCTGGATCGGCTCGGGCAAGCTCGCCAGCAGGGGCGTCTTGAACAAGCCTGGCGCGATGGTGCACACGCGGATGCCGTGCTGTGCCAAGTCGCGCGCCATGGGCAGCGTCATGCCGACCACACCGGCTTTGGAGGCACTGTAGGCTTGCTGGCCCACTTGCCCGTCAAAGGCGGCAACGGATGCGGTGAAAACCATCACGCCACGGGCGCCATCTTCCATCGGCTCGAGTTTGGCGCAGGCCGCAGCAAACAGGCGTGCCGCGTTGTAGGTGCCGATCAGGTTGACGTTGATCACCTTGGCAAATTCGTCCAGCGGCGCGGCTTTGCCGTCTTTGCCGACCACGCGCTTGGCAGTGCCGATGCCAGCGATCTGCATCAAGATGCGGGCAGGGCCGTGGGCTGCGGCGGCCGTCTGGATGGCTTGGGCCATGCTGTCTGCATCGCTCACGTTGCAGTGCACTGCAACGCCGCCAATTTCGGCTGCCACGCGCTCGGCGTTGGCCATGTTCAGGTCGAGCACCGCGACCTTGGCGCCCAGACGGGCCAGTTCGCGGGCCGTGGCTTCGCCCAAACCAGAGCCACCACCGGTGACCAATGCTGCTTGTCCTTGGATGTTCATGTCAGTTCCTTTTTGTCAGAGATCAAACCTTCGGGTTCGACGGTTTGGTGGGGTGTCGGGGCTAAAGCCACCGACCTACAAATTCAACTTGCGGGTTTTTTGGGGTTTTGTATTTTTGTAGGTCGGTGGCTTCAGCCCCGACAAATGCCCGCATAACGCGACCATGTCGGACCTGAAGGCGCCGACCTACAAATTCAGTTCATGCGGCTTCGGGGTTTTCGATCAGCAGCGCAATGCCTTGCCCGCCGCCCACACAGGCGCTGGAGATGCCCCAGCGCAAGCCCGAGCGCTGCAGTTCACGCGCCAGCGTGATGGTCAGGCGCACGCCGGTGGCGGCCAGGGGGTGGCCGAGCGCAATCGCGCCGCCGTTGACGTTGAGCTTGGACACATCCAGACCCAACTCTTTGGCCACGGCCAGGGTTTGCGCGCCTTGCGCTTCGTTGATCTCAAAGCGGCCGATGTCCGACAGTTTCAGACCCGTGCGCTCGAGCAACAAGCGAATGGCCGGGGCTGGGCCGATGCCCATGATCTCCGGCGGCACACCCACGGCCGCAGCAGCCACCACGCGGGCGATGGGTTTTTTGCCGTGGGCTTTGGCATACGTGCCCGAAGTGACCACACAAGCCGCCGCCGCATCGACCAAGGCCGAGCTGTTGCCACCGGTTTGCACGCCGCCTTCGTACACCGACCTGAGTTTGCCCAGCACCTCGGCAGGCGAGATGCGCGGGTGCGTGTCGGCGCAAACCTCCGTCACTTTGCCTTGCAGCTTGATGCCGCGAGGGATGTAGCCTTCGAGCTCGAATTTTTCAGTGACCACGGGCACGATTTCGCCCGCATGAAAACCGGCTTGCTGCGCGGTCACGGCCTTGGCAAACGAGTCGGAAGCGAACTGGTCGACCTCTTCGCGGGTGATGCTGTACTTCTTGGCGAGGTTCTCGGCCGTCTGGATCATGTTGATGCCTGCAGCCGGGTCTTTCAGGGCTTCCCACATGAAGTCTTTGAAACCCACGGGCGAACCCAGTTTGAAGCCGGTGCGGTGGTCAAACGCAGCAATCGGGTTGCGCGTCATGCTCTCGGTGCCGACCACCAGCGCGGCCTCGCACACGCCCGCTTCGATCTGCTCGCCCGCTTGGCGAAACAACTCAAACCCGGTGCCGCAAATGCGCTGCACCATGATGGCGGGCACTTCTTGCGGCACACCGGCGTACAAGCCGATGTGGCGCGGCAGCACAAACTGGTCGAAGTCGCCGGGGGCCATGTTGCCGGTGATGACCGAGCCGATTTCTGTGGGGGCGATGCCTGCGCGCTTGAGCGCCTCGCGTGCGGCCTTGATGCCCAGATCAGTGGGCGAAATGTGGCCGAGTGATCCACAGTAATCGACCATGGGCGTGCGCACGCCCTCGTGCATCCACACATCGGCAAACGCGTTGAAAAATCCTTTGGAAGCCATGTTCATGTCCTTGAGATTCGAATCCTTGAATCCGATTTGGGGCTGTTCAGTAGGTCGGGCCTTCAGGTCCGACGGGTCTTGCTTGTCGGGGCTGAAGCCACCGACCTACGGGTTAGGTTTGGGGTTTAACGATGTCTTGCAGCTTGTCAGCATGCAGCGCCGCCACGGTGTCGGCCCGGTGCGCGAGCACCGAGCGCTGGTTGATCGATCCCTTGTCGGTGATCTCGCCCTTGTCGATGGTGGGCGGCTCGCTCAGCAGGCACAGCCGGGCAATGCGGTTGGCGCTGCCGGTGGCGGTTTGGGCCAGGGTGTTCACGATGTCCTGGAACTTGGCCAGCACCGGCGCCGAGGCCAGCACGTCGGCTAGCGGCGCATCAGCAGGCTGGCCGCTCAAAGCACGCACCGCCGGGGTCGGGAAAATCATGGCGCCGACTTCCTTGAGGTTGATGCCGGTCAGCACGGCGTCCTGGATGTAAGGCGCACCGGCCGCGATGATCTTGCCGCGCAGCGGGCCCACGCTGACAAAGGTGCCGGTGGCCAGCTTGAAGTCTTCGGCAATGCGGCCGTCAAACTTCAGGCCCAGATGCACATTGGCGTCGTCAATCCATTGGACCGCATCGCCGGTTTTGAAGAAGCCTTCTTCGTCAAACGCACCGGCGGTTTCTTGCGGGTTGCGCCAATAGCCGGGTGTGATGTTGGGGCCACGGTAGCGCACTTCGGTTTTGCCGTCGGTGTCCACCAGCTTGAGCTCTAGCCCTGGCGTGGGCACGCCCAGGTCGCCCGCTTGCACAAAGGGGTTGGTCACGAAGATGCCAAAGGGACCGGATTCGGTCATCCCTAAGCCCGTGCCCATGACGATGCGCTCGCCGATCTCGCGCTCTTGCGATTCGTAGAGGCTGTCCCAAATTGGTTGTGCCAATGCGGCTCCGGCATAAAAGAACATCTGCATCCGCGAGAGCAGCGTTTTGCGCAGCTGGTCATCGGTCTTCATGGCGTGGGCAATCGCCTCAAAGCCGGTGGGCACGTTGAAGTACACCGTGGGCGCGATCTCGCGCAGGTTGCGCAAGGTCTCGTGCATCAGCGCGGGTGTGGGCTTGCCGTCGTCGATGTAGAGCGTGCCACCATGGAACACCGTCATGCCAAAGTTGTGGTTGCCACCAAAAGTGTGGTTCCACGGCAGCCAGTCCACCAGCACCAGTTCTTGCTCGGCCAGCACGGGCATGGATTGCGCCATTTGTTGCTGGTTGGCGCACCACAAGCGGTTGTTGTTGATCACGGCCTTGGGCATCTTGGTGGAGCCGCTGGTGAACAAAAACTTGGCGATGGTATCGGGGCCGGTGGCGGCCATGGCGGCATCCACCGCGGTTGTGGCAGCGGTGGCGCACAGGCTGTCAAAGGCCGTGACCGTGCGACCGGGCACCTGGCCTTCGCACATCACCACTTCCATGTCGTCACTCACGGTGGCCGCAACGGCTTTGGCGTAGCGGGCGTCGGAGGCAAACACCAAACCCGGTGTGACGGTGCGCAGCACATGCTTGAGCTTGTCGAAGTCCACGCTCACCAATGAGTAGGGCGGCGAGGTGGGCACAAAGGGCACGCCAGCCACCAGGCAACCCAAAGAAAGCAAACCGTGCTCCAAGCTGTTTTCGCTCAGGATCACCACCGGGCGTTCGGTGCTCAGGCCGCGGTCGATCAGGCCTTGTGCAATGCCGCGCGCCGTTTGCCAGGCTTGCGCATAGGTGATGTGCTTCCAGTCGCCCAAAGTACCATCGGCATTTTTGACGCGGCGCGCCATGAAAGTCTGCTCGGGTTTGACCTGCGCCCAGTGCTGCAGCCGGTCGGTCAGGCGGTCCGGAAAAGCCTGCAGCGCCTGATCGGCTTGCAGGTAGCGCGTGCCGGGTGCGCCGTCGCGCACGTTGACGCGGGTCACGCCAAATTTGAGGGGGCGAAATTGGGGGGCGTTCATGCGCGTCTCCGGCTCAGCTTTTTTGCACTTTGGCCGCCTTGCCTTCGAGGAAGGCGCGGACACGGGCTTTGGCTTCGGGGGCGGCTTGGGCGATCGAGGCCATCAGGGCTTCGGTGAACAGGCCGTGGTCAGCCGGTTGCTCGGCAATGCGCGGCATGGCGTGGGTGAGCGCAAAGTTGGTCAGCGGGGCGTTGGTGGCGATGCGGGTGGCCAGCTCGATGGCCTTGGCCAAAGCCGTGCCGGTGGGCACCAAATATTGGGCAAAGCCCACACGCTCGCCTTCTTGCGCGTCGTAGACACGCCCCGTGAGCATCATGTCGATCATGCGCGCCGTGCCGATCAGTTTGGGCACGCGCACCGAGCCGCCGCCGCCCACAAAAATGCCGCGAGTGCCTTCTGGCAAGGCGTAAAAGGTGCTCTCGTCGGCCACACGGATGTGGCCTGCGCTGGCCAGCTCCAGCCCGCCGCCCACCACCGCGCCGTGCAGCGCACAGACCACGGGCACGCTGCCTTGCTCGACTGCGTTCAGCGCCACATGCCAGCCGCGTGAGTGGTGAATGCCTTCGCCCGCGTCGCGTTCTTTGAGCTCCGACAAATCCAGCCCGGCGCAAAAGTGGCTGCCCTCACCGTGAATCACCGCGCAGCGGGCTTCGGGGGGCAGGTTCTGGAACACATCGCGCAGCGCTTCGATCAGGGGGTCGTTGAGCGCATTGCGTTTGGCTGGGCGACACAGGCGCACCACGGCCACAGCGCCTTGCATCTCCAGGGCCACGCCGTTGGCGGCTGCACGTTCCAGGATCGGGTGAGGGGCTTGAGTCATCGCAAAGGTCCTAGGCGGGTCTGGGTCAGAGAATGCAATAAGGTTATTGCTGATAACCATATTGTGCGCACCAGATGGCGTTGGGGTGTCTGGTGTTTACCCTAGGTTTGCGGTCGAATGTGCCCAGCTTTGGTGCGCCAGGCGGGGCGATTTACGGGCTTTTTTCGTCGCCCGGGCGCATGCCCTTGAGCCAGTAAACCCACGACAAAATCACGGCCACGGCGGTGTAGAGCTCGGGGGGGATTTCCTTGTCCAGGTCGATGCGGCTGAGCAAGGCCAGCAACTGGGGGTCTTCGGCCACGTACACGCCGTGGCGCTGGGCTTCGTCGATGATGCGCTGGGCCAGCTCGTCTTCACCCTTGGCGCTGATGACGGGGGTTTTGCGCTTGCCATACTCCAGCGCAATCGCCTCTTTCAGCGGGGCTTTCATGTCTGCACATCCAGCAAGCTGCCGGTCTCGGGCGGGTTCCAGGGCATGGGCTCGGAAGGGCCTGGGCCGTGGATGATGTGCAGCCGGGTCATGTTCAGGCCTGCGCTGTCCAGCTCTTCGGCCAGGTTGGGCGTCAGGTCGCGTGCCCGTTTCACCACATCCTCGCGCAAGGCCCACATGACCATGTCGACTTCGGTCTGGTCGCTGATGCGTGTTTGCAGCCACACTTCGCCCAGTTCGCGGTTGCGGGTGTGCAAGTGAATGACCAGCGGTGCCTTTTCTTCGCCCCGCTTGCTGCGGCCCCGCACAAATCGCAGCGCCACGGGTTCGGCGTCCGCAAAAGGCAGCATCATCGAAAACACCCATTCGCGCCCTGTCAGGGTGTCGGCTGCAGTGAGTTGGTGCGACTCGATGTCGTCGATGGCATCTTGCACACGGCCCGTCGCCTCGTGGCTGGTGCTTTGCAGCAGTCGCAACAACTGCCGCAGACCCGACTTCAAGTCAACCAGACCACTGCCGTGGCCCTGTGACAGCAAAGCTTCGGTCATCAGGCCGCTGCGCTGCATGAGTTGCTGGAGTTTTTCCGGCGTCAGTTGGGCCATGCTGGGGCGCATGCGTTGCCACTGCTGCAAAACTGCCAGCTCGGGGGACGCCGAGTTCAGACTTTGCAGCAGGCTGTCCAGACCGCCCGGACGCAGCAGCAGGGCCAGGGCGCCCATGTCGGGGGGTCTGAATCCCAGCTGTTGCATGCGGTTGGGCATTTGCGCCAAAGGTGCAGCGGCTGCGGGGGCAGCCGCAGCGGTGGCTTGCAGCGGGCGCAGCCAGATCGAGCCATCGCTTTGCAGTTGCACCCGAAACAGGGCCGTGTCGCCCGAAGCCAGGCGCAGCCCCGCGGGCAGTTCTTTGGGCAAGTCAATAAAACGGCCGGCTTGCGCGGGGTCTTGCAGGATCAGACGAATCCGGTCTTGGCGGTTTTCGACGGTGGATTGAATCACCTGGCCGTCGCGCAAGCCCAGTTCGGCGGCGCTGCGCTCGACCACCAGGGGCAGTTTTCCATCCAGGTAAATGGTCGGAATCTTAGGGCTGAGGTGGGCGGTTTCAGCCCCGGTGATCATGCTGCGGCCTGCGCTGCGATCAGGGGAAACGCACCCAGCGGCGCTGGTCGTTCGGCTCGTGCGCAAGCTTTTGTTCTGCCGGTTTGTCAGCCCCGCCGAGCAAAGCTGCTGCCCCCGGGTGCTGGCTCAACACCATCTGGCGCAAGGCCGGCATGCTGGGCACCTTCAATTGGACCCCAGCCCGCATCTGATGGGGTGAACCTGATGGAAAAGCCTGCGGGTTCAGGGTCACAAAGGCCTTGCGCAAAAAGTCGGGGTGCAAAGGGACATCCGGCAAAGTCCTGCGGATCAGGCGGTCCAGCGTCTCGCCGCGTTGCACCGTGACCGTGCCGCTTGCCATGGCTGCGGCCGCGGGTGCCGAGGTGATGGCCGAAGGGCTGGTGTGTGCAAGACCCTCCGCCGAATGGGCCGGTGTGGGTGGCAAGCCGCCCATTTGCTGGAACGCGGCTTGCGGGCCCAGCAGTGCCTTGAGTGCCAAGGCCCCGGCAGTGTCAGCGGACCAGGCCGCTGAACTCCAGCTGACCAGCGCGAAGCAGCCGAGCAGCCAGGTGGCCAAGTGACGGTGAGGAGAAACGGCAGAGGTCATAGGGGTGGTGTGGTTCGGGGTTGAACAGGCTCACAAGGGCAGGGCCATCCAGGCGCCATGCGAGGCTAGGGCTGGGCCCGCGAGTTGTTGCAGCTCGGTGCGGTGTGGGCCGACCTTGACCACCTGGGCCAAGGCCAGGTGCTGGGCCACCCCAGGCTCTAGCATGCGGGCCGGCACATGGGCGGGGTCCATCAAGAGCACGCGGTCACCGGGGCGCAATCCGCTGTCAAAGCCCGCTTGCAGCTCGAGGGACTGCGTGCCTTGGCGGCGCACATGGAACTGCACCGGTTCGCATTCGGTTTGCTTGTCCAGCTGGGCCACCCATTGGTGCATGCGCTCTTGCAAAAGGCCTTGCATCTGCTGCGCCCAGGCCGTGGGGCTTTGCGCCAGGGCCAAGGGAGAGATCGAGATGATTTGTTCGATTTGCCACTGCGGCACCAGGCGCGAGGCCGGGCTGAGCTTTTGGCCCAAGCGCAAGCTCATTGTCCAGTGCAACGGCGAGGCACTGGCGTTCAGGCCGAGGTACTCAGTCCACGAACGTGCCACAACCGGGGCGTGCGGCTGCAGCGAAATCTCGGCTGTCCAGCCGCTGCGCTCTTCGGTCTGGCCGGTGAGCGCACGCATGTAAGCGTTGTCTGACTGCGGGGCGGCCTGCGCCACGCTGTGCGTGCGCCAGCGCTGAGAGGCTTGCATGTTCTGGCTCCAGGCCTGCTGCGCCAGCGCCAGCAGGGTCTGGCTGGCAAACAGTTGCGGGCCACTGAAGCCCTCAGGCATCACGACTTGCACGCCCAAAGGCAAACGCCAGGGCCGGGGTGGTGCCTTGCAGCTCTGGTCTGCTCCCACGGGCTTCCAGCCCCAGGGCAAGACCTCGGCGCTGACCTGGGTCACGGGTTCGTTGCCTTGCACATAAGACAAGACCCGCACGCCGCGCACCTGCGCCTCGGAGTGGAAATGGGCGCTTTCGTGCAAAGCCCCCTGGTGGTCCACCCAAGCCGTGCTGACCACCCGTGTGGGCCGGTCCAGGGTGGCTTCCAGAATGGCCTGACGGATGGCGGCGAGTTGCGCGTCGTGGTTATTTTGTGGGTTCTTCTGGGCCGCCTTGGCCGACTGGGACTGGGCATTCAACAGGGCCTGCACCGGGGCCGAGGCCAGCGCTTTGGCTGCCAATTCGGCAGGGCTGGGGCTTTGGGCTGAGGCCGTACTGGCCAACGCACAGGCCAGCACGGCAGCGCTGATGCGCAACCAGGCAGGGCGGGGCGAGTTCATAAGGGCCAGCATGGGGTCAGTCCAATCTGAGGGGTGATCAGCGGCGGCGCGAAGTCATCTGACCGAGGTACAAGGCACGCAAATCACGCACCACGTACTGGTCCAGCGACATGGTGGTCTCGTAAGTGTCTTCGCCGACCGGGGTGATGCTGACCATGGTGGCGCCGTAGATCACGCCCTCTACCTTGGCGCGGAAGGTGTCGCTCATGACCGTCATGTCGGCCACGGTGGTGGTGGCGTCAAGTTGTTGGCCATAGACCTGCTCGGTCAAAGAACGGTAAGCGTCAAGCTTGGAGGCGCGGATGGCCAACAGGCGTTGCTGCGCCGGGTTTTTGTGGTTTTGTACGCTGATGACGGCGTAACCCGTGGCCACCAGGGTTTCACGCTTTTCCACCAAGGGGCTGAGCATCGAGGCGGCGGGCGCCTGCGGGACGGTGGCGTCCTTTGCCTGAATGTTCAAGGGCAGGGATTGGCATCCGGCCAAGGCCAAGGTGGTCAGCAGGGCGGCTGCCAGTGATCGGGTACGGGTCATTGTGCTTCTCCATGAACGGGCACCCACACTGACCAAAGCGGTGCGTGGATGTGTTGTGTCTTGTTGCATACATCGGCAGCAATGCCCAAGTCTTGAGTTTCAACCGGTCTTTCCAGCGGAGAGGGTCGAATAGTTCTAAATATTGAACAAATAAATACTTTTTTTGGTATAAAAAACGTATTTATTTGAATTTTTGATAAAATCACTTGCCAAAGTACCAATTGATAATTTATAAACTAAAAATGACTAAACCGCCTAAAGTTTTTTCAACTGCCGTGTGGCGCTTTCAGCGCAACTTGCCCGATGGGCGTGCCCTGAGCGCCGCCTGAGACCATCAGACAACGAATTGACATGAAAGCCAGCGCCAAAACCCAAATCATTGGACAAAGCCGAGCGACGCAGTTTTTGCGCGAGCTCATCCAGACTTTGGCGGCGTCATCTTCGACAGCCCTGGTGACTGGCGAGAGCGGTACGGGTAAAGAACTGGTGGCCCAGGCGCTGCATGCCCAAGGCCCCCGCGCAGGTGGACCGTTTGTGCCCATCAACTGTGGGGCCATCCCGCGCGATCTGATCGAAAGCGAGCTTTTTGGTCACCGCAAAGGCGCCTTCACCGGTGCCGTGGCCGACCGTTTGGGCCGATTCGAGCTGGCGCACGGTGGCACCCTTTTTCTGGACGAAATCGGCGACCTGCCCATGGACATGCAAGTCAAGCTTTTGCGCGTCCTGCAAGAGCGCTGCCTTTTGCCGGTGGGCGCCTCGCGCGAAGTGTCTGTGGACGTGCGGGTGGTCGCGGCCACTCACAAAAATCTGGAATCAGAAGTGGCGGCAGGGCGTTTCCGGGAAGACCTTTATTACCGCATCAACGTCTTGCCCATCAACACGACCGCTTTGCGCGAGCGGCCTGAAGACATTGTTGCCTTGCTGCAGTTTTACGCGGAAAAGCACATCCTGCCGGGCAACCGCCCCCTGAAGTTTGCGCCTGACATGATGCAGCTGCTGCAGGCCTACGCTTGGCCGGGCAATGTGCGCGAGTTGTCGAATCTGGTGGACCGTTTTTCGACGCTGTTCCCCTCGCAAACCCTGCAGGTGCACACCGTGCCTGCCTGCATGATGCCCTCGGGTTTGGTCGCTTTGCAGGCCCAGCGCCTGAGCCAAATGCCCACACCGGCCCCGCAACCCTCGCTGTTTCGTTCCGATTCGGCCCTGCAAGACGCGTTGGCCTTTGCCGAGCCGAATGGGACACCCGTGGCAGCTGGCGATGCCGAAAGCCCCCCCTGGGCTGACAATGACCCGTTGAGCCATTTGTTTGCAGGCAGCGACAGCCCTGCGCCCGTCCCCCGAGCCGCCTTCGCCCCGATGCCCCTGTCGGCCTCCAACGACGAAATGAGTTCGGTCGAAGAAGTCATCTTGCTGGCCCAAGGCATCCAGACCCTGCCGAGCGATGGCATCTCGCTCAAGCAACACCTGATCGACATTGAGCGCAGCCTGATCGAGCAAGCCCTTAGCCGCACCCTGGGCAATGTGTCTCAAACGGCCAAGCTGCTGCAGCTGCAAAGAACCACACTCATCGAAAAAATCAACAAGTACGAACTGCGCGGCGTGGCCTGAGACGGCCTCTGCAGGGCAGGCGTTGCAGACCCACGGGGGTCGAACTCAGAACGGCGGTTTGATCACTTTGGCGCAAGTGCCCTTGATGAGCTTGACGTTGCGCCCGTCGTTCAGGTTCAGGGATTGCACAAAACTGCCTGTTTTGCGGTCCACCACAAACTCTTCACCCGTGATCATCACGCCAAAGCGCTGAAACATGGCGGGGCGGTAAATTTTCATCCGGGTACCCATCAGGTTGAGGGTGCCTGCACGGCTTTCGGAGATGGCAATCTTGCCTTGGTACCAGCCTGATTTTTTCTCAAAATCAATCTGTGCCATGGTGATTCTGGAGGGCTCGTTTTCCTTGATGCCCAAAGCCAGTTGACCGTCCAAGTCCAGCTCCAGCTCACAAATCAGATCCATCACCCCTTTGCTGTCGCCGGGCAAGCTTTCGGCGATCAAATCGGTCTCTGGACGAGTGTCCCACATGAGGTGCACCAGCCCCCAGATGCCGCCCATGACCAAAAGACCGATGGCGATACCGATTGCAGTATTTTTCAGCATGGGGAAACCTCTAGAAGGTGTGGGTATGAACCTGGGCGGTTATTCGTCATCTTAGCGCTCAGTCAAGCCGCATTCAAACTTGATCACTGGTTGAGCACCGTGATGCTGACGCGCCGGTTGCGCGGGTCTGCAGCATTGCCCGGCACTTTGGGATTGGTATCGGCCACCCCCTCGATGCGCGAGAACCGATTGCCAGCGATGCCCTGGGATTGCATGAATTGCCGCGTGGCATCGGCCCGCTCGGTCGACAAGGTCCAATTGTTACGCATGCTGTCCGGAGCGAAACCCATGCTGTCGGTGTGCCCACGGATGGACAATTTGTTGGGCAGTGGTTTGAGGGTTTTGGTCACCTCGGCCATCAAGGCGGCAGCTTTGCTGCCCATTTCTGCGCCGCCAGAGCTGTACATGGCAAAGTCGGCCTTGTCGATCACCTCAATGCGCAAACCGTCCTTTTCGCGGGTGATGCTGACCTGGTCCTTGATTTTGTCGAACTGCGGGCTTTCAGACAATTTCTGTTTGATTTCTTTTTCGACCTTGTCGAAATTTTCTTTGTCCTGTTTCTGGCCTGGTGAGCCACTGCCGCCACCCTCGCCAGGTGAGCCCGAACCCGTGGCTTTGCCAGGGTCTTGGTCAGAGGGGCCATCCTTGTTGTTCTCTTCCTTGGATGAACCAAAGCTTTCGCCTGGCCCACCTTGGGCCTGAGGCGTCAAACGCTCAAGCAATGCAGATTGTTTGGCGGTGAAAGGGAAACCATCGGGGTCGATGATGGACTTGCCACCGAACAAGCCATTGGAGCCCGCCAATTCACCAAACGCAATCTGGCTGTGGGAGGTGGGCCTGAAATAGTCCGCCACACTTTTGCGCTTGTCCTCGTCGCTGGCACCCAACAGCCACATCAGCAAGAAGAAAGCCATCATGGCCGTCATCATGTCGGCCAGAGCGATTTTCCAGGCGCCACCGTGCGCACCTGCATGGCCGTCGTCGGCAATGATTTTTTTGACGATGATGATCGGCCGCAATGCCTCTGCAGCAGCAGCTGCTGCTGCTGCGATTTCTTCGGGTGTTCCCGCTGCGGCTTTGTCTGGCTCGGCCATCAGGATCCTCGCATGCCGTCAAAGACTTCGGAAAAGCTCGGTTGGTTGTGGTGAGAAATGCAGGCCCGTGCAGACTCGATCACCAGCGGTTGCGCGTAGCCCCTGAGGTTGCCCACGATCATCTCGCGAATCACGTCGAACGCTTGCGCGTCTTCGTTGATGATTTGGGTCAGCCGGCCGGCAAAGGGCTCAAACATGCCGTAGGCCAAAAACACTCCCATCAGCGTACCCACCAGCGCGGCACCAATCAGCGCGCCCAGCACAGGCGGGGGTTGGTCAATGGCGCCCATGGTTTTCACCACACCCAACACGCAAGCCACGATGCCCAGCGCGGGCAACCCCCCCGCAATGTTGGCCAACGCGCCGGGGGCCAACAAGGCCTCATGGTGGTGCACCTTGATGGCCTTTTTCATCAAATCATCCAAGGCATCGGCGTCCAGATTGCCTTGCGAGATCACCATCAAACGAAGGGGATCGCAAATCATCTGAACGATGGAGTGGTCCTTGGCCAGTTTGGGGAATTCACCAAAAATCGGGCTCGAGTCTGGGTTTTCGACGTGCGATTCGAGCGCCACCACACCTTCTTTTTTCATCACCGTTTGCAGTTTGCCCACCAGCAGCATCAAAGCCAGGTAGTCGGCTTGGTGAAAACTCGGGCCTTTGATGCATTTGCCAATGCCACCAAACGCCGCTTTGAAGACGGGAAAGCTGTTGGCAATCAATGAGGCGCCAACGGCCGAACCCCCGATGATCAGAAATTCGAAAGGCGCGGCCTTGATGATGGGGGCCATCTTGCCGCCAGCAATGACGTAACCGCCAAACACGGCTCCAAAAACAACCGCTAAACCGACAAAGAAAAACATGGTGGCCCTTTAAGTCTAGACAATGCACCAAACACCGATGCACCAACCCAGCGTCCATTGAAAAAAGAAGTCGATCAAATTGCCCAGCAAAATGACAGGCAGACCCAAATACAGCGCGCCCCAAGCCCATCCCGAAATTGTCAAGCGGGCTTTGGGGATGTCATGCCCCAAGATGGCATGTTCTTTAGGAGATGACGAGCTCATTTTTTCTGTTAACACCTGTATTCATCGGACACAAATGCGATATCTTGAGTTGAATTTGAAAAATTTGCCTATTATGACGATATGGATTTGATATGGGAGCAATTGCCACAAGCCGATTGGGAAGAATTTCATTCGACCCAGCGCGGCGCTTTGCAGCAGGCATGGATTTACGGTGAGGCCTTGACCTCAGTGGGCGTGAACATGCGGAGGGCCATGGTTTTCGAGGATGGCCGCTTGGTGGCCATCGCCCAATTCATGTGCAAACGGGTGCTGGGTTACATCTCTTTGGCCTCTTGCACGCGGGGTCCGATCTTCCTTCCCGACCTCAGCCCCGCGCAACGAGCGGACATTTACAAGCGCCTGCGCCAAACGATTCCGCTGCCGCGCCTGAAAGTCCCCTTGTTTTCGCCCGACCGCACAGGCGAACAACTCGATCCGCTTGAAACTCGGGGCATGTCGCGGGTGATGACCGGTTACGCCACGGTGCTGCTCGATTTGACCCACCCGCTGCCCACTTTGAAAGCCCAGCTCGAGGGCAAGTGGCGCAACCGTTTGAACAAAGTGCAGGCCCATGTGAAACTGCGTGTCCATGTGCAACCGAGCCGAAAGCGCTGTGATTGGCTGCTGGGCCAGGAAATCGCCCAGCGCGAAGCAAAAAAATTCCATGGTTTGCCCACCGATTTTGTGCAGGCCTACATCGCCGCTGCGGCCGACCCCCGTCAGGCCTTTGTGGTGGCGTATGCCGAACTGGGCAAGAACACCGTGGGCGGCATGCTCTTTCTGATTCACGGCCGAGTGGCCAGTTACCATATGGGCTGGGCTGACGAAGAGGGCCGGCAGCTCAATGCCCACAATGCATTGCTTTGGCAGGCCATGGCTTATTTGCAGGAGCAGGGCATTGAGGTGCTCGATCTGGGGGGCGTCAACACCCACGATCTGCCCGGCATCTCTCGCTTCAAACTGGGCACAGGCGGTCAAGCCATCACCCTTGCGGGAACTTATTTTTGAGAACAAACATGACGATCCGAGCATTTTCAATGCGTGCTGTGGTGCGGTGGAGCCTGTGCTGTGCCGGCTTGATAAGCAGCCTGGGACCTGCGGCAGCATGGGCCTGGACCCGCATCGGAGAAACCCCGGAAGTGACGCTGTACGTGAACCGCAACAGCATCGAGCGTGAAGACAACATTCGCCGGGTCTGGGAAATGCAGGATCTCAAAACACCGGATGCCGAAGGGGTGCGCTCAAGGCGTTACCTGAACGAGTACGACTGCACCTACAAGATGCACCGGCTGGGTCAAATGACCAGTTTTGCGGGTCCCAAAATGACAGGCGCAAAAGTTGCCGAGGTCAAAGAAATGGGCTACTGGCGAAAAATTCCACCCAATGGCGTTTTTGTGCTCACCTACATCGCCATGTGCGTCCAATAAGCCCACAGCGGCCGCTGGCACCCGCTGATCGGCGGCGCGTGCCGATCAGCGAAATCTAATTGAGCAGACCCAAGGGCTGGTCGTTGACGGTGGACCCCGATGCCGCCATGCGGGCGCTTGCGTGTGGCGTCTTCACCGCGGCATGGCCGGGGCTGCGGTGGCATTGGTTGGGGAAATAGCTGGGACATTGGCCGCGGCTTCGCCTGCGGGTTTGGGCGGGCTGGCGCGTGGGAATTGGACGGCGCGGTTGGTGTTGGCGTTGGCGTTGGCGCTGTTTTTCTGCAGGGTTTCGAGGTAGCGTTCTTTTTGCAGGGTCACCAGGGCCTGGACGTCGCTGTTGAGCTTGTCGACGTTGCCGACCGCGCCTTTGAGGGCTTTGACTTCGTTGCCCAGGCTTTGCACGGCACCGGCCTGGCTTTGCAGGCGGCCGTTGATGGCTTGGACTTGTTTGAGCAGGTTGTCGCTGGTGGCGGCGACTTGTTTGGCGGTTTCTCCGGGCACGGTCTGCACCATGGTTTCGGATTTTTTGAGGGCGTCGCTGATGCGTGTTTCGATCTGGCCTTGGTTTTTGGCTTGTTCGACTTGTTGCGCTGTCAGGCCTTCGATGCTGCGGTTCATGACGTTGAGCGATTCGAGGCCGACGTTGAGGTCGACCACGCGCTTGCCCACAGCCAGCATCATGGTGTCGAGTTGGTTGATGCGGCTGTTCATGCGCACGCCCATGACCAAAAAGAAGATGAGACAAATCACCATCAGACCACCTGTGGCGCCCAGCAGGATCAGGGCTTTTTTGTGGCCGACTTCGGTCAGGTCTTTGAATTCGGTGGTGGCCTTGTGCATGTTTCTGCTGGCGGCGGCGGCGGATTCGGCGGACTTGCTGGCGATGTCGGCCGAGTCGAGCACGACTTGGGCCAGCGATTGGTATTGCCGGTAGGCGCGTTCATCGACGCTGAATCCCAGGTGTGGTGGCGACTCAGGGGCCGGTGCCGCAGCGCTGTTGGGGGGTGCCGCAGCGCTGGGGAACGTGTTGCTGGCGCTGTGAGGGGCTTGGGCGGTGCTGTCCTCGCTCTCGGTGGCTTCCACAAGGATGGGGTCGGTGGGGGTGAAGTCTTTGTCGCTCATGGTTGTTTTCCTCGGGCTGTGGGCATCTGCGGGAGTCGCTGGAGTTGTTCTGCCAATTGGGCGTTACGGGCTCTGAGTTGATCGATGCGGGTTTTGACGGGGTTGTCTTGTTCCCAGATGGGCTGAATCGTTGTGGGCGCGGCGTCCAGGGCTTGCGCTTTGGCGCTGCTGGTGGGCGGCGCGGTGCGCAGTTTGGGTTTGGCCCTGGCCGTTGGGCCGGATGCGGGTTTGGATTGGGGTTTGGCGCGTGGGGTCGGGGTTTCGACCGGCGGGCTCTTGAGGGCTTTGGCACGCACGGCTTTGACGATCGGAGCGGGGGGCTCGGCGCGCTTGCTTTTTGGGGTTTTGACGGGCGCCACTTTTTGAATGTTGGTGGGGCTGTCCTCGGTGGTTTCCGATGACTTGAATTTTTGGGTGTTTTGGCGAGCGGCCACATTCGAGCCCGCTGGCATTTTGACGGCGTGGGGTTGGTCGCTGCGGATGAGGGTGGATTTTTTCACGGCGTGTTCCTGTGCGGGGTCAGGGAAGCTTGACGGGCGTCGCGGGGGCTTCGGGCTGGGCTGGGGTGTTGCCTGCACCGGGTTGTGGCAACTCAATGGGGAGTGGCTTGGGCATGGAGGTCTGGCCGTGGGGGGCTTTGCCTATGCCAAAGGCTTCAGGCTGGAGCCAGAGCATGGTGGCGGTGGACAGGGTCAGTGCGGCCATGACCCAGAGCAGCAGTCGGGTGTGGTTTTTGTCCCATTTGCCCAGGAGTCGGGTGCTTTTGGCCAGGGCTTCTTGGCCTTTTTCGTGAAAGGCTTGCACATGTTGCTTGACCCGGCTGGCGCGGTGGGGGCGCGATGGCGTGGGGGCTTCGTCGGCGAAGTCGGCCGCGTCTTGGGTGTCGGCGAGGGGGGCATCTTCGGCCCAGGCTTGACGGTTGATGCGTTTGAGCAGCTGTTGCACGGGCTGCAAGCGGCCTTCGTAGCGGGCGGTGTCGAGCGTTGCTTGGGCCTGTTCGGCGTTGGGGGCTTCGATTTCCCAGCGCAGGATTTTGCGGCCGAAGGCGGACAGGTTGCTGTACCCGTCTGCAGGGCCTTTCATGAGCAGGATGGCCCGGATGTTGGCGCCAGGAAAGTTCTGAATCAGGCGGGCGAGCAGCTGAATTTCGGCATCGGGCAGGGCTTGGGCGTCGTGCACGACCCAAATTTGTGCAGCGCTGACGCCGGTGGCGGTGCGCGTGGCTTGTTGTACCGATTGGCGGGCCAGTGCGTCGTTGAAGCGGGCGAGCAAGGCATCGGTGTTGGTTGGGAAATAAACCTCGATGTGGTGTTCGGGGGCTTCTTGCCGCAGGCGTTTGAGCAGCAGGTTGGTGTAGTGATCGAGCAGGGCTTCGTGTTCGCATTGCAGCGACAGGCTCAGCCCTTCGCGGGCGATGGCGTTGGTGCAGCCGTCGATGCGCATGCGGTCGGCGGCCCGGAAGACGAAGTCGTCCGGGTTGGGGGCATGGGTTGTGACCGGGGTCTTCATGCGGTGGCTCCTTGGGCTTGGGCTTTCTTGCCGTCAGGACTGAATTGCATGCTGGGGGGCACTTTCACTTGGGGCTTGGGGCTAGGCGGGTTCAGGGGCGAGGCGGCTTCGAGACTGAAGACGTAGGCAATGACTTGGGCCACGGCGTGGTAAAGGTCTTCGGGCACTTGGCGCTCGACTTCGGTGGTGAAGTAGATGGCACGGGCCAGTGGGGCGGCTTCAAAAATGTGGATGCCGTGGTTTTTAGCCTCGGCACGAATCAGGGCGGCCATGTGGTCGGAGCCTTTGGCCACCATGATGGGCGCACCGTCGCCGGTGGGGTCGTACTCGAGGGCCACGGCGAAGTGTTCGGGGTTGGTGATCACGACGTCGGCGTCTTTGATGCGGTCCATCATGCGCGAGTTGGCCATTTCGCGTTGACGCCTGCGGATCTGGGCCTTGACTTCGGGGCTGCCTTCCATTTGCTTGTATTCGTCTTTGACCTCTTGCTTGCTCATGCGCATGCGTTTGGTGAAGCTGTGCTTTTGCCAGGGCACGTCGATCAAGGCGATGACGGCCAGGCTGAGTGACACCCACAGGCCCGATTGGAGGATCATCTTGCCTGCCGCGTCCAGTGCAGGTTCCAGTCCCATTTGGCCAATTTGGACGAGCGAGTCCATGTTGGCCATGAGTGACCACCACAACACCGTCGCGACCAGTACGAATTTCAGGATGGCTTTGCCCAGTTCCACCAAGGCGTGTGTGCCAAAGATGCGCTTGAGCCCGCTGATGAGGTTGAGCTTGGAGCCCTTGGGCATGACGGCACCCAGAGAGAACAAGTAGCCCCCGGTGAGGCCCGAGGCGATGACGGCGGCCACCATGGTGAAAAGGATGACGGGCATCACGAGAATGAAGGCGGACAGCATTTGCTCGCCAAAGTGGGCGGGCAGGAGCAGGGGTTTTTCGATCAGCTGGCGGTCAAATACGAAGCCTTGCGCGAACACGGCGGAGAGCCGGGTGATGACCCAGCTGCCCGTGACCATGAGCATGGCAATGGCGCCAATGACGATGACGGCGGCAGGCAGTTCCATGGACCGGGCAACCTGGCCGTCGTCGCGCGCTTTTTTGAGCTTTTGCGCCGTCGGGTCTTCTGTTTTGTCTTGTGCGCTTTCAGACACGGGGCGCTCCTATGACGTCACGAACCAGCGAAAAACCTTGAACCCATAGCCATTCGATGCGCCCGCCAATGCTGTCGAGCGAGATGATGAGAATGACAAGGCCCGCCATGATCATGGCGGGAAAGCCCACAGCAAAAATGTTCAGGCTGGGTGCGGCGCGTGTGACGATGCCCAGGCCGACGTTGATGAAGAGCAGCGAGACCATGACGGGCAGGGCCATGAGCACGGCGCCCAAGAACATCATGGAGCTCCATTGCAGCACCCGGCCGTAGACGGCTTGGTTGAGGATGTCGGTGCCAATGGGCAGGGTGTTGAAGGATTCGAGGATCAGACCCAGCAAGATGGCATGGCCCCCAAAGCCGACAAAAATGAGGGTGGACATGACGATGAGCAGCTGTGAGATGACGGGCACGTTGCCCATGTTGGGGTCGATCATGTTGGCCATGGACAGGCCCATGGCGGCGGCGATGCTTTGGCCTGCCACCACCACGGCGGCGACCACGATTTGCAGGATCAGGCCCATGGTGGCGCCGATCATGATTTGGTTGAAGACTTCGAGCAGACCTTGGGCGCTGGTGGGGTCGATCACGGGCCAGTTGTACAAGGGGTAGACCAACCAGGCCAGCACCAGCGCCACCAAGATGCGCATGCGGGTGTTGAAGGCGCTGAGCGAGAAGATGGGCGCGGTGATCATGAGGGCCGAGATGCGCAGCATGGGCCACAAAAAGGTGTAAAACCTTTCGATGACATCGGCGGCCAGGAAGTTCATGGGGTGACCTGTGGGCGGCTCAGACGAACAGGGTCGGGATGCGCTCGAAGATGCTGCGCGTGAAGTCGACCAGGGTGACCAGCATCCAGCTGCCAAACAGCAGCAAAGCCAGGGCCATGGCGATCAGCTTGGGGATGAAGCTGAGTGTCATTTCGTTGATGGAGGTGGCGGCCTGGATGATGCCGATGAACAGGCCCACGGCCAGTGCCACCAGCAGCAGCGGGGCGCTGACCAAGGCGATGGTCCACAGGGCATGGCGGCCCAAATCGATGACGGTGGCGGTGTCCATGGGGCAGTTCCTTTAAGGCATGGCAAAGCTGCCAGCCAGTGAGCCCATGATCAGGCTCCAGCCGTCCACCAGCACGAACAGCATGAGTTTGAAGGGCATCGAGATCATCATCGGCGAGAGCATCATCATGCCCATGGACATGAGCACGCTGGCGACGATGAGGTCGATCACGACAAAGGGGATGTAGATCAAAAAGCCGATGGTGAAGGCACTTTTAAGCTCGGAGGTGAGAAAGGCGGGCACCAGGGTGGTGAAGGGCACGTCTTGCGGGCTGGTGAAGTTGGTGTTGCGCGCGATGTCCATGAACATGGCGATGTCGTCTTCGCGGGTTTGCAGCAGCATGAAGGCGCGGATGGGTTTTTCTGCGGCGGCCAGGGCTTTGTCGAAGCTCAGCCCCTGGTTCATGTACGGCAGCAGCGCGTTTTGGTAGACATCGGTGAGCACCGGGGTCATGACGAACAGGGTGAGAAACAGCGACAGCCCAACGATGACCATGTTGGGGGGGGTCTGGCCGGTGCCCAGGGCTTGGCGCAGCAGAGACATGACGATGACGATGCGCACGAAGGCGGTCATCATGAGCAAGACCGAGGGCAGCACCGACAGCGTCGTCATGAGCGCCAGCAGCTGCAGTGTCAGGCTGTATTGGGTGCCCTTGCCCGTGTTGGTGGCGGTGATGGCGGGCATGTCAGGTGCCGCTTGCGCCAACAGGGGCAGCAGGCACAGGACAAGGGTCAAAATCAGCCCAAGGGAGAGGCGGCGCTTCATGACGTTTGGGTTTCTTTGGGTTCAACAGGTGCAGGCGAAGGCTTAGTCGCAGACACAGACGCAGCCGCAGCCGCAGGGGCTTGCACGGGCCAGGGGGACAGGGCGGTCATCTGGTGGGCCGTTACGCCGACCAGTACGTCGTGGCCGTCGACCTGGATGAGGAGAATTTTTTGTCGCGGGCCGACGGACAGACTCTCAATCGTTTGCAGACGTTGCGAGTTTTTGCGCAAAAAACTGGCGCCGCTTTGCATTTTGCGCAAGCCCCACAGCACGGCCAGCAGCAAGCCGATGACCAGTGCGAAGCTGAACGCATATTGCAGCCAGTCAGAGAATGTCCACCCGGTGTTCATGGCAGGCTTTACAGGTTGTCTAGCCGCTCGGAGGCGGGCACCACGCGGGTCAGGCGGATGCCATAGCGGTCGTTCACCAGCACGACTTCACCTTGTGCGACCACGGTGTTGTTGACCAGCAGGTCAAGGGGTTCGCCCGCGATGCGGTCAAGTTCGACCACGCTGCCCTGAGTCAGGCGCATGAGGTCACGGATTTTGATCTGGGCACGGCCCACTTCAATGGACAGCGTGACCGGGATGTTTTGCAACACGTCGGTGTTGATGTGGCCCTTGTCGGTGGCTTCGTTCAGGGCTTCGTTAGGGGTCAGTTCGCTCATGGGCGTTCCTTGTTGTGGGGTTCAGGTGGGGGCGTTGGGGCTGATGGCGTTGACGATCTTGATCGCCACTTGGCCGCCCATGGCACCGACTTCGACGTCGTACACGGGCATGTCTTGGATCATGGCGCGGGCGAAATCGGATTTTTTGAAAGGCAGGATGTCCCCTGGTTGCATGGTTTGCAGTTGCTGCAGGGACACGCTGAGTTTGCCCAGATGGATGTGCATGCCCAGCTCGGCATCGTGCACGGCGTCGTTCAGTTGGGCGCGCCAGATCTTGTCGGAGTCTTCGTTGCCGTCGCCGGTTTGCACGCGGCTGCGCAGCAGGTCTCGCACGGGCTTCAGGGCCACGTAGGGGATGACCATGTCCACAAAGCCTGAGCCTTGTGAGGTGGCCTCGGATTCAAAGCGGTTCAGGATGACCAGGTCGTTTTCATCAACGATTTGGGCAAACTGAGGGTTGATTTCGGAGCTGATGTGCTCGAAGTCAACCGGGGTCAAAGGAGACCAGGCTTCTTTGAACGAGCGAAAGAAGACCTGCAAGATGATTTTGATGATCCGGGTTTCGGTGGGGGTGAACAGTCTGCCAGGGGGCAGTTGGCCAACACCACGGCCAAAGCCGCCAAAAAAACTGTCGAGTGAGCTGAACACCACGGTGGGCTCGATGACGACCATGGCGTAGCCGCGCAAGGGGCTCATGCGCACGATGTTGACCGACAAGGGTGATTTGAGGTCTTTGAGGTAGTCACCAAAGCGCATGATCTGCGTGCGCGTGGGGTTCATACGTGGGCTGGTGCGCAGCACTTCGAGCATGCCCAGTCTGAACAAGCGGATGAAGCGCTCGTTGATCATGTCCAGCGATGCAACGTTGACGCCCAGGCTGCTGTCTTCAGCGGCCAGGTCGTGTTTGCGCACCTGCACGTCCAGGTTGTAGCCCTGTGAGGTGTTGGTGCCGTCGTCGCTCAAGCTGGCCGACAAGGCGGCCAGTTCTTCACTGGACAAAAGGGATTGGGAGTCAGCCATGGTTACTCGGTCGGGTCGGATTTACTGGACCACAAAGCTGGTGAAAAACACTTCTTCGATGCCGCCAAAGTCTTCGTATTTTTCCAGAACGGCATTGAGGTCAAGGCGGATTTTTTCGGCCATTTTTTTGCGGAAATCAGGTTGGCTCAGATCGGCGTCCACAGTCAGGCGCATCACGTCGAGTGCGGTAGAGCGCAATGCAAACTCATGCTTTTTGACGTTTTTGAAGACGCGCTCGTCGTAGTGGGTCATGATGGCCAATTTGACGGCGATCACTTTGCGCGAGTTGGTCAGGTTGGCCACCAAGTCTTTTTCGAGTTCCATGTAATGGTTCTCGAAACGGGTCAGTTCGGGGGAGTCTTTGGTGACTTTTTTGGGCTGCGCTTCACTGGCAGCATTTTTGGCCCCAGAGGCTTCTTGTTCCAGAGCCTTCAGTTGGGCCTCGGCTGCAGAGGTGTCTTTTTTGTCGAAAAAGCCCGTGACAAACAGGGTGCCCACCACGGTGCCTGCCAAGACCAAGATGGCCACGACGGCGATCAGGATGATCTTGACCAGTGGTGATTTCTTCTTGACTTCGACTTCGGTTTCTTCATCTGCCATGGTACGTCCTCGTTGGTTGGCTGTTAGACCAAAACGTCCAGACCATCATTGGGGTCCTTGACGCGCGGTGCTCGGGCTATTTCTGGGGTGGTTTCCTGGCCGCTTTCCTTGGGCTGCGTAGGCGTGCCTTTGGAAAAACCAGGTGTCGGGTCTCCGCCACTTTGGCCGGTCTGACCACCACCTACATGGATGTTAGCAACATCCATGCCCATTTGGCTCAGTGTTTCCCTGAGTTTGGCCATGCCATCTTGCAACAGATCGCGGGTGGTGGCATTGGGTGCGGTGAATACGGCGTCAAATTCGCCGCTTCGCATCCGCATTTCAATTTCGATGTGGCCCAGAGTGGCGGGGCGCAGTTGGAGTTTCAGGTGCCATTGGCCTCTTTCCATCTCCGACAGGATGCGTTGTCCCACGGCTTGGCCCATTTTGTCGGCCAGGTTCTGGATGTTTTCGCTGCGGGCATTGGGGTCAGGCAGGTCGGGTGCGGGGCCGCTGGCGTTGGTGGGGTCGTTGCGGTGGTGGGCCTGTGCGTCCCAGCGGGAGGCAAAGTTGGCGTAGGCCGTGCCGTGGGTGCCTGTGCTGTGGGCGCCGCCTTCGGCGCCAAGCAGTTGCTGCAGCGTTTCGCCGCCCCAGTCTGCGCCCAGGTCCAGTTCGCTGAGGCTGATGTCGGCTTCTTTTGGCTTACTCACGCTGTTTTGCAGCACGTTGTTCACCACGCTGCGTTGCATCCAGACAGCCGCTGGGGGCGGCATGCGCAGCATCTGGATGGACAGGGCGTCTTCTGTGCTGGTGCTGTTGGTCACGCTGGTTTTGGGGGTCTGCTCTGGGACGTCGGCCATTGCCAAGAGGGCTTGGGCTGCGGCCAGGGTACTGCCGAGCAGGCCTGTGGCTGCACCCGTGTTTTGACCGTTGTGCACGCCGTTGACTGGACCTGCGGGTGGATGGCCCTGGGCATTGGTTGGCATGGCCTCTGAGCCGGGCAAGGCGGTGCTGGTCACCGAGCCTTGTACGGCGCTGTTGGCCATGGTGGTGATGCTTTGTGTGTTGACCGTGGGGGGGACTGGCCCGTCACTGGTCTGGGCGATGTCTGGCACCAAGCTGGCGGCCTGAGTGATCGGTTGGGTGCTGGTTGGGACACCGGTCACGCTCGCCAGGAGGCCAATGGCGCTGCCTGATGTCATGGCATTCGTCCCGCTGGGTGGGGCCAGTGTGATGGCTGGCATGGCTGGCATGGTGCCTGCCTGGCCACCGAACAGCCAATTGACGGCGGTTTCGTCCAGGCCTTGGGCGCGCGCGAAGGCTTCCAGGCTTTGAGAGTCCGGGGGGGAGGTTTCGGGGGTGATGACGCTCAGATGGGGCCCCAGGGTCACTGCTTTGAGGGACCAGCTTGCTGTCTCGAGCACGGCGGCTTGCTCTGACAGGGTCAGGGTGGCGGCAATTTCCTGCCCTTGGAGCTCTGCCAGTTCGGCTTTGTGTTGGGCAGTAGCGGTTGGCATTTCTGCCTGCACTTGAAAAATTTCAGACATGAATTGCCCAAAGCTTTGGCCATCGGGGACGGCTTTTTGATCATATTTCAATTCTAAAGTACCAATATTTGGATTGGAACTGGACTGACTGAGGTTGTCGATGAGGGTGATGGTCATGGGTCTGGCTTCTCCAACGGTGTCTTTTCCTGAAATGGGGCCGTGATTCGTGGCGGTCAATCTTTGCCGTTCATCTTGGGTTGCTTTGGATTGAGCAAGTTGCGCACCAGCTTGCGCCCCTTTCGCTCAAAAGTCCCGGTTTTGACGACGGGGGGTGTCAGGATAGTTGGCACACAGATTGCTTGATGGTGTTGAGAATCCGATAAACCCTGACTTTCCCCTTCAAACAGCGGCCTTTTGCACATGAACACCTTGACCCTGTCAACGATCCGACAGAAGTTGACGCGCTACGATCTGGCGGGTTTGGGCTTGCCCGTCCTGGTGCTGTTGATCATGGCGATGTTGGTGGTGCCACTGCCTCCGTTGTTGCTGGACATTTTGTTCACCTTCAACATCATGATCAGCTTGGTGGTGATCATGATCGCGATTGGCACCCGCAAACCGCTTGAGTTTTCGTCCTTTCCCTCTGTTTTGCTGTTTGCCACCATGTTGCGTCTGGCCCTGAACGTGGCCTCCACCCGTGTGGTGCTGGTCCATGGCCATGAGGGGCCTGATGCGGCCGGTAAAGTGATTGCGGCGTTCGGCGAGTTTGTCATCAGCGGCAACTATGTGGTGGGTTTCATCATCTTCGTGATCTTGATGATCGTGAACTTTTTTGTGGTGACCAAGGGCGCGGGTCGCGTGTCTGAGGTCAATGCCCGCTTCACCCTGGATGCGATGCCCGGCAAGCAGATGTCGATCGATGCCGACTTGAACGCTGGCGTCATCGACCAAGAAACCGCCAAAAAACGCCGCGAAGAATTGGCGCAGGAGTCGGACTTTTTTGGCTCCATGGACGGTGCCTCCAAATTCGTCAGTGGCGATGCCATTGCGGGCTTATTGATTTTGATCATCAACATTGTCGGGGGCTTGGCCATCGGCATTGGCCAGCACAACTTGCCCGTGGGCGAGGCAACCAAGGTGTATGTCCTGTTGACCATCGGTGATGGCCTGGTCGCCCAAATTCCTTCATTGTTTCTGTCGCTGGCTACCGCCATCATCGTGACCCGGGTGACGACCTCCGAGTCGATGACCGAGCAGGCAAGCAGCCAATTTTCGAATGTGCCGGCGTTGTTCATTTCGGCCGGCATTTTGACCGTGATGGGATTGGTGCCAGGCATGCCCCACCTGGTGTTCCTGACGCTGGCTGCCGCCACGGCTGGGATGGCCTTCATGGTGTTGCGCAAACAGATGCAAACGGAGCAAAGTTTGGCCGCGCCCGCTTTGCCCACCAATGAAGGACCCAAAGAGCTGGACTGGGACGATGTGGAGCAGGTGGACTTGATTGGCCTGGAAATTGGTTATGGCTTGATCCCCTTGGTCAACCAGGAGTCGGGGGGGCAGTTGATGGCGCGCGTCAAGGGTGTGCGCAAAAAACTGTCGGCCGAGCTGGGCTTTTTGGTGCAGCCGGTGCGCATTCGCGATGCCCTGAATCTGGAGCCAGATGCGTACCACATTGTCTTGAATGGCGTGGTGCGTGGCCGAGGCGAAGTCAAGGTGGGCCGCGAGTTGGCCATCAACCCCGGCAAGGTGTATGGCAAGGTCGAAGGTCAGCCGACCAAGGAGCCTGCTTTTGGTCTGGAAGCGGTCTGGATCGAGCCGGCTTGGCGCGATCAGGCCCGTGCTTTGGGCTACACCGTGGTGGACCCCAGCACAGCCATTGCCACCCACATGAACAAAGTTTTGCGTGACAGCGCGCACGAGTTGCTGAGCCACGATGAAGCTCAAAAATTACTGGACAAATTGGCGGCCAAGTCGCCCAAGCTGGTCGAAGAACTTGTGCCAGGCAAGTTGTCTTTGGGCGTGGTGACGCGGACGCTGCAAAACTTGTTGCAAGAGTCTGTGCCGATTCGGGACATGCGCACGGTGGTCGAGGCTTTGACCGAGGTCAGCGGCCGCACGCAAGACCCCGACCAGTTGGCGCAGCTGGTTCGCCCCAAGCTGGGCCGCATGATCGTTCAGGGTTTACTTGAAAATCGCGACACCTTGTCGGTGCTGACTTTGGATCCCCAATTGGAGCAGCTGCTGCACAACGTGTTGCAACAAAACAATGGCTCGTCTGGCATGGTGCTGGAGCCCAGTTTGGCCGATGGCCTCTTTACAGCTTTGCGCGAAAGTGCGCGCACCACCGAAGAGCAGGGTTTCCCGGCTGTGTTGGTGGTTTCGCCTGCGATTCGCCCCTGGATGTCCAAGGCCGTGCGCTTTCGTGTCAGCGACCTGACGGTGCTGTCTTACAGCGAAATTCCGGACGACCAGCCGGTCAAAGTGATCAACACTGTGCAAGCCGATCCCCGCAACAACCCCTCTGTTACCAAAGTCTGATAGATCATGGAACTCAAACGCATCCTCGCTCGCGACAGTCGCTCTGCCAACGAAAAGGCCATCCAGTTGTACGGATCGGACGTGTTGATCATCTCTACCCAGCGCCTGGACAATCAGACCGAGCTGATCGTGGCCGTGGACTTGGATGCCCAGCCGGCGCCAGAAGTGTCCGCGCCCGCTGTTGCTGAGGCGAACGGCCAAGACGGGGCTGCGGCGCCTTTTGTGCCGTTTTCCAAGTTGTTCCAAAGCGCCAGTTCTTTGGCGCCTTTGTTGCCCGAGGCGTCCTTGCCTGATGTGGTTCTGCCACTGGAAGCGGCAGTGGCCGCGTCACCAGGCGTGGTGTCAGCCCCGGCGGTGAAACAGGTGGAGGCACTGGCCGAGCAATTGCGCCATGAGGGCCAACGCAGCCAGGAAATCGTGGAAATGCTGCGCTTGGAAATGGCGGCACTGCGCAAGGACTTCAGCCTGTCGCGACAGATGATGCCTTGGCAAGATGGCCTGCGTTTGTCACCCGCCATCCAGCAATTGTCTTTGGCCATGAGCGAAGTGGGCGTGCCTGCGGGTCTGCGCGCTTTGCTGACCGACAGCATCCAGGAGTTGGAAAGTGTTCAGGACGCGTGGCCTGTGATGCATAGTCTGCTGGTCAGTGCTTTGAATCGTGCAGCCATGACGCTGCCTGAATCTGGCGTTCATGCCTTGTGCGGTCCTTCTGGTTCGGGCAAAACCTCTATGGTGGGTCGTCTGGCCTGCACCGCAGCGCAAGTCCATGGGGTCGAAAACCAGGTGATGGTCAGTTTTGCCGATCAACGCCCCGGTGCCTGGGCCCAGATGCAGTTGTTGGCGGCGCAGTCGGGTGTGGCTTGTTTCCGTGCCACCAACTCCGACATGTTGCGCACCTTGTTGCAGGAGCTGGAAGGTAAAACGGTCTGGATCGACACCTGCGGGACCGATTTTTGCGCCCAAGCCGAGTTGCTGCAAACCGAACATCCGAAGGTGTTGCGTCATGCCGTGTTACCGGTTGATGCTACAGTGACCAGTGTGCAAAAAGTTCTTCAAAATTCTGCTTTGAGTTGGTCTTCCTTGATGTTGAGCAAGGTGGACGAAGCCGCTTATCCCTGGGCGCTGATCAAGGGCTTGAGCGAGCAGTCCTTGGGGGTTTCCTGTGTGGCGGGTTCAAGCCGAATTGATCACGCTGCAGAGCCTTTTGATGCGTCGCGTTTGGTGCAATTGGCGCTGAGCCCTTTGGTACAGCAGATGCCCCTGACGCCCGTTGCACAGACCGCGATGCCTGTGCCTTCGGTGGAGCCTGTGGTGACCCATGCGCCTGTACGCGTTTCCCGCGCCAAAAAGCCATCGGTTGCCAAAGCGCCTAAAACCCTCACCAAGACGGCAAAGATGCGGGGCGAAAACTCGGTGGATGAAGACATCGTGATCCCGACTTTCATGAGCAGCCTACCCACGATCCCCTCGCGACGACCCTCCGCCAAAGCATCTTCCATCTTGAAAGGTGCGCATGGATAAGCCCAATTTTCCTCAGGTCATTGGTGTGGCAAGCGGCAAGGGGGGTGCTGGCAAAACCACGGTGTCCATCAATCTGGCGGTGGCCTTGGCCATGCGTGGCCACAAGGTCATGCTGCTGGACGCTGACCTGGGCATGGCCAACGCCCAAATTGCCTTGGGTGCTTATGCCCCTTTCAACATCAGCCATGTGCTCAACGGCGAAAAAACGCTGGATGAAGTGATGGTGACCACCAAGCAGGGCATTCGCTTGGTGCCGGGGGCTTCGGGCTTGCGGGACATCGCGGCCCTGGATACCCAGCAAATTGCCAGCATGGTTCGGGCCTTTGACACCGTGAAAGAGCCCGTGGACTTCTTGGTGGTGGATGTGGCGGCGGGCATTGCTCCGGCCGTTCTCGATTTCATGGCTGCTTGCCAGCGCCGTTTCGTCGTGGTGTGTGACCAGCCGTCGTCCATTGCCGATGCTTACGGCTTGATCAAGGTCATGGCCACCGAGCAGTCGCTGGATGAAATTTACCTGATTCCGAACATGGTGGGCAGTGCCCACGAGGGAAGGCAACTGCACCGTCGCCTGAACGATGTGTGCAACCGTTTCCTGGGGGTTTCGGTCAGGTTTTTGCAGTCCATTGAGGCCGATGAGTTGGTTCTGCAGTCTTCGCGCAAATACCAGTCGGTGCTTGAGTTCGCCCCCGGCTGCGCTGCTGCGCGCGATTTCCGGGCTTTGGCCGATGCCATCGATCAGATGCCGCCCGTGGATGGGCCGTCAGGGCGCCTGCAGTTTTTTGCAGAGCGCATGCTTCGCGGCTCTTCGGTAAGGTGAACACAATGGCCAGCACCATTTCCCTCTACGAACAGGTCGACAACCGAAACGAGTCGCTGATCATCGCGCACATGCCGATGGTCAAGCGCGTGGCCATTCACCTGAAAGCGCGTATTCCTCCTTTCATGGAACTTGACGAGCTGATCCAGGTGGGGATGGTCGGGCTGATTGAGGCCGCGCGCTCCTTTGATCCGACCAAAGGGTTCGAGTTTGAGCACTTTGCGTTGAGCCGCGTGCGGGGCGCCATTCTCGACGAGGTGCGCAGGCAATCGTTTTTGCCGCGCTCGGCTGTTGCATTCAACAAAAGCGAAAACGAGGCGGTGCACGTGTTGGCCGCCGAGCTGGGCCGGGCTCCCAGCCAGTCTGAATTGGCCTTGTTCATGGGCAAGGACCTGGATGACTTTCAGCGCGAGCGGGGCCAGGCCAAGCGGTTTGAAACCTTTTCCATGGAAGTGGTCAATGACGAGGTCATGAGCATGCCCGGCGACAGCGCCATGCAGCCCGAGGTCATGGTGGAGGAGGCTGAATTCATGGATGCCGTGGTGCAGGCCATTGATGATTTGCCTGAACGCGAGAAACTGGTCATGAACCTCTATTACGTGGAGGAGTTGAATCTGAAGGAGATCGGAGAAGTGCTGGGTGTCAGCGAGTCACGGGTGAGTCAAATTTTGTCTACGGTGGTCAAAAAATTGCGGCTCACGCTGCAAGTTGGATGATGAAATGATAAAATCAAAAAATACATGGCATCCATATTTTCCATCTTTTCACCCAAAAATCCTGACGAAGAAATGAGGAAGGCGCAAGCGCTTTTCGAGAAAATCATTTCGACACAGTCAGATTCCCGCGAAGCCAGGAATATGCGCGTTCGCATGGGCCTGCTGAGCCGCGCGCACTTGGACAAATCTTTTGTGACCGGTGCGGAACAGATGGCCTCTTGGCAGGAGTTGGCAGCCTTGGCGATCGCCAACGGAAAAGAGAAGCCGCCGCTGCCAGAACCCTCTGTTTTTCAAAAAATCAAGGCAGGTGAGAACGACATTTATGTCTACCTGCCCGAAGAATATGCCCATGAAGCTTTTTTTCTGGGCGGGCGCTACCAGGCTGCCGCAATTCCTGCGATCAAGGCCATCGAGACCATGCAGGGCTTGGCCAATCAACTGTGCTACTACGAGTTGAAACTGGAAGAGCCTTTTCAAGTTTTGCAATTTTTGCGAGACGAATTGGCCCAATCACCAGATAATGAAGACGCTTCAGGGCTTTCCTGATGCCTTCGATAATTTGATCTGGAATGGGGCCCTATGGAAGCCTTTGCTCTTGCGTTCATGGCCATGGGCCTTTTGGTGCTTTTGGTGTTCATCATGTATTTGTTGGACCGGGTGAACACCCTTGAAAGGGAAACCCGCCTATTGACCAGGCCCCTGAATGCCCCCAAAGAGGTGGCGTTGGCAGGGCCTTTTGCTGGATTGAGCTCCAAAAAGTTGTGGGATGCCATGTCCGGGCGGCTACCAGACGGGCTGGACGCTTCTACGGTCGATGAGGTGAGGGTGCTTTATGAGACGGTTTTGCACAAGCACGTTGACGCGATTTTTCAAGAAGGCGTCAAGGATGGCCAGCGGGGCATGTTGGGTGAGCCCAAAAACACCAAATTGATTAACACTTCCCACGGCCCCGTTGAGTCTTGGTTGCCCTCGGCACAGGTCAATACCCTCTACAAATGTGGTCTGGACAGTGCCCAGTTGCCGTCAGATCAACTGGATGCGGTGCGAGCCGCCCTGGATGAAGCGGGTCAAACCCTCTACGGCAAAGCGATGGTGAACTTGGCCCAGCCTTTGTCCGCCAGCTTGATGCCTTTGCCGGTTGCCGAGTTGCCGATTTTGGCGCCTCCTGCGGCCCCTTGACTTTTTTGCCCTTTGTTGCGCCTTGGGGGCTCAAGTTTCCCCCTGCCTTTCCGATACTGTTTGCACAAGCAGTTGATAAAAGGTTTTCTACCATGCGTGCATATTCAAGAGCGGCTCAAAGTTACGGTTCGGTGCAAGTGGTCACAGGTGTGGCCACAGCGGACAATGTCCAACTGATCCAGATGCTGTTTGATGGTCTGGCCGAGAGTCTGGCTTCGGCCAGGGGCCATATCCAAAACAACGCGATTGAAGAAAAGTCCAAAGCCTTGTCACGCGCAGGCCGCATCGTGGTGGGATTGCAGGGGGCGCTGGATTTTGAGCGTGGCGGCGAATTGGCTCAAAACCTCAATGAGTTGTATGCCTACATCACGCGCCGCCTGTTTCATGTCAACGCGTACAACGATCTGACGGTGCTGGACGAGGTGCAAAGCCTGATCAAGGACATCACCGAGGCCTGGAAGACTCTGCCCAGTCTGTTGGGTCAAACTCAGCCAGCTGTGCGTTACACCAACTGATCGGTTTCCCTCCTCCTGAAGCGGCCTCTTATTGAGGCTGTTTTTTTAGGAGTTGGGAGATTGGTCTGCCCGACAGGGATCGAACCTGTGACCCACAGCTTAGAAGGCTGTTGCTCTATCCAACTGAGCTACGGGCAGAAAAAATACGCTGAATGAACACTCAGAATAAACACAAAAGGCCCTTGATGGGCCTTTGTTGTTGGATTCAATGTGTTGAATGCGCTGGTTGGGCATTGCATGAAATGGTCGGAGCGGCGGGATTCGAACTCGCGACCCTCTGCTCCCAAAGCAGATGCGCTACCAGGCTGCGCTACGCTCCGACTGATCGGTATTCTAACCCCCAAATGAGGGGGTATCAGAGACGGTGGCTAAAAAAATCTGATCAGTTTTTGGCACCATGCGCCAATGCGCGTTCGCGGCTGGCGGCCAGCGCTTTGGCGTCCGGTGCTGACAAGTCCCAAGCCTGCATGTGGTCCAGGCTGATGTCGGCCAGGGCATCGATCCACTGCGCGTGGTTGTTCAGGCAGGGGATGTAGCTGAAGCTTTCGCCGCCCGCGTGCAAAAACGCTTCTTGTGCTTCTTGCTGGATTTCTTCCAGCGTCTCCAGGCAGTCGCCTGTGAAGCCAGGGCAGATCACATCCACCTTTTTCACGCCTTGCTGCGCCATCGCCACCAGTGTGGGCTCGGTGTAGGGCTCCAGCCACTTGGCTTTGCCAAAGCGCGATTGGAAGGTGAGTTTGTATTGGTCTTTGGACAGGCCGAGCGCCTCGGCCAGCAGGCGGCCGGTTTTCATGCACTCGCAGTGGTAAGGGTCGCCCAGGTGCAAGGTGCGCTCGGGCACGCCATGGAAGCTCATCACCAATTGTTCGGATTGGCCGTTGGCCGCCCAGTGTTCACGAACCGTCTGCGCCAGCGCAGCGATGTAGCGCGGGTCGTCGTGGTAGTGGTTGACGAAGCGCATCTCGGGGATGAGCCGGGTTTTCAGGCCCCAGCGGTAGACCGCATCAAACACGCTGGCCGTGGTGGTGCCGCTGTATTGAGGGTAGGCAGGCACAATCAGCACCCGCTGAACGCCTTCGGTCTTGAGTGCTTGCAGTTGCTCTGGGATGGAGGGCTGGCCGTAGCGCATGGCGTAACGCACGCTGACGTGGTGGCCGCGCTCTTGCAGTGCCGTGCCCAGCGACTGGGCTTGCTTTTCAGTAAAAACTTTGAGCGGGGAACCACCCTCAGTCCAGATGCTGGCGTATTTGGCGGCCGATTTGGCGGGGCGCACACGCAAGATGATGCCGTGCAGGATCAGCAACCAGATCGGTTTGGGGATTTCGACCACCCGACTGTCGCCCAGAAATTCAGCCAAGTACTTGCGAAGCGCTGGCGCTGTGGGCGCGCTGGGTGTGCCCAAGTTGCAATACAGCACCGCCGTGCGGGCGGCCTGACCATGCTGGAAGGAGGGTTCTTTTTGAAATGCCATGCGTTATTCTCCCACCACCATGATTGACATTTCAAAAATCAAAGCCATTTCCCTCGATTTGGACGACACCTTGTGGCCCGTTTGGCCCACGATTGGCCGTGCCGAAGCTGTTTTACAAGCTTGGTTGTCTGACCATGCGCCGGGGACGGCGGCCTTGTCGGCCGACTTGGCGTTAAAGCAGGCCATTCGCGCCGAGGTCAATGCCCGCCATGCCGATCGGGCGCACGACTTGTCGTTTTTACGCCTGCAGTCGATACGCGCCTTGTTGCAGCAAGCCGGTGACCCGGTGCACTTGGCTGAGGCCGCTTTTGAGGTGTTTTTTGCGGAGCGTCAGCGGGTGGACCTGTTTGATGACGCCTTGCCTGCACTGGGTTTTTGGAGCGCCAAATACCCGATCGTTGCCCTGTCCAATGGCAATGCTGACGTGCATCGCGTGGGTATTGGCCAGTACTTTCACGCCAGCGTGAGCGCCCAGTCTTTGGGGGTGGCCAAGCCAGACTTGCGCATTTTTGTGGCAGGCGCGGCAGCAGCGGGCGTGCAGCCCCACGAGGTGCTGCACATAGGCGACGACGCACACGCCGATTGCGTGGGCGCTTTGGCCGCAGGCATGCAGGTGGCCTGGCTCAACCGCGAAGGCCACGAATGGACCCATGGCGAGCCCCGTCCTCACCTGGTGGTGCGGGACTTGCACGCGCTGTGCGCCCGCTGGCCCGAATACACCTTGTAAGGCGGTGGCTTAGGCCCCGACATCGGCCTGTGCTGTTCGAATATCAGGAGACAGAGATGACTTTGAAAATTTACGGCATCAGCGCATCTCGCGCCGCGAGGCCTTTGTGGGCTGCATTGGAATTGGGCGTGCCCTTTGAACACATCGCCATGACCTACAAAGCGGGCGCGACACGCACGCCCGAGTTTTTGGCGCTCAACCCCAATGGCCATATTCCGGTGGTGGTGGACGAGAGGCCCGAAGGCGCCGTCACCGTGTGGGAAAGCATGGCCTGCGCCCTTTACATCGCCCGCGTGCATGGCCAGTCCGATGGCCAGTCGATCACCCCCGCCAATGCCCGCGAAGAAGCCGAGGCTCTGCGCTGGAGCTTTTGGACCGTGACCGAGCTTGAAAAAGACGCGCTCACCGTGCTGATGCACCGCATGGCCATGCCACAAGACCAGCGCAAGCCCGAACTGGCGGAGCAAGCCGAAAGCCGCTTGAAGGTGCCGCTGGCCGTGATGGAGGCGCATCTGCACACCCAACAGTACCGAGGTGAAGCTTTTCTGGCTGCCCAGCGTTTCACCGTGGCCGATGTGTGCGTGGCCAGCGTGGCCAACTGGATTCGGCCGGCCCCGGGCTTGCTGACTCAATTCCCTGCGGTTTCGGGCTGGCTGCATGCCTGCATGGAGCGCGAGGCGCAAAAGCGCGTTCGGGCGATGCCTTGAGGGTTAAGCCTGCTGATGTATGGGTTTCCCGAACGGGAAATTACCACCACGCAAAGGCTTTGAATATACAAAATTTCCCGTTCAGGAAATTTAATAAGCCATGACCAGTATTCGTTCATCACAGCAATTGGGCAAGGCCATCCGCATGGCCCGCAAGCAGCTCGCGCTCACGCAGCCGCAGTTGGCCTTGGCCGCAGGGGTGGGGGTGCGCTTTGTGGTGGAGTTGGAGGCCGGAAAGCCGACAGTGCAGCTGGCGCAGGTGCTGCGGGTCATTGAGTCATTGGGAGGTGAATTCACCTTGAATGGTTTGCCTGCAGCCGCTTTGGCTGTCGAGCCGAAACGCGAAGGACATGACGATGGCGCATGAACTGGATGTCTGGCTGTTTACCGACCGTGTGGGTACCTTGAGCTTGGTGCAGGGGCGGCTGATTTTTTGCTACGCCCCTGGCTGGCTGGCGCAGCCGAATGCGGTGGCGTTGTCCATGTCTTTGCCTCGTCAGGCCGAGCCTTTCGACGATCACAAGACGCGTCCGAGAAGCACTGCGCATTGACTATTCAACGTTTCAGCGCTCCGATGACCGATGAGGCGGTTTCACCCGATTGATGTGATGGCTACCCGGCGCCTCAAAACCGCCCCAGCGCCTGCATCTTCCACGCCAGCCACAGCTTGCGCAGCGGCGTGAGGGCGATGCGCTGGTGCAGCACCTGATAGCCCGAGGCTTCGATCTCGCGCAGCAAGGTGCGGTAGATGCTGGCCATCATGAGGCCGGGTTTTTGGGCGCGGCGGTCGGCCGCAGGCAGCAGGGCCAGGGCTTCGTCGTACAGGGCGTGGGCGCGTTCGGTCTGGAACTTCATCAGCGCCGTGAAGCGGTCTGAGTAGTCGCGCTGCATCAGTTCGTTGGCTTTGACGCCAAAGCGTTGCTGCTCATCGAGCGGCAGGTAGATGCGCCCTCGCATGGCGTCTTCGCCAACGTCGCGGATGATGTTGGTCATCTGAAAAGCCAGGCCCAGCTTGTGCGCATAGGCCGTGGTCGCTTCGTCGGTCTGGCCAAAGATGCGTGCCGCGACTTCGCCAACCACACCAGCCACCAAATGGCAATATTTTGTGAGGCCCGCAAAGTCCAGATACCGGGTCTGGTTCAGGTCCATCTGGCAGCCTTCGATCACGGCCATCAGGTGGCGGCTTTCGATACGGAAGGTGGGGGCCAAGGGCATGAGGGCGTGTATGACCGGGTGGCTGGGCTGTCCGGCGTAGGCTTGTTGCACTTCTTTTTGCCACCAAGCCAGTTTGGTCGCGGCCACGCCGGGGTCTTTGATTTCGTCGACCACATCGTCCACTTCGCGGCAGAAGGCATAAAAGGCGGTGATGGCCGCACGGCGCTCGGGCGGGAGGAACAGGAAGGCGTAATAAAAGCTGCTGCCCGAGGCGGCGGCTTTTTGCTGGACGTAGTCTTGCGGGCTCATAGGCTGGGATTCTCGCATTCAAAGCGCCAGATCAAGGCTGCGGCTGGCCGGACAATTGGAGAAATTCTCTTTGCAGAACGGACTTAGACCCGAGGCCCAAGGCAATGCGCCAGAGCAGGGCGCGCACTTCGTGGCGCGGCATTTTGACGCGCTGGTTCAGGGCCGCAGGCCCGGCCTGGCGCAGCAGCGCCACCGTGCGCGCACCGATCAGGGCAGGCAGGGCACTGGCCAGGCGCAGCCGCAAGGGCTTGAGTGCCAGGGCATAGCGCATGCCGTCGGCCAGTTGGGCCTGTGTGTGGTCCAGCCACTGGGTGTAGAGCGGGGCCAGGGCGTGCAGGGTGTCGGCATGGCCCGTGTCATGGCCCGAGGTATTTTCGAAGTAGTGGCCGATGTGGGTAGCTTGGGCCAGCATCGCCGGGGTCACGCCCGCTTGGGCAAGGGTTTCGACAGGCCAATAGCAGCGCCCGTCGGCCAAATCCGCCCCAGCATCGCGAATGATGTTCAGGCGCTGCAGGCCCATGCCGTATTCCCGCCCGATGCGCATCATTTCGGCCTGCGGCAGCAGGCTGTAACCGGGCAGGTGGCGGCCGTACAGTTCGGTCCAAAATTCACCCACGCAACCGGCCACCAGCCAGGTGTAGTGCGCCAATTCGGTTTCGGTTTGCAAAGCCTGCAGGCCGGGGCCAAAGCGGGTCATGTCCAGCTGTTGGCCTTGGGTGATGTGGCGCAGCACTTGGCGCACGCTGGTTTGGTCGGCCTCTGTCAGGGTGTGCAACAGCGGCAAGCATTGAGGCAGGGCTTGCATCAGGGCGCGCTCGTGCGGGTCGGTTTGTTGCGCTGCAAAGGCTTGGGTGAGACGGTTCAGTTCGGCTGTGCGGGTGGTGTGGACCAGGCCTGAATCGATCGATTGGCTCATGAGCGCCAGCAGAACTTGCCGCTCGGCCAGGGGCAGGGCGGTGGTGTCGGCCACGGTGTCGGTGGCGCGGGCCAACAAGTAACCGATGGCCACTGGCGCTTGCAGGGCCGCGGGCAGCAGGCGGATCGACAGGTCAAAAGAGCGCGAGACTTGGCGCAGAAGCTTTCGTTGCTCAGCGTTCAGGCCTGGGTGCTGTCGCTGGGAAAATAAGGGGTGTTTGAGCATGGTCAATCCATATTGTCGCTTGACAGGCGAACCCGCTTTGAATAGATTACTAACCAGTCAGTCATTATTATTTTAAAGAATCCCATGTCCTCTTCCATGTCACGCGTCGCGCGGCGCGTCTTCCGTTTGTGTGCCCTTGGGGCCTGTTTGACCATTTTGTTGGCCTGCTCCAAGTCTGAAGCGCCACCGGCGCCTTTGCGCTCGGTCAAGTTGCTCACGGTGTCCAGCAGTGATCTGAGTGTGGGTGGCGAGTTTTCGGCTGAGGTGCGGGCGCGTGTGGAATCGCGTTTGGGCTTTCGGGTGGGCGGAAAATTGGTACAGCGGCCTGTCGAGGTGGGCCAGCGGGTGGCCTCGGGTCAGTTGTTGGCCTTGATGGATGCGCAAGACTTCCAATTGGCCGCGCAGTCAGCCCTGGCGCAGGTGAGCGCTGCGCAAAGTCAGCGGGATTTGGCCGCGGCCGAATTCAAGCGCTTTGAGGCCTTGACTGCACAAAACTTCATCAGCGGCGCCGAGTTGGAGCGACGCGAGGCCACCCTGAAATCGGCCGAGGCGGCCCTGAATCAGGCCAAAGCCCAAGCGCAGGCGCAAGGCAACCAGGCCGGGTATGCGCGTTTGACCGCCAGCCATGCGGGCGTGATCACCGGGGTGGAGGCGGAGGTGGGACAGGTCTTGTCGGCCGGTCAACCGGTGCTGCGGCTGGCGCACGATGGCCCGCGTGATGCGGTGTTCGCCGTGTCCGAACAAATGGTTTTGGCTTTGAAAGTGGGGCAAAGCATGCAGGTCACGCTGCTCAGCACCGGTCAAAGTGTGCAAGGCAAGGTGCGCGAGCTGGCCGCCAGTGCCGATCCGGTGACACGCACCTACGCCGTGAAGCTGGCGCTGGAGGCCGGTGAGCGCTTGCCTTTGGGGGCATCGCTGAAGGTGGTGGCGTCAGGGCTGCCGGGCAGCGCGCCTGCGGTCATCAAATTGCCCACCAGCGCCTTGCGCCAAGAGGGACAGGGTACGGCGGTCTGGGTGCTGGACGAGGCGAGCATGAAGGTCAACAACCAGGTCGTGCAGCTCGGGCCGATCGATGGCAACGAGGTCGTGATTGCCGCGGGCCTGAAGCCGGGTCAAAAGGTGGTGAGCGCTGGCGTGCATGTGTTGTCGCCGGGCCAGAAAGTCACCGTGTATGGCGCAGCCGCTTTGACCACTGACAAGCGGTGATCGCATGAGCCGCACCGAGAACACCCGTTTTAACCTTTCGCGCTGGGCGCTCGAGCACCCGGCCCTGACACGCTACTTGATGGTGGTGTTGATGGTGCTGGGCATGGCGTCTTATTTTCAGCTGGGCCAAGACGAAGACCCGCCCTTCACCTTCCGTGCCATGGTGGTGCGGGTTTATTGGCCGGGCGCCACTGCTGAACAAGTGGCCGAGCAGGTGACCGACAAGATTGAGCGCACCCTGCAAGAGGTGCCGTTTGCCGACAAGATCCGCAGCTACTCCAAGCCGGGTGAGGCGCAGATCATTTTCCAGATCAAGGACAACTCACACCCAGGTGATGTGCCGCAGGTTTGGTACACGGTGCGCAAAAAGATTGGTGACATGCGCGGCAGCTTGCCGCAGGGCGTGTTGGGGCCGTTTTTCAACGATGAATTTGGCGATGTGTATGGCGTGATTTACGCCTTGGGTGGCCAAGGGTTCACGCCAGCAGAAATCAAGGTGCAAGCCGACAATTTGCGCCAAGCCTTGCTGCGCGTGCCAGATGTGGCCAAGGTGGAGTTGTTTGGCGCGCAGGACGAGAAGGTTTTTGTAGAGGTCTCGCAAATCAAGTTGGCTCAAATGGGCTTGGACATGGGCGCCGTGCTGACTCAGTTGAACCAGCAAAACGCGGTCGAGTCGGCTGGCAGCATCCAGTCCCCCGCCCATGTGGTGCAGGTGCGCGTGGGTGGACAGTTTCAGAGCCTCACTGACTTGAAGGCCATGCCGATTCGCGGCGCGTCAGGCTCGCAAATTCGTCTGTCGGACATTGCCAGCGTGAGCCGTGGCTATGCCGATCCGGCCAGTGTGAAGGTGCGCCACGATGGCCAGGAGGTGATCGCGCTGGGCGTGTCCATGGCGAAAGGCGGCGACATCATCGCGCTTGGCAAGTCCTTGCGCTTGGCGATCGCGGCCACTCAGGCCAGCTTGCCAGCGGGCATGAGCCTGACCCAGGTGCAGGACCAGCCCAGCGCGGTGTCGAGTTCGGTCAATGAATTCATCAAGGTGCTGATTGAGGCGGTGGTGATTGTGTTGGCGGTGAGTTTTTTGGCGTTGGGACTGCACAAGCGGCCGGGCCACAACCCCCTGTGGCGGCGTTGGACGCTGGACATCCGCCCCGGTTTGGTGGTGGGCATCACCATCCCGCTGGTGCTGGCGGTGACCTTTTTGGCCATGCACTACCTGGGCATTGGCTTGCACAAGATTTCGTTGGGCTCGCTGATCATCGCGCTGGGTTTGCTGGTGGACGACGCCATCATTGCGGTGGAGATGATGGTGCGCAAGATGGAAGAGGGTTACGACAAAGTGCGAGCGGCCACCTTCACCTATGAGCTGACCGCCATGCCCATGCTCACGGGGACCTTGATCACGGCGGCGGGCTTCTTGCCGATCGGCATGGCCAAGTCCATGACGGGCGAGTACACCTTCGCTATTTTTGCGGTCACGGTGGTGGCTTTGTTGGTGAGTTGGGTCGCCTCGGTTTACTTTGTGCCCTATCTGGGCACCTTGTTGCTCAAGCCCCCGGCGCATGTGGTGGTGGCAGAGCAATTGGATTCACCACAGATGTACGACACGCCGTTTTACCGGCACTTTCGCGCCTGGGTGACCTGGTGCGTCACGCACCGCTGGAAGACGATCGGTATCACCATTGCTTTGTTTGCGCTGGGCATGGTGGGCATGGGCAAGGTGCAGCAACAGTTCTTCCCCGATTCTTCACGCCCGGAAATCATGGTGGATTTGTGGCTGCCCGAGGGCTCGCCTGTGAAGGCCAGTGAGGACATCACGCGCCGCGTGGAGCAGCGCCTGGCGCAAGAAGCCGGCGTGAAGTCGGTCACCGCTTGGGTGGGTTCGGGCACGCCGCGCTTTTATTTGCCGCTCGACCAAGTCTTTCCGCAGACCAACGTGTCGCAGTTGATCGTGTTGCCCACCGATCTGAAAACCCGCGAGGTGCTGCGGGCCAAGTTGCCCGCTTTGCTGGCGCAGGAGTTTCCGGAGGTGCGCGGACGTGTGAAATTGCTGCCCAACGGTCCGCCCGTGCCTTACCCGGTGCAGTTTCGGGTGGTGGGACCGGACCCCAAGGTCTTGCGCCTGAAGGCCGACGAGATCAAGGCCCAGATGCGCCAGAACCCCAACACACGTGGCGTGAACGACAACTGGAATGAGTCGGTCAAGTCGGTGCGCTTGGAGGTGGACCAGGCCAAAGCCCGCGACCTGGGCGTGACCAGCCAGTCGATCGCACAAGCTTCGCGCACCATGCTGACGGGGAGCGCGGTCGGACTGTACCGCGAAGGCGACAAGCTGATTGAGATCGTGCTGCGCCAGCCATTGGCCGAGCGCGACGCCTTGTCGGACCTGGGCCAGGCCTATGTGCCTACAGCGTCGGGGCGGTTCATTCCCTTGCTGCAAATTGCCACCCCGGTGCTGGCCTGGGAGCCGGGCGTGATGTGGCGCGAGGGGCGGCAGTTTGCCATCACCGTGCAGTCGGACATCGCCGAGGGCCTGCAGGGCGCCACCGTGACGGCGCAGTTGCTGCCCGAGCTGAAAAAGACCGAGGCCACTTGGCAGGGTCAAGGCTTGAACGGCTACCGCATTGAGGTTGCGGGCGCGGTGGAAGAAAGCGCCAAAGGCTCGGCCTCGATCGCTGCGGGGGTGCCGGTGATGCTGTTCATCACCTTTACCTTGCTGATGCTGCAACTGCAGAGCTTCAGTCGCGCGATGCTGGTGTTTTTGACCGGACCACTGGGTATGGCGGGTGTGGCGGGCGCTTTGCTGGTGCTGGATCGGCCGTTTGGCTTTGTGGCGCTGCTGGGCGTGATCGCGCTCATGGGCATGATCCAGCGCAACTCGGTCATCTTGATCGACCAAATTGAGCAGGATCGGGCCGCAGGCATGCCTCCGTGGCAGGCCATTGTCGAGTCGGCGGTACGGCGCTTGCGCCCCATCGTGCTCACGGCCGCTGCGGCGGTGTTGGCCATGATTCCGCTGTCGCGCAGCATCTTTTGGGGGCCGATGGCGGTGGCCATCATGGGCGGTCTGATGGTGGCCACGGCGTTGACGCTGCTGGCGCTGCCGGCCATGTACGCGGCTTGGTTCAGAGTTGAGCGGCCAAATCAAACCCGTGCCTGAATCTGACCCACTGAAGCGGCTAAAATAGAAAGTTGACCGATTTCAACCGGGCGGTCAGGTGTGTCAGGCGGCTTTGGGGCCGCACGATGGGCCTGTCGCCCTTTTTGTTTGGACTGCGCGGGTGGCGAAATTGGTAGACGCACCAGGTTTAGGTCCTGACGGTGGCAACACTGTGCGGGTTCGAGTCCCGCCCCGCGCACCAACCGACTTGTGGCCGATGGGATAACCAGCGGCCTGAGAGACATTCAATTAACCGAGAACGACAATGACTGTGACTGTTGAAACCCTTGAGAAGCTGGAACGCAAGATCACCCTGACTGTGCCCGTGACGGCCATTCAGTCTGAAGTGGATGCACGCCTGAAGAAAATGGCCCGCACGGTCAAGATGGACGGTTTCCGTCCCGGCAAAGTGCCCATGAACGTGGTCGCCCAGCGCTATGGTTACTCGGTTCAGTACGAAGTGATGAACGACAAAGTGGGCGAGGCCTTCTCGGTGGCCGCCAACGAAGCGCAAGTGCGCGTGGCCGGTCAGCCCCGCATTTCCGAAAAAGAAGGCGCGCCTGAGGGCGAGCTTCATTTTGAAGCCATTTTCGAGGTCTACCCCGAAGTCAAGCTCGGCAATCTGGCAGACTCCGAAGTCGAAAAGTTGACTGCCGAAGTGTCTGATGCCGCCATCGACAAGACCGTGGACATCCTGCGCAAGCAGCGCCGCACCTTCGCCCAGCGCCCGCAAGACACGGCCGCCCAAGACGGCGACCGTGCCACCATCGACTTCGAAGGCAAGATCGACGGCGAAGTGTTCAACGGGGGCAAAGCCGAAGACTTCCAGTTCATTTTGGGCGACGGGCAGATGCTCAAGGAATTTGAAGAGGCCGTGCGCGGCATGAAGTCCGGCGAAAGCAAGACGTTCCCATTGGCTTTCCCTGCCGACTACCACGGCCAAGACGTCGCAGGCAAAACCGCTGACTTCATGGTCACCGTCAAGAAAATCGAGGCCGCGAATTTGCCCGAAGTCAATGAAGCCTTGTCCAAGTCCTTGGGCATTGCCGATGCGACTGTCGAAGGCCTGCGCGCTGACATCCGCAAAAACCTCGAGCGTGAAGTGAAGTTCCGCTTGCTGGCCCGCAACAAGCAAGCCGCCATGGAGGCTTTGGTGGCCAAGGCCGAACTGGACCTGCCCCAGTCCATCGTGCAAAACGAAATCGAGCGCCTGAAAGACGGCGCCCGTGCCGACCTGAAGCAACGCGGCATCAAGGACGCTGACAAGGCCCCCATTCCTGACGACATCTTCCGTCCCCAAGCCGAGCAGCGCGTGCGCTTGGGGTTGGTGGTGGCCGAAGTTGTGCGTGGCAACACCTTGCACGCCAAGCCCGAGCAGATCCAAGCCCACATCCAGGAGCTGGCCTCCAGCTACGAGCGTCCCGACGACGTGGTGCGTTGGTACCACAGCGACAACCAGCGCATGGCCGAAGTTGAGGCCGTGGTGATCGAGAGCAATGTGTCCGACTTTGTGTTGGGCCAGGCCAAAGTGGTTGAAAAAGCCATCTCTTTCGAAGAACTGATGGGTCAGCAGGCCTGATCGGGTTTTGATTCCCTCGAACAATGGGGCTTGCGCCGAGCTTGTGGTTCGGCTGACAAGCCCCATCTCATTGGGGGGCTTGATCACTCAGGTTAAAGTTCTAGTCATATTTTTGGAGAAATGATGAGCACACTGGACATCACAAGCTTGGGCATGGTTCCCATGGTCATCGAGCAGTCGGGCCGCGGCGAACGCGCCTACGACATTTATTCGCGTCTGCTCAAAGAGCGCGTGATCTTTTTGGTCGGCGAAGTCAACGACCACACGGCCAATGTGATCGTGGCCCAGTTGCTGTTTTTGGAGAGTGAAAACCCTGAAAAGGACATTTCGCTGTACATCAACTCGCCCGGCGGTTCGGTGAGTGCGGGCATGGCGATTTACGACACCATGAACTTCATCAAGCCCGATGTGTCCACGCTGTGCAACGGCATGGCCGCCAGCATGGGCGCGTTTCTGTTGTCTGCAGGGGCCAAGGGCAAGCGGTTTTCGCTGCCCAACTCCAAGATCATGATTCACCAGCCCTTGGGCGGTGCGCGGGGTCAGGCCACCGAGATCGAGATCGCTGCACGCGAAATCGTCAAAACCCGTGCCCACCTGAACCGCATCCTGTCCGAGAACACCGGGCAGCCGCTGTCCAAGATCGAACTCGACACCGAGCGCGACTATTACCTGTCGGCCGACGAGTCTAAAGACTACGGTTTGATCGACGAAGTCATCTCCAAACGCGCTTGAGGGCGGCCGGGCTTTCCGGCGCTCTGGCTGACGGCGTTGACCTCTCAAGGTGAACGCCGTTTTTCTTTCGTTATCATTGATGAATTCTGGATTCCGAGGCGACATATATGGCCGATAAAAAAGGCTCAAGCACTGAGAAAAACCTGTTCTGCTCCTTTTGCGGCAAAAGCCAGCACGAGGTCAAAAAGCTGATTGCAGGGCCGTCGGTATTCATTTGCGACGAATGCATTGATTTGTGCAACGACATCGTGCGCGATGAGCTGGCCTCCACCGCCACTGTGGGCGAGGGCGCCAAAGCGGGCTTGCCCACCCCGCTGGACATCAAGACCAACCTCGACAACTACGTGATTGGTCAGGAGAAAGCCAAACGCATCCTGGCGGTGGCGGTGTACAACCACTACAAGCGACTGAAACACAAAGAGGGTGCCAAGAAAGACGACGTCGAGCTGGCCAAGAGCAACATTTTGCTGATCGGCCCCACAGGGTCGGGCAAGACCTTGCTGGCCCAAACCATGGCCCGCATGCTGGACGTGCCCTTTGTCATGGCGGACGCCACCACCCTGACCGAAGCCGGTTATGTGGGCGAAGACGTTGAAAACATCGTCGCCAAGCTTTTGCAGACCTGCAATTACGACGTCGAGCGTGCCCAGCGCGGCATCGTCTACATCGATGAGATCGACAAGATCACCCGCAAGTCCGACAACCCCTCGATTACCCGAGACGTGTCGGGCGAGGGCGTGCAACAAGCCTTGCTCAAATTGGTCGAAGGCACCATGGCCAGCGTGCCCCCGCAAGGCGGACGCAAGCACCCCAACCAAGACTTTTTGCAGATCGACACGACCAACATCCTGTTCATTTGCGGCGGTGCGTTCGCGGGCCTGGAAAAAGTCATCGAAAACCGCACCGAATCCGGCGGCATCGGCTTTGGCGCAACGGTCAAGAGCAAAAAGCAGCGCTCGCTCACCGATGTCTTCAACGAAGTCGAACCGGAAGACCTGATCAAGTTCGGCTTGATTCCCGAGCTGGTGGGCCGCTTGCCGGTGGTGGCCACCTTGGCCGAGCTCAGCGAAGATGCGTTGGTGCAAATCTTGACCGAGCCGAAAAACGCCGTGGTCAAACAGTTCACCAAGCTGCTGGCCATGGAAGGCGTCGAGCTGGAGGTGCGTCCCAACGCCCTCAAGGCCATGGCCCGCAAGGCGCTGGCCCGCAAGACCGGTGCCCGAGGCCTGCGCTCCATCATGGAGCAAGCTCTGATTGACACGATGTTTGAGTTGCCCAACCAGGCGAACGTTGAAAAAGTGGTGGTGGACGAGTCGGTCATCGACGACAACAAGCCGCCGCTGCTGGTTTACCGCGAGTCGGCCAAGCAGGCCTGACCCACAGAGGCCGCACCGCCATGAATACCCTTGCTCAACAATGGGTTGAAATCGCAGGTCCAATGACCATGTGCAGTTGAATTGACCCGAGGGACACACCATGTCTGGACACACACCTTTGCCGCCCACTCTGATTGAACTGCCCATGTTGCCGTTGCGCGACGTGGTGGTGTTCCCTCACATGGTGATTCCGCTTTTTGTAGGGCGGCCCAAAAGCATCAAGGCGCTGGAGTCGGCCATGGGCGCCGAGCGGCGCATCATGCTGGTGGCCCAAAAGACAGCTGCCAAGGACGAACCGGGCGTTGAAGACATGTTTGACGTGGGCTGTGTCTCCACCATCTTGCAGATGCTCAAACTGCCCGACGGGACCGTGAAGGTGCTGGTCGAAGGCCAACAACGCGCCTTGGTCAAGTCCATTGTGGACGGTGAAGCCCATTTCGTGGCCGCCGTCACCCCGGTGGACCCGGTATCCGAGCAGTCCGATGACAGCAGTGAAATCGAGGCCCTGCGCCGCGCCGTGATGCAGCAGTTTGACCAGTACGTCAAACTCAACAAGAAAATTCCACCGGAAATTCTGACCTCGATTTCCAGCATCGATGATCCTGGACGCCTGGCCGACACGATCGCAGCTCACTTGCCGCTCAAGTTGGAAAACAAGCAGCAAGTGCTTGATTTGGCCAACATCAAGTCGCGTTTAGAAAACCTGTTTTCCCAGTTGGAGCATGAGGTTGACATTCTGAATGTGGACAAGCGCATCCGTGGCCGCGTCAAGCGCCAAATGGAAAAAAACCAGCGCGACTTCTACCTGAACGAGCAGGTCAAGGCCATCCAGAAAGAGCTGGGCGATGGCGAAGAGGGCGCGGACATCGAGGAAATCGAAAAGAAGATCAAGGCGGCCAAGATGTCGGCCGAGGCCCGCAAAAAAGCCGAGGGCGAGCTGAAAAAACTCAAGCTCATGTCACCCATGTCGGCCGAAGCCTCGGTGGTGCGCAACTACCTGGATGTGTTGGTGGGTCTGCCTTGGAGCAAAAAGACCAAGCTCAAGCACGACCTGGCCAACGCCGAAGATGTGCTCAACCAGGACCACTTTGGTTTGGACAAAGTCAAAGATCGGATCCTTGAATATCTTGCGGTGCAGCAACGTGTGGACAAGGTCAAGGCCCCCATTCTGTGCTTGGTGGGGCCACCCGGCGTGGGAAAGACTTCGCTGGGCCAATCCATTGCCAAGGCCACGGGGCGCAAATACGTGCGCATGGCGCTGGGTGGTATGCGTGACGAGGCTGAAATTCGCGGTCACCGCCGCACCTACATTGGCGCCTTGCCCGGCAAGGTTCTGCAAAACCTGAGCAAGGTGGGTGCCAAGAACCCCCTGTTCTTGCTCGACGAGATCGACAAACTGGGCACGGATTTTCGGGGTGACCCGTCCAGTGCTTTGCTGGAGGTGTTGGACCCGGAGCAAAACCACACCTTTGGTGACCATTACGTCGAGGTCGATTTTGACCTGAGCGATGTGATGTTTGTGGCTACCTCTAACTCGATGAATATCCCATCGGCTTTGTTGGATCGGATGGAAGTGATCCGTTTGTCGGGTTACACCGAAGACGAAAAAACCAGCATCGCCATGAAGTATTTGCTGCCCAAGCAATTGACCAACAATGGCGTGAAAGACTCAGAGCTGCTGGTGACCGAAGAGGCCGTACGCGATGTGGTGCGTTACTACACCCGCGAAGCCGGTGTGCGGTCGCTGGAGCGCGAACTGGGCAAGATCTGCCGCAAGGTGGTCAAGGCTTTGCTGCTCAAGCAAATGACGCCTCAGGTGGTGGTGAATGAAGACAACTTGAATGACTTTTTGGGTGTGCGCAAGTACACCTATGGCCGGGCCGAGCAAAAGAACCAGGTGGGCCAGGTCGTCGGTTTGGCTTGGACCGAGGTGGGCGGCGATTTGCTGACCATCGAAGCGGCCCTGATGCCTGGTAAAGGGGTGATCACCCGCACCGGTTCGCTAGGCGATGTGATGAAAGAGTCTGTGGAGGCTGCGCGCACCGTGGTGCGCAGCCGCTCGCGCTTCTTGGGCATCAAAGACGAGGTCTTTGAGAAGAAAGACCTCCACATCCACGTGCCCGATGGCGCCACGCCCAAGGATGGCCCGAGTGCAGGCGCTGCCATGACCACGGCCATGGTGTCGGCCATGACAGGCATTCCGGTGCGTGCCGATGTGGCCATGACCGGTGAGATCACGCTGCGCGGTGAAGTCACGGCCATTGGTGGTTTGAAAGAAAAATTGCTTGCGGCATTGCGCGGAGGTATCAAGACCGTGTTGATCCCTGAAGACAACGTCAAGGACTTGCAGGACATTCCTGAGAACGTCAAAAACGGTCTGGAAATTGTGCCCGTCAAGTGGATCGACCAGGTGCTGGAGGTGGCTTTGGAAGCCAAGCCAACACCCTTGAGTGACGAAGAAGTGGCCGCCGCTGCCTTGACCGCTGTGCCTGCAACGGCCAAAGCCGAGGCGGTGAAACATTGAAGCAAAATTTTCAGGCCGAACGCCAAGTCGGCCTGAAATTGAATTACAATTTGACCATTCCAGAGAGCAAGGCTTACAATGCCGAGTTCACTGAAATACGCGGGAATAGCTCAGTTGGTAGAGCGCAACCTTGCCAAGGTTGAGGTCGCGAGTTCGAGCCTCGTTTCCCGCTCCAATTTTTCGAAAGAAGTTCCAACATCTTTCATTTGATTTTTCAATGTGCGGGAATAGCTCAGTTGGTAGAGCGCAACCTTGCCAAGGTTGAGGTCGCGAGTTCGAGCCTCGTTTCCCGCTCCATTCAAAGTTTAAACACCGTTAAATTTTGGGCCATTGATTCATCATTCACTTGTTTTGTCAGTCCTGACTGACCATGGCGCGATAGCAAAGCGGTTATGCAACGGATTGCAAATCCGTCGAGCCCAGTTCGACTCTGGGTCGCGCCTCCATTTTTTTGGTACTCATTCAATAGCCCCATGCGGGGCTATTTTTTTGCATAAATCAGGATTCCCAATGGGTGGGTAGTGCATACCTAAATATAATATTTGACATTAATAGCAAAATCATTAAAATTCGATGGATGATTTTGGGCGCTGTTCACCAACAGCCTGCTTTTTTACCGTCTGCCCGCAAGGGTTGCACATGTTGTGTGGTGCGATCAGTTTGGATCAAGCCCATTCACCGATCGGCAAAGATGCAATTCATATACAAAGACTTAGGCCCCAGGCAAATTGGCGAGATTGTCGAGGTGACCCTGACGAACCCGTCGAATGTGCGGCTCATGGACGATCTCAATTTTGCAAATTACAAAAAAGGGGTCAAGCACATTTATACCGGTGGCGTGGTGCGGCAATCTGCTGTGCGACTGCAAATTCCCACGCTCGGCCATTGGCATCTGGCAGTCGACACCCAAGGCTTGCAAAGCTCGGGCTCCTTTGGCGCAACCGTGAAAATCATAGAAGGCTGAACAGGGGCTGGTGCTGCCCAAGTGCCTGGTGTACCGCCCAGACCGGTCGACGGTTTGGGCATTCCGTTGGGCCAGCCAAGTTCTGGTCCTTACCGTGATTCAGTTGGCCCGGGCCACCCAAACGGTGGCGCCTTCGGGGCCGTAAAGTTCAGCATGAGGGACGTCGCGTGCCAGTCGGAAAAAATCACCCGCCTGGAGGTGCTTAACCTCGGCGCTCAACGTTAACCAATATTCACCACGCACCACATAAGCGCTCACATCAAAGGGGTGGGTGTGGGTGTCGAGCTTGAGGTCGGCATCCCACTCGCGCACGATGATTTCATCAAAGCCTTCATCCAGGGACTGGGCGGTGAAGCTTTCGAGGGTGGGAGAGGTCATGGTTGGGCCTTGGTTGGGTGGAAAAAGCAGGAAATTGCGGGTGAATGGAGGGGCTCAGGCCTTGTACCAGTCCTTGACCGCTGCCACATAGCGGGCCACCCCTTCGGCCACTGTGGCGGCGTCCAGGGCACCATAGGACAGGCGCTGGTAGTTGGCAACGGCCATGTCGCTCAGGCCGAAGGCAAAACCGGGCAGGGTGGCCACACGGTGTTTTTCGGTCATGGCGCGGTTGAAAGCCATGGGGTCGGCCACGCCAGGCAACTTCATCAGCACATAAAAAGCGCCCTGGGTGTTTGGAAATTCGACCAGATCACCCAGGCCTTGCAGCGCCTGGTTGACCTGTGCACGCACCTGGGCCAAGGCGTGCACTTTGGGTTGAACCCATTCACGGCCCAGCTGAAGGGCCTGCAGCGCCAGCAATTGCGAGGCCACCGGGGCGCAGATCAGGTTGGTGTCTTGGACCTTGTTCATGGCCCCAAACAGATCGGCCGGGAACACCACATAGCCCACGCGCCAGCTGGCCATGCCAAAGTTCTTGGACATGGAATAAAACGACAGGGTGTGGCCTTGGGCTCCGGGAATCGACGCAGGCGAAAAGTGCCGGGCATCGCCATAGGTGAAGTATTCGTAGGCCTCGTCGCTGAAGTGGTAAAGCCCTGCGCGGGCGCACAAGGCGTTCACGGCGCGCAGGCTTTCTTCGCTGTACACGGCCCCGGTGGGGTTGTTGGGCGAGACCGTGACGATGGCGCGGGTGCGGGGCGTGATGGCGGCGGCCAGGGCGTCGACATCCAGGCTCCAGTCGCTGTGTGTGGGCACGGGCACAGGGACGCAGCCACACATTCGGATGGCCATTTCCTGGTTGAAGTAAAACGGCATGGGCAAGATGAATTCGTCGCCCGGGTCGGCCACGGCCAGCACGCTGTTGAGAAACGCCATGTTGCTGCCCGCCGTGACCATGACGATCGACTCGGTGCCGCAATGGACATGGTTCTCGTCGGCCAGTTTTTGCCGAAAGCGGTCCACCAAGGGGGCGATACCACCCACGGCCTGGTATTTGTTCAGCTGGCCATCGGCCATGAGGTTGGGCAATTCGGCCACGGCTTGCGCCGGGGGGCCGTAATTCACCACGCCTTGGCCCAGTGAGATGGTGCCGGGGTTGTCGCGCACCAGCTTGGCGATGGTGGGGATGATGGGGCTGTCCACCGCATCCATGCGGGCTGATTGGCGCTTCATGGGGTGTTCCGTAGTTGGAGGCTTGAGAAATCGATCACTTGCCGTTCACTTGCCATTAATGGCCAGCAACTCGACCTCGAACAACAAGGTGGCTTTGGGCGGAATCACATTGCCTGCGCCGCGATCGCCATAGGCGGTGGCAGGCGGGCAGGTCAGCTTGGCTTTGCCGCCCACTTTCATCAGCTGCACGCCTTCGGTCCAGCAGGGGATGACACGGCTCAGGGGGAACTCGATGGCCTCGTTGCGTTTGTAGGAGCTGTCGAACTCTTTGCCGTCGGGCAAGGTGCCACGGTAATGGACTTTGACCGTGTCGGAGGCTTTGGGGCTGGCCCCGGTGCCGTCTTTCAGTGATCGGTACACCATGCCTGAGGCCGTGAGTTGCGCGCCAGGCTCTTGCGCCGCAGCGGCGGTGACCGTGTTTTGGGCCCAAGTGGGCGTGCAGGCCAACAAGACCAGGGAGAGGGTGGCTGCGCGAGGGATCAAAAATGTGTTCATGGGGTGATTTTTGTGCAAGTAAGGAAATGGGGGCTTCACTTTGGGGACAAGTTGGTCTGTTGCATTATCCGAAAGTCTTGGCTTGGGCCCATTGCCCCATGCGAGCGCTGCGTTCATGTTGCCGCCGAAGTAAACATCCTTGATGCACTGAAAGACGCCGGGCAGTCGCGCCGTGGTCGCCCATCTCATGAGCAGGGGTCCCCAAATGGACCTGAGGTAAAGACGTTTTTGCATAAACTTCGCGTTCAACACAGGAGGCACACAACATGGCTTTGACGCTTTTCGCTTTTGACACCCCCAACGCCCGCAAAATCACCGTGGCCTTGGAGGAGATGGGTTTGCCCTTTGCCGTGCAAGTGGTGGACATCACCCAAAAAGAGCAATTTGATCCGGCATTTTTGAAGATCAGCCCGAACAACAAGATCCCGGCTTTGATGGACACCGAGGGGCCCGATGGCCAGAAGCAGACGGTGTTTGAGTCCGGCGCGATCTTGATTTATTTGGCCGAAAAAACTGGAAAATTCTTACCTGCTCATGGCGCGGGTCGGGTGGCCGCGCTGGAGTGGCTGATGTTTCAGATGGGTGGCTTTGGCCCCGCGCCGGGCCAGGTGCACCATTACGCAGCCTTGAGCAACGAGGCCGACAAACGCTATGGTCTTGAGCGTTTCAAGGCCGAGACCTTGCGCCTGTATGGCGTGATGGACCGTAGATTGGCCGCCCACGAATTTTTTGCCGATGAACTGTCGATCGCAGACTTTGCCATTCTGGGCTGGGTTTGGCGTCACCCGCGTCACCAAGTGGATTTGCAGCAGTTTCCCCACGTTCAGCGTTGGTACCAGGCCTTGATGGCGCGGCCCGCGGTGCAAAAAGGCTTTGCTGTGGCGCTGCGCCGGGAGTAATGCGGCTGCAAAAAATGCCGCAGCCGATGCAGCGCTGGCCCGCAGAAATGGCGAGGGGAGTGGGGTTGGGGTGGTTCTGGCCCCCAAAATCCTTGCGCCGGGCGGGGCCGCTGTCTGAAACAGGGCCTTTCTTGTGGCTTAATGTCGTTTTGCATTTTTTATCCGGAGCCACAGATGGGCAACAAAATCGTCACCGAAGCAGATCGTAAATTCACCCCCCCTCTACCCGCATTGCCAGGCGTGACCTTGCGCACCGGCGGCCGTGGCCAGCGCATTAGCCTGGAACGCGGTGTGGCTACACGCAGCAAGAAGAACCCCGGCAAGCGCTCCACCAAGGGCGGTTGAACCCGGTGCGCCCGGCTTTTGCCGGGCCAGTGCCGAGCCACTGATGAACTCAGTGGCTTTTTTTTCGGTTTCTGCAGAACCTTTCCGGGCTGGGCAGCTGATCAAGGAGAGCTCAATGTTGATTTCTTATGGCGCCGTGTTGGTGGCCGGCATCATGCCGGTGGTGTGTGCGGGCATCGCCAAGTCGGGCTTCAAGGGCTATGACAACAGCGACCCCCGCGCTTGGCTGGCCAGTCAAACCGGGTTTCGGGCTCGGGCCAATGCCGCGCAGGCCAACTGCTTCGAGGCGTTCCCGTTTTTTGCTGTAGGCATCATTTTGGCCTTGCTGACCGGGGTCGATCCGGCCACGGTGGATGCACTGGCCATGTTTTTCATCGCGGCCAGGGTGGCCTATGTGGTTTTCTACGTGACCGACAAACCCAAATGGCGCACCATGGCCTGGTCGGCGGCTTACATCACGGTGGTGGCACTGTTTGCGCTGGCCATGCTGAATTTGCAGATCGACTGAAGCCAAAAAGACCGCGTTATCAAGGCACAATAAGCGCTCTGCCCCGATGGTGAAACTGGTAGACACACCGGACTTAAAATCCGTTGCTTCGTTCATAGCGGGCGTACCGGTTCGATTCCGGTTCGGGGCACCAATTGAGGAAAACACCATCATGAACCACGACAACGCACCGCTCGAAATTCACGTGCATGGTGATGTGCCGATCAAACCCGGCACCGACATCAAAGCGATACAGGAAGCGCTCAAGCCCCTTTGGCATTACGCCGGGGCGCGTTCTTTGCACGAAGGCGCTGTGAGCCTGTACGAAGAAGAGCCGGGCATCCGTTTTGATGCCACCACCCACCGCTTGAACTTGTGCTGGACCGTGCGCGGCGACGAGGACTTTCGCATGGTCATGGACGATTTGTGCATGAACATCAACGACTTGTCGGCGGCGGGCACCCAGATCGAGGTGACCTTTTACGACACCGAATTCGACGACGAAGACGAAGCCAGCGGGAGCGAGTCGCGTGACGATTTCGTGATGTTGTTTGTGGGGCCTGATCCGGGCGCCATCATGCAGGCTCAACGCGACCTGTTGGTGCACGATGTGGTCAACATGATGGAGCGCCACTTTGACGGGGCTGAGTTGTCGGGCGTGGTGACCGAGATCGACAAGTTGTTCAGCCAGCGCTTTGACAGCTTGGTCAGCTCGTTGGAGCTTGGCAAACCCCCGCGTGGATCGGGGGGGTCAAGCGGACATGGTGGCAGCAGTGGTGGTGGACGCCGTCCCAGGCATTTGCACTGATCGGGGCGCACCATGAACCTTGACCGTCTTCGTTCCGCGCTGAACCCAGGCGTGCGTTTGCGCGAAGTTTTTGGCTGGGCCATGTACGACTTCGCCAATTCGGGTTATTCCACGGTGGTCATCACGGCCGTGTTTGCCGCCTATTTTGTGGGCGGTGTGGCCGACGGGGCCGATTGGGCCACCTTGGCCTGGACCTCGGGTTTGAGCCTGTCTTATTTAATCGTGATGCTCACCATGCCCGGTTTGGGCGCTTGGGCCGACCGGATGGCCGGCAAAAAACGCATGCTGATGTGGGTCACGGCGGGCTGTGTGATCAGCACGGCTGCTTTGTCCCTGGTCGGGCCGGGTCAGGTGGCGCTGGGCTTGTGCATTTTGGTGGTGTCCAACACCTTCTTTTCTTATGGCGAATCGCTGACCGCTTCGTTTTTGCCCGAATTGGCCAAGCCTGAGGCCATGGGCCGTGTGAGCGGTTGGGGCTGGTCGCTGGGCTACATCGGCGGCATGCTGACGCTGGGCATTTGCCTGGCTTATGTGCTGGCCGCCCAGGCGCGCGGCGAGTCGGGCAGCCAGTTTGTCCCGGTGACGATGCTGATCACGGCGGCCGTGTATGGTGGCGCGGCATGGGTCACTTTTGCCCTGTTGCGTGAGCACTCGCCAGCCCGTCCGGAAGTGCCGATCCGGTCGGTCACACAAAGCCTGCGACACTTGCGCCAGACCCTGCGTGAGGCTTTGCCGTACCGCGACTTCACCCAGTTGCTGGCCTGCGCCGTGGCCTACCAGGGCGGCGTGGCGGTGGCCATTACCCTGGCCGCCATTTACGCCGAGCAGGTCATCGGGTTTCAGCCGCAAGAAACCATGGTGCTGATCTTTGTGCTCAACATCGCGGCTTTTGTCGGGGCCCTGATCTTTGGCCATGTGCAAGACCGCTTGGGTCACAAGCTGGCCTTGTCGCTGACACTGCTGGGGTGGGTGGCCACCTGTTTCATCGCGGCCCTGTCCACCGACAAGGCCACGTTCTGGTGGGCAGCCGGGATCGCTGGCTTTTGCATGGGATCGAGCCAGTCTGCGGGTCGCGCCATGGCGGGGTTGATGGTGCCGGCCCATCGCTTGGGTGAATTTTTTGGCCTGTGGACCTTTGCCATTCGGTTGGCCAGCATTTTGGGGCCGCTGACCTATGGCCTGATCACCTGGCTGAGCGATGGCAACCAGCGCCTCGCGATCGGATCGACCTCTTTGCTGTTTGTGCTGGGGTTGGTGTTGTTGATGCCGGTGAACGTGGAACGTGGCCGATTGGCGGCGCAGTCGAATCCTTGACGTTGGGCGTGGAACACGCCCTTGATTGGCTGTCCCGAAGTCTCAGCTGAGCAAGGCAGGTACTGCCTCGCAGACCTCGGGGGGCAAACCCAGCCAGCGCTGGGCGGCGGCTTGCAGGCCTTGCAAGTCACCGGTGGTCAACAAGCGCACGGGCTGCGCAGCCCCATGCAGAGCCAGCGTGTTCAGCAACTGAGCTGCCGCCAGCAAGCGCTGCGTTTGACGCGCCACCGGTTCGCCTGTTGAGACCAGTTGCACATCGAGTCCCAGCAACTGGCGCAAATCCTTTTCGACAAACACATAGTGGGTGCAGCCCAGCACCAGGGTGTCGATGTCGCCAGGTGCGCAGCCGAAGCGGCCCATGGCCTGGGTGTAGGTCTGCAGCAATTGCGATATTTGCGCTTGCGCAGCCACCGCCTGATCGGGCAGGGTGCTGAGTTCGATGGCCAAGGCCAGTCCGTTGCAAGCTTGCACCTCAAAATGCGCCTCGCTTTGCACGCTGGCCAACAGCCGGGCAAACTTGTCGCTGGCCACGGTGCCCCGGGTGGCCATCACGCCAATACGGTGGGTGCGGCTCAGGGCCAGGGCGGGTTTGAGTGCGGGCTCCAGCCCCACCAGCGGCAGCGCAGGGTGCCGTGCACGCAATTCATGGATGGCCGCTGCGGTGGCGGTGTTGCAGGCCACGACCAGGGCCTTGATGTGGTGCTGCGCCAGCAGGTACTCGGCAATCGCATGGGTTCGCTGGCGGATGAAGGATTCGCTTTTTTCGCCGTATGGCGCGTGCGCGTTGTCGGCCAAGTACACAAAGCACTCGTGCGGCAGTTCTTTTTGCAAGGCCTGCAGCACGCTCAGGCCGCCGATGCCGCTGTCAAACACGCCAATGGGGTGTGTTGGATCGGTGCTCATGGGGTGTTGGGCCTGAAAAAAGGCCGCTTGCGCGGCCTTGAAGAGCAGGGGTGCATCAGCCAGCGTTCACGCCAATGCCTTTGAACTCGCCGGTGGCGATGCGCTTTTGCCATTCGGCTGGTCCTTTGATGTGGGCGCTGGTGCCGCCCGCGTCCACGGCCACCGTCACGGGCATGTCGACCACGTCAAATTCGTAAATGGCTTCCATGCCCATGTCGGCAAAACCCACCACTTGGGCATGCTTGATGGCTTTGGACACGAGGTAGGCTGCGCCGCCCACGGCCATCAGGTAAGCGCTCTTGTGCTTCTTGATGGCCTCAATCGCTACGGGGCCGCGCTCGGCCTTGCCGATCATGGCGATCAGCCCGGTTTGGCCCAACATCATCTCAGTGAAGCCGTCCATGCGGGTGGAGGTGGTGGGGCCGGCAGGGCCCACAGCCTCGTCGCCCACGGGGTCGACGGGACCGACGTAATAAATCACGCGGTTCTTGAAACTCACAGGCAGCGGTTCGCCCTTGGCCAGCATGTCCTGAATGCGCTTGTGCGCAGCGTCGCGGCCGGTCAGCATCTTGCCGTTGAGCAGCAGGGTTTGGCCGGGTTTCCAGGCAGCGACTTGCTCGGGCGTGAGCTTGTTCAGGTCCACGCGCTGGCTTTTTTCGGTGTCGGCCGTCCACCCCACGTTGGGCCACAGGTCGAGTGAAGGCACGTCCAAATACGATGGGCCAGAGCCGTCGAGCACAAAGTGCGCGTGGCGGGTGGCGGCGCAGTTGGGGATCATGGCCACGGGTTTGCTGGCCGCGTGCGTGGGGTACAGCTTGATCTTGACGTCGAGCACGGTGGTCAGGCCCCCCAGGCCTTGCGCGCCAATGCCCAGGGCGTTGACCTTGTGGTACAGCTCCAGCCGCATGTCTTCGACTTGGTCGAGCTTCTCGCCCTTGCTGGATTTTTCGAGCAGCTGGTACATGTCCAGGTCGTCCATCAGGCTTTCCTTGGCCAAGAGCACGGCTTTTTCGGCCGTGCCGCCAATGCCAATGCCCAGCATGCCGGGTGGGCACCAGCCTGCGCCCATGGTGGGCACGGTCTTGAGTACCCAGTCGACGATGCTGTCGCCGGGGTTGAGCATGATCAGCTTGGACTTGTTCTCGCTGCCGCCGCCTTTGGCCGCCACGGTCACATGCACATGGTGGCCCGGCACGATCTTGGTGAAGATCACGGCGGGCGTGTTGTCCTTGGTGTTTTTGCGGTTGAAGTGCGGGTCCGACACGACAGACGCACGCAGCATGTTCTCGGCAAAGTTGTAGCCTTGGCGTACGCCTTCGTTGACAGCGTCTTCTAGGCTGCCGGTGAAGCCGTCGAACTTCACGTCCATGCCGACTTCGAGGAACACGTTAACGATGCCGGTGTCTTGGCAAATTGGGCGGTGCCCGATCGCGCTCATCTTGCTGTTGGTCAGGATCTGCGCAATGGCGTCCTTGGCCGCCGGGCTTTGCTCGCGCTCGTAAGCGCTCGCCAAGTGCGAGATGAAGTCGGCTGGGTGGTAATAGCTGATGTATTGCAGCGCGGCAGCAACCGATTCAATCAGGTCGTCTTGTTTGATCAGGGTGGTCATGGTGGTGTGATTCCGAGAAAATCAAAAAACAGTGGTTCTGTCAGACGCTCAGTGGGCCTTGTGGTGGTGCGACATCAGGCGGTCGGCATAGGCAATCGCGATGGCGCTGAACAAGAAGGCGATGTGGATGATGGTTTGCCACATCAAGACCTGTTCTGTGTAGTTGGCGGCGTTGATGAAGGTCTTGAGCAAATGGATCGAGCTGATGCCGATGATGGCCGTGGCCAGTTTGACTTTGAGCACCGAGGCGTTCACATGGTCGAGCCATTCGGGTTGATCGGGGTGACCGTCCAAGTTCAGGCGCGAGACAAAGGTTTCGTAGCCGCCCACAATCACCATGATCAAGAGGTTGGAGATCATGACCACGTCGATCAAACCCAGCACCACCAACATGATGACCACTTCATTGAGGCCGGTGATGGGGGCGTCTGTTTTGTAGCCAATGCTGCCAATCAGGGCCTGCAGGGCGGTTTGGCTGCCAAATGCGGCTTCCAGCAAATGGACCAACTCGACCCAGAAGTGAAAGACATAAACGGCTTGTGCCGCGATCAATCCCAAATAAAGCGGCAATTGCAGCCAACGGCTGGCAAATATAAAGCTGTTGATTTGGGTAATTGAGGATTTGACGATGGGAGGTGGCATGATTTTCCAAGTTTGAAGTTCACAAAGCATCGCTTCATGCAGCCCGCAATTTTAGGCCGAAGAGCCTGTATCTGAGCTTGCGAATGTGCAAGTTTGATGTCAGTCAGTGCTTTGTAAGAGCCACAAACGACATTTACCGCAGTTTAGAATTTGACTTGTTACAAAGGAGACAGACGTTATGAGCAGCCCCATCTACCAACCCAGTGCCGAATTCGTCAAAAACGCCCACATCTCGGGTATGCCCGCCTATGAGGCGCTTTGCAAAGAAGCCGAAACCGATTACGAAGGCTATTGGGCCCGTCTGGCCAGAGAGCTGATCAGCTGGAAGACCCCCTTCACCAAGGTGCTCGACGAATCGAACGCGCCTTTCTTCAAGTGGTTCGAAGACGGCACCCTGAACGCCTCTTACAACTGCCTGGACCGCAACGTCGAAAAAGGCCTGGGCGACAAAACCGCCATCATCTTCGAAGCCGACGGCGGCGAAGTGAGCAAGGTCACTTACAGCCAATTGCTGGCCAAGACCTGCCAATTTGCCAACGCACTCAAGAGCTTGGGCATCCAAAAAGGTGACCGCGTGGTCATCTACATCTCGATGTCGATCGACGGCGTGGCCGCCATGCAGGCCTGCGCCCGCATCGGTGCGACCCACTCGGTGGTGTTCGGTGGTTTCTCGGCCCAGTCGCTGCGCGACCGCATCGAAGACACCGGCGCCGTGGCCGTGATCACCGCCGACAACCAAGTGCGCGGCGGCAAGTTGCTGCCCTTGAAGTCCATCGTGGATGACGCCATCAACCTCGGCGGTTGCGGCTCAATCAAGAATGTCTTGGTCGTCAAGCGCTCGGGCGCCGACATCGCCATGACCGCAGGCCGCGACCTGTGGATGGCCGACTTGGCTGACCAGCAAGCCGCCACCTGCGAGCCCGAGTGGGTGGGTGCCGAGCACCCCCTGTTCTTGCTCTACACATCAGGATCTACCGGCAAACCCAAAGGCGTTCAGCACAGCACCGGCGGCTATTTGCTGCACGCGGCGCTCACCACCAAGTGGACCTTTGACCTGAAAGCCGACGACGTGTTCTGGTGCACCGCCGACATCGGCTGGGTCACGGGCCACACTTACATCACCTACGGCCCATTGGCTTTGGGCGGCACCGAAATCGTGTTCGAAGGCGTGCCCACTTACCCCGATGCGGGCCGTTTCTGGAAGATGATTCAGGACCACAAAGCCACCATTTTCTACACCGCGCCCACCGCCATCCGCTCGCTCATCAAGGCCGCAGAAGCCAACGACGCTGTGCATCCCAAGAGCTACGACCTGAGTAGCCTGCGCTTGTTGGGTTCGGTCGGCGAGCCGATCAACCCCGCCGCTTGGGAGTGGTACCACAAGCATGTGGGCGGCGGCAATTGCCCCATCGTCGACACCTTCTGGCAGACCGAAACCGGTGGTCACATGATCACGCCTTTGCCTGGTGCCACACCCATGGTGCCCGGCTCTTGCACGCTGGCCTTCCCCGGCATCCAAGCGGCCATCGTGGACGAGACCGGCAAAGACGTGCCCGATGGCCAAGGCGGCATTTTGGTTGTGAAAAAGCCATGGCCTTCCATGATCCGCAACATCTGGGGCGACCCCGAGCGTTTCAAAAAGAGCTACTACCCCGATGACTTCAAAGGCAAGTACTACTTGGCGGGCGACGGTGCGATCCGCGACGAGAAAACCGGCTACTTCACCATCACCGGCCGCATCGACGACGTGCTGAACGTGTCGGGTCACCGCATGGGCACGATGGAAATCGAATCGGCCTTGGTCAGCTGCACCGAGCTGGTGGCCGAAGCCGCCGTGGTGGGCCGCCCTGACGACACCACCGGAGAGGCGATTTGCGCCTTCGTGGTGCTCAAGCGTTCTTTGCCCAACACCGAAGAAGGCAAGGCGATTGCCAAGCAGTTGCGCGACCACATCGCCAAAGAAATTGGCCCGATCGCCAAGCCCAAAGACATCCGCTTTGGCGAAAACCTGCCCAAGACACGTTCCGGCAAGATCATGCGCCGCCTGCTGCGCTCATTGGCCAAGGGCGAAGAGATCACGCAAGACATCTCTACCTTGGAGAACCCCGCCATCTTGGGTCAGTTGGGCCAGGCTTACTGATCCCATCTGTCATGCCGGATTGGATCCGGCATCCATGCAAAACGGCAGCCTAGGCTGCCGTTTTTTTGGCCTGCATCCTGTCGTCTCATGAACAGGATGCGTGACGCTATGGCCTTTTTTAGGTTTTCATGGCCAGGCCCAGGCGCTCGATGGTCGCTTTTTCGGACTGAAAGGTGTTGCGGATGAACTGGGTGTATTCCTCGGTGCCCATGTAGATCACCGATTGGTCGTATTTGTCGAAGCTGGTCAGAACCGCTGGGTCTTGCAGGGTTTGTTTGAAAACGTCGTGCAGTTTCTTCACCACGGCCGGGTCCATGCCTTTGGGGCCGCCAATGCCGAAGGGCGAATCGGAGACGGTGTCGAAACCGAGTTCGTTGAGCGTGGGGATGTTGGGCCAGCGCTTGGTGCGTTTACTGCCGTAGGTGGCCAGCAGGCGCATGGTGCCCGCCTCAACCTGTGGGGCCCAGCCGGTGGCGTCGCTGTGTGACATGACATGGCCGCCCAACACCGCTTGCACGCCATCGGCGCTGCCTTTGAAGGGCACATGGGTGACGTCGATCTTGGCTTTGCTGGCGAATTCGGCAAAGGCCAGGTGTGGCGTGGTGCCATTGCCCGTTGAGCCATAGGTGAACTTGCCCGGGTTGGCTTTGGCAAAGGCCACGAGGTCCGCAATCGACTTGATGGGCGAGTCGGCCCGCACCACCACACCGAAGGTGTAGCCCGTCAGGCACGCGATGTAGGTGAAATCCTTGAGCGGGTCGAACTGCATTTTTTGCATGTGCGGCAAACGCGCGACGCCGATAGTGATTTGCGAAAGCGTATAGCCGTCGGGCTGGGCACGGACCAGCTCATTGGGACCCAGCATGCCGCTGGCACCGGGTTTGTTTTCGATGATCACTTGAACGCCCAGCGCTTTGCTGGCACTCTCGCCCAGAGCACGCATCACGGCGTCGGTGGAGCCGCCTGCAGGCCAGGGGCAGATCAGTTTGATGGGCTTGGCCGGAAAGGCCTGGGCTTGCGCCAAGTTGGGGAAGGCCACCGTGACCGCGGCGGCGGCGGTTGCCTGAACAAATGTGCGTCGTGACGTGCCTTGGGTTTTCACACCGGTCTCCTGTTTGAATGGGGTGTGACCATTCCAATGGAAGCGGCGTGAACTGGCAAGAGGGCAAACCTGAGCCGCTGCCCGGGCGTGGTCGCTTGGGCGACTGTAGCTCAGTCGCCCTGTACCACGCCTTCGCGCCGGGGATCGGCGCCGCCAAACCACCCTTTGGGTGTGCGCTCAATCGCCTGCAGGCCGCTGGTCATCTCCATTTCGCGCACCTCGTGGCCGCGCGCTTTCAGGGCGTCCACGGTGCTGCGGTCAAAACGCTGGGCTTCCAAAAAACTGGGGCCACCCAGCGTGCCGAAGTTGGGCAGGTCAATCGCGTGCTGCGCGTTCAGGCCCCAGTGCAGCGCGCCCGTGAGCAGTTTGGCCGTGTAGTGGATGATGGCTGCGCCCCCGGGGCTGCCGCCGCTCATGAGCAACTGGCCTGTGGCCTTGTCAAACACCAGCGTGGGCGACATGGACGAGCGTGGGCGTTTGCCGGGCTCGACCCGGTTGGCAATCGGGCGGCCCTGCGCGTCGGCAGGGGCCAGGCTGAAATCGGTCAACTCGTTGTTGAGCAAAAAGCCGCCGGGGCGAGTCGGGTCGGTGGTGACCATGCGGCGTGAGCCGAATGCGGCTTCGATGGTGGTGGTCATGGCCACGGCGCGGCCTTGTGCATCGACCACGCTGATGTGACTGGTGCCGTATTCGATTTGTGTGGGCATGGGGGCAAAGCTGGTGGTTTGGCCTCCGGGCTGGCCTGCGGGGGCCGCTTTCATGGCTTGGCTGCCAATCAGCTGGCTGCGTTCGCGCAAGTAGCCGGGTGCCAGCAGGCTGCGCCAGTCGCCAGCGGGGGCGCTTACAAATTCAGGGTCGGCCACGAACTGCGCCCGATCGGCAAAGGCCAAGCGAGAGGCCTCTGTGTAACGGTGCAAAAAGTCGGGTGAGGGCAGGCCGCCTGCCAGCTCCGGGCCTTGGGCTGTGGTGTGGCCCAGCATGCCCAAAATTTGGCCGATGGCGATCTGGCCCGAAGACGGTGGCGGAAAGCCGCAGATGCGGTAGGCCCGCGAGGAAGCTGTGTGGTCAAAACACAGGGCTTCGCGCATTCGGGGCTGGTAGTTGGCCAGGTCTTGCAGGCTCAGGGTGCCGGGGCGTGGTGCTTGCGCCGTGCGGGCCACCATGGCCTGGGCCACCGGCCCTTGGTGCAGGGCCCGGCTGCCCTCTGCGGCAATGCGTCGCAATACATGGCCATATTCGGGGTTGCGCAGCACATGGCCCACGGGCCAGGCTTGGCCATCGATTTGGTAGAAAAAGCGCAGCGCCAGCGGGTCTTTTTTGAGCAGCGCATCGGCTTGCAGCAAGCTGTGCAAACGGGGGCTGACCCGAAAGCCTTGCTCGGCCAGCGTGATGGCGGGCGCCATCAACTGCGCCCAAGGCAGGCGGCCGTGCTGGCGGTGCGCCGCCTCCAGCATGCGCACCACGCCAGGCACGCCCACCGAATGGCCGCTTTGCACGGCATCCGCGAAAGGCAGCGGCTTGCCTTGGTCTAGAAACATGTCGCCGCGTGCGCCAGCGGGGGCGGTTTCGCGCCCGTCATGCGCGGTGACTTTTTGGCCATCAAAGTGCAGCAAAAACGCGCCGCCGCCAATGCCACTCGATTGCGGCTCCACCAAGCCCAGCACCATCTGCACCGTTATGGCCGCATCCAGCGCGGAGCCACCTGCGCGAAGCACCTGGTGCCCCGCATCGGTGGCCAGCGGGTTGGCCGCAGCCACAGCTTGACGCGTGAAGGCCCAGCCTGGTTTGGTGTTGTTGCCGCTGGCCGCTTCGGGTTGCATGGCCTGATCGGGCACGCTGTAACGCAGGGCGTTGGCGGGGGGCTGGGTGGTGCAGGCGCTCAAAAGCGCCAGCAAGATCAGGCTCAAAGGCAAAGGTGTTTTCATGTGTTCCCTCTTTGGTGGACAACCGCATTCGCCCGCTCGATGGTGGCGATGGAACCTTTGAATTTATTCCATATTCCTTTTAAGGTTTCAAAATTTGCGAACTTTGCAACGCTGCCTTCAGTTGAGGCAAAAGCCGCTGGGCCTCCATCTCGCCCGACTGCCTGGCCATTCGGAAAAAAGCAGGTGTGGGGCGGGTGGCAAACCCCATGTCCGGGGGGATCACAAAATCAGTGTGTTGGAGCTCCGGAACAATAAATGACAATAGTAGACGGTGTCAACATTGAGGGGGGCAACATGTCATCTTTACCGTTTGCTGAAAACCTGGGCGGCTCCTTACTGATTTGGTCGGGGCTGAGCACAGCACAAAAAATACTGTGTGCATATGCGCTGTTGATGGCCATGGCTCTGCTGCCCACCTTGGCTTTGTCTTGGGTTGATATGCGGACGCTCCGCGAGGTGGGCATTTGGGCCAAGCCGATGAAGTTCATGGCGGGCACGGCGCTGTTTGCCTTGACCACCGTGTGGTTGACCACGCTGGTGCCCGGTGAGGTAGGCCATGACCAAAGCTTTCAGTGGATCGCTGCTTTGATCATCATCACCTCTTTGTTTGAGGTGGTGTACATCACTTACCAAGCGTCGCTCGGTGAGGGCTCGCACTACAACACGACCGACCCTGTGCGGGCCATTTTGTTTGGCCTGATGGCGGCTGCAGCGGTGGGCTTGGTGGCATCGCAAGCCTGGCTGGCATGGGTCATTTGGAAAGCTTTGGGGGCAGCGGTGCTCACTCCCACCCTCTTGGCGGTGCTTTTGGGCTTGGCCCTGACCTTTGTGTTGTCCACTGTCAGTGGTTTCATGCTGGGGGGCAAGCAGCCGCCTGCTGGCGTGGGTTGGCCGGTGGTTGGTTGGCACACTTGGCAAGATTTGCGCCCCGCGCATTTTTTGGCCGTTCACGCTCAGCAATTCATCCCAGTGGCGGGCATCCTTGCTGAGCGGGTGGCAGGTCAGGCTGCCATGCCCGTGGTGCTGGCTTTCACGGGCGCATACGTTGCGGCTTGGTTCGCCCTGAGTTGGATGGGCATCGCGGCCTGAGTCAGCGGGGCTGTTTTCAACTCACTTCGGAGCCAGTCGAATCGCGCCATCCAGCCGGATCACCTCGCCGTTGAGCATGTCGTTTTCGATGATGTGTTTGGCCAGCTTGGCATAGTCCTGCGGGGTGCCCAAGCGGCTGGGGAAGGGCACGCCGGCGGCCAGGGCATCTTGCACTTCTTGCGGCATGCCAAACAGCATGGGGGTGCCGAAGATGCCGGGGGCAATCGTCATGTTGCGGATGCCGTTGCGCGCCAAGTCGCGGGCAATGGGCAGGGTCATGCCGACGATGCCACCTTTGGATGCGGCGTAAGCGGCCTGTCCAATTTGACCGTCATAGGCGGCCACGCTAGCGGTTGAAATGAGTACGCCGCGCTCGCCTGTGGCTTCTGGCTCGTTTTTGCACATGGCTTCAGAGGCCAGGCGGATCATGTTGAAGGTGCCCACCAGGTTGACCATGATGGTCTTGGTGTAAACGGCCAGGTTGTGAGCGCCGTTCTTGCCCACGGTTTTTTCGGCCGGGGCAATGCCCGCGCAGTTGACCAGACCCACCAGCTTGCCCATGGACACGGCCTGGGCGACCACGGCCTGGCCGTCGGCTTCGTTACTCACGTCGCACTTCACAAATGCGCCGCCCAGTTCTTTGGCAATCGCTTCACCTTTTTCAGCCTGCATGTCGGCAATCACCACCTTGCCGCCGTTGGCCGCCAGCATGCGCGCCGTGCCTTCGCCCAAGCCCGATGCGCCGCCGGTGACGATGAAAACTTTGCCTTGAATGTCCATGTGTTGCTCCTGAATGTGATTGACGTTACGTCAACGTCAATTATGCCCTTTGGCAAGCTAGGGCCCAAGGGCAAACCGTCTGTTTTTAACGCCTGTGTCGCTGCGACCGGCTGTGCTGCGCACGCACCTTCCGGGTCCGCTACAACCCCTTTTGGCAAGTGGGGCTGTCGCCCGGCGGGCGGACAGGGGGTTACCGCAGGCGGCTGGTGTGAGCGGTCATTCGTTGTGGTTCATCTTGTGCAAAAACATGCGCAAGAAAAAAGCGCCCATCAGCAGCATGACCACGATCACGGCCAAACTCATCAGGCCGTAGTCGGTTGAAAACAAATCGATCAGCAGTTTCATGGTGCTTCCTTGGGTTGGTGTTGACGCTTCACTGTGCACCCAGGTGCGCGGCCAGTGTCTGATGAAAATCAAATCTGACGCACAAAGTCGTGCTCCAATGCGCGGGTTCCTTTTTTCACCTTTCGACCAGCCGCACCATGTCCAGTCCGTCTTCTGCAAATACCTTTGATTACTCTGATGAAGTCTGGCCCCACTCTGCCCGGTGGTTTCTGGCGCTGGGGGCGATCAGCGCCTGCACCAGCGTGGTGTTCAGCGCCGCTTTTGCGCATTTGCCGGTGTTTGCCGGGGGCGTGCCCACGGCGGTGCAAACCGCTTTGAGCCAGCAGCAATTTCATTCGCTGGGGTTGTTGTTCA